>JBAUWJ010000274.1:0-15014 GCA_049583715.1 Arenicellales bacterium | reverse complement strand
GATTGGAAAACGGGGATAGACTACGGTTTCGGGAGTTTAGTGTTCGGAAAACGTGGTCCCCAGAGTGCCAAACTCGAAACCGTGGTCTGTCCCTATTCCTCTGATCCTGAAGCGGACCCATTAGAAGTCCCAGTCCTTGATTCCCGTGAGCTCGACGAATGCCGCGGCTCCGATCAACAGCGCTGCGGCGCAGGTGTGTCCTCTGAAGATTCCAGGAATCGAGCTCGTGTCCGCAACCATGAGATTCTCGACCCCCAGCACATTGAGATGCTCGTCGAGGACCTTTCCTATCTGGCATGTGCCCGTCCAGTGGTGCGCATGGGCGGCGTTGTTTCTGATATAGGTGTTCTTGTCGGAAAGGTCCGTGGTGAGTTCGTAGCCTTCGTAAGTCGCTGAGAGTCGATCAATGACTCTCTCGATGACTTCCAAAGCTCTCTCGAGCTTGGAGCCATCTTTCGGGACGGAAAGGTAATTGCTCTCGACGACGATGGGGTGCAGCGGATCGCTGCTGCATATCGCAATATGCCCTGTGCTGTCCGGGCTGAGCAAAAAGCAGACCACGGAAGCCTCACCGGGTTTCCGGGAAAGTGTGAACATCTCCAGGTCAATTTGCGAACGATCCGCGTTCATTGTGTCCGGAATCGCGCCGACAGCCGTGAATCCCTTGAACCAGAGAGCTTCCGAGACCTCTTTGTTGTCTTCAGGAGGGACCTTCATACCTATCAATACCGAAAGATGGTTGCTCAGGTTCCGGCCCACGGCAGGATTGTGATATACGACCGGGATTCCAAGCTGCCTCAAGAGGTGCTCATCCCAGATCCCCGAGTGCATGAGAATGCAGGATGACCTCGGGCCGGAGCAGACGATGACTTTCTTGTCAACAGCGATCGTCCTGCTTTCTCCTTGATGAAGATAGCGGACGCCAACCGCTTTCGCGCCTTCGAAAAGGACTTTCACGACCGTGGATTGGGATCTGATATCCAGGCCACTCTTTCTCTTCTTTATCAGGGATATGGATGTGCTTACCCGCTTCTTGTCGTCGGGGTTGACGAAGTGTTGCGATCTGACACTCAAGGCCGGGCCGTTCACAGTATGGATGTCGTCGACCACGGGCACGTCGATCCCATACTGTTCCCTCAATACGACGTGCAACGCCGAAATGAACCTTTCACCGATGGGGTAAGCCGGGCTTTGCGTGACGTCGATGGGTCCGTGGTCTCCTCGTGCCTCGGGATTCTGGCTGACTCCATGGAAAGTTTCGATCTTTCGGAAGGCATCCCTACAGAATGAGCTGTCCGCGAACAGGCCACCCCATTGGTCATAGGTAGTCTGTGTTCCACGCCAATACCAGGCCTCGTTTATGGAAGAGCTCCCACCCCAGAGTCTCCCTCCGGAATGATGGTTCTCGTCCGATGTCAGACGAGGATTCGGCTTGCCATTTTCCGGCCAGAAATACTCATTCCGATAGATCGCCTCCAGACCATAGAATGACTTGAAGTTGTGAATATTGGGGTCATCATCCTTGTCCTCTCCAGCCTCCAGGACAACGACATCTTTTCCTTGCCTCTCCAAGAGATAGCCCAAAGTGATACCGGAAGTTCCAGCGCCTACAATCAGATAGTCATGTCTTTCTTCGAATTGCATGAGCTCTTCCTCCGGAACCAATCGCGTTCATGGGTTGCTGTCCGTGAAAAAGCGAGCGGCCCGAGCCCGTAGCCGCACGTCGGGAAGGCGTGGCGTTCGATGTGGCCCGGAACATCCGGCATCGCACTCTCCTGCGCGGAAAGCATAGCATGGCCTGCGGTCCGTGAAGGTCGCTTGGCGGTATACACCGGCGGCTGGGAGGATGAGAATATGGGTGGAGTTGCGAGGACAGTGTACTGGGCACGGGGTCGCGGTCTGTGGTTGCGGTGACAGACCGAACTATGCAGCCTTGGGGAAGACGATGCTGAACATGACACCTGGTTCCCGGTTAAAGTCTTGATAGACAAGTCTGTTGTCGCAACCACAGACTGCGAGCCGGTCTTCGTGAGGGGAAATGGGGACGGACCACGGTTTTGGGAGTTGGTACTCGGGAAAACGTGGTCTGTCCCTATTTTCACCCTCACGGACTCAGCTCAGGGGGGACTTGAGGCACCTTCTCCCTTCAGTGCGGCCATTCAGGGGTAGGCCTTTCAGGCTCCCCCGGTTTTAGTTGGAGCCCCTCGTGCGGCTGTCCTTGTCGGTCACAGCTTCATCTCCTTCTCTGTGAGCTGGATTCGTCCATTCCATTGGGACTCCGGTCGAAAGGTTCACCGGGCCGCAGTAGATAAAATCAAGTGCTGAGAATGAGGACAGGTAGCCATGTCGGTCAGCACTTGGCGAGCGCCCGTCAAGAAGCTGCTCTTCCTCCAATGCTTCAGTGCAGGTACTTTCTGAGCGCCTCGTGCACCACCTTCGCCAGCTCGACCGCGTTGGGCGTATCCGAATGCACGCACACGCACTCCGCGCGCACGTCGACGTCGGGACCTTGCACGGACTTCACCTTGCCCTCGCGCACCGCGCGGAGCACACGCTCCACAGCCGCTCCGGCCTCCTTGGCCTCGTGCTCCCGGGTGATGATGAGCTGGCCGTTATCGCTATAGTCCAGGTCGGCGTAGAACTCGGAAACAAACGGAATGCCGCGGGCGGTATAGATCTTCTCATGGAGGGTGCCGGCCATGCCCAGCAGGGGCACGCCGAAGGGCTCGGCGGCATCGCACACGGCGTTCGCCATCTCTTCGTCCCGCGCCGCCATGCCGTACAGCGCGCCGTGGGGCTTGATATGGTTGAGAGGCATATCCTCCGCTTCGAGAAAGCCCTTCAACGCGCCGACCTGATAGACAATGCATGCGGAGAGCTCGTCACGGGACATCTTCATCTCGCGGCGACCGAAACCCTGCAGATCGGGCAGTGAGGGATGCGCACCTACCTTGACGCCGAGCTCCTTCGCCAGACGCACGGTCCGGCGCATAACCGTCGGGTCTGAGGCGTGGAAACCGCAGGCAACGTTGGCCAGCGAGATGTAGGGCATTACCGCGCTGTCATCGCCCATCCGGTAAAGGCCGTAGCTCTCACCCATATCGCAGTTAATCGAAACTTTCATGACTTCGTTCCTCCAAATATCTATGTCTGTAACGGGGATTCCGCAGCCGCGAGCGACACTGGCCGCCCACCGGTCGCCGCCGAGGCCACCATCGCCTGCATCACTTCTACGTCGTGCAGCGCCTCCTCGGGCCGCACCCGAAACGCCGCCTCACCACGGCAGGCGGCCGCGAACTCTTCCAGCTCCGCCCGCAGCGTGTCCACCGGGGCGAGGGCCACGGGCTCCGGAGAGCCGCCCGCGCGGTGCACGATCAGCGTGTTGCCGTCCACCCCGGCGAAGGCATTGGCTAGGCTGCCGAAGATGTGCAAGGTCGAGGTGTAGGGGCACGCGAACAGAGTGCCGAGGTACCCGGTCGGACCGCGGGCGAAGGTGAACAGCGCGGAAGTGGTGTCGTCGATGTCCACCGCCACCGCCCGGCGCCCGGCCTGGGCCGTGACGCGGAGCACGGGCCCAAGGAGCCAGGTGAGCGAGTCAATCATGTGGATGCCGAGCGCGGCGATGGCTCCGCCCGGGCTCTCCGCGCGGTTCGCGCGCCAGTACCCGGGCGCGTAGCGCAACGCGCCTGAGCCGGAGAAGTTGGCCTCGGCGTGGAGCACCGTCCCGAATTCATCGGCCTCCAGCATTTCGCGCAGCCGTAGGACGGCCGGTGCGAAGCGCCGATTGTGGCCTATTGCGAGCGTCACCCCCGCCTGCTTGCAGGCATCCAGCGCCGCATGCGCATCGTCGGCATCCAGGGCGAACGGCTTCTCCACAAACACGTGCTTGCCCGCCGCCGCAACCTGACGGACATGCTCGCCGTGCAGCGAATGAGGTGTGGTCAGAATGACGGCGTCGATCTCCGGGTCAGCGAGCAGCGCGTCGAAGGAGTCATGTGCGCGGGCGGTAAACTTCTGCGCAAACGCCGCACGCTTGTCGGCCGATCGAGAGAAGCAGGATACGATGCGGATAGCTTCGGACTTGCCCTGAATCGCCGTAGCCAGCTCGTCCGACCACCAGCCCAATCCGACCGACGCCGCGCGCAGCATGTGCGGATTCCCTCTAGTCGTGCAGGCGCGCCAGGACGCGCTGACGTGCGTTGTCGGCGATATAGGCGAGGATGAGCAGCATGCCAATCACCACCAGTTGCAGGTACGACTGGATCTGCGCCAGGTCCATGCCGTTCTGGATGATCCCAATGAAGATGGCACCCAGGACCACGTTGCCCAGCCGCCCCGTTCCGCCACGCAGGCTGACGCCGGCGATGACGCAGGCGGCGATGGATTCAAGCGGCATGGAAGCGCCGATGTTCGCTTCACCGGTGCCGAGGCGGGCGGTCAGCATGAGTCCCGTAATGGTCGCCAGTGTTCCGCACAGCACGTAGGCCATGAACAAGTATAAACGCGAGCTGATGCCGGAGAGCTCCGCGGCTCGGCGGTTCCCGCCGATGGCGTAGAAATAGCGGCCCATGCGGGTCCAGTTGAGCACGAAATACATGAAGATGATGAGCGCAACTGTGACGTAGACTGGCGCCGGCACTCCCAGCCAGCGCCCGAAACCGAATATGCTGCCGTACGCGTCCGGCACCCCGTAAACGGGTACGCCTCCGGTCATGGAGAGCGCGATACCGAAACCCACCGAGGACATGCCGAGCGTCATCATGAAAGGCGAGACATTGAACACCGCCACGCCGATGCCGTTGATCACGCCAATCACGAGTCCACCCAGGAGGCCTACGGTCATACCAACTGCGATAACGAGGACGATGGCGTCCGGATAGGCAACATACATCTTGGCCATGGCAAGCGCGCCGGATACCGAGGTAAAAGCGATGATGGTGCCCACCGAGAGGTCGAAGCCCCCGGTGAGCAGCGCCAGCATCTGGCCCATGGAGACCATGACGAGGAAGGTCGATTGGCGCGCAATGTTGCTCAGATTGTCCGCGCTCAGGAACCGGTGTGACGACAGGCTGAACACGATCACCGCGACGATCAGCAACAGAGGCAGTACACCGGTGCGCACGAACGCGCGCTGCAGCCACCACCCCAACGCCGCCAGCGGCGCCCGGGAAGTCCTTGCCGGCTTTCCGGCGGTGGTGCTCATTAGGCCACCTCCCGTTCGAAGAACACCGAGAGCACGCGCTCCTCGGTAATCTCGTCGCCCACGAGCTCGGCGCGCAACTCGCCGCGGTGCACCACGTAGGTGCGCCGGGTCAAGTGCAGGATCTCGGGCAGATCGGAAGAGATGAGCAGCACCCCGTGCCCCTCCTCGCAAAGCTCGCGGATGAATTCGTAGATCGCCACGCGCGTACCCACGTCCACCCCCACGGTGGGCTCGTCGAAGATGAACAGCTTGACGTCGCGGGTCAGGGCCTTGGCCAGCATCACTTTCTGCTGGTTTCCACCGGAGAAGTGCTCCACATCCCGCTCGAGGCGCGGTGGCTGCAGGTTCAGCCGCTGGGCGAGTTGGCGGGCGCGGGCGCGTTCTGCTCCAAGCCGCAGCAACGGGCCTCTGGAGAACTCGGGCAGGTTCAGCGACGGCAGAACGATGTTCTCTCGTACGCTGCGCACCAGGACTAGCCCCTCGGTGCGCCGGTCCGGAGGCACATAGAAGAGCCCGCGGTCCAGCATCTGCCGGGGCCGGAGCCCGGTCACGTCCTGGCCACAGAAACGCACCGTTCCTGACCGGATGTCTTCCAGGCCGAAGCTGGCGCGACCGATCTCCGATTTCCCCGACCCCACCAGGCCCGCAAGCCCCACGACCTCGCCCTGGAGCACGTACAGGGAAGCGCCCTGCACGCTTCCGTCCTTTGTCCACAGGCCTTCTATCTGCAGCAGCGGCTCTTCGGGATGGAAATTGATGGTGGGAAATATTTGCGAGATGACACGGCCGGTCATGAGCTGCACCAGGCGCTCCTCGCTCGCTTCGGCAACATCGAGGGTCGCGACATAGCGACCGTCACGCAGCACCGTGATGCGGTCGCCGATGCGTTTGATCTCGCTCATCCGGTGCGTGATGTAGATGATCCCCACGCCTTCATTCTTCGCCTGCTCGATCATCGCGAACAGGCGCTCCGTCTCCCGCTCCGTGAGCGAGGAGGTGGGCTCGTCGAAGATAAGCACCGACGGCTGGGTGCGGAACGCCTTGGCGATCTCCACCATCTGCTGCTCCGCGCGCGGGAGATAGACGACACGGGACTCCGGATCCAGGGGAAAACCCAGGCGCTCCAGCAGCTCCCGGGCCTGACGTCGCATCTCCTGCTTTCTGAGCGCCCCGCCGCGAGTGTGTTCCGCACCGAGGAACAGGTTCTCTTCGATGGTTAGTTGCGGTACCAGCGAGAACTCCTGGAACACCGCGCTGATCCCCAGCTCCCGCGCCGCGTGCACCGTGTCGAGTTCCACCCGCCGGCCCCGAAGGCGAATAGAGCCGCCTGTGGGATGGTAGGCCCCGGCGACGAGGGAGATCAGTGTTGATTTGCCGGCGCCGTTCTCCCCGAACAGGACGTGCACCTCCCCTGCGCGCAGATCGAAGTTGACCGAGTCGAGGGCGAGCACCCCCGGAAAACGCACGGTGACCTCATCGAGCTGCAGAAGCGGGGGGGGCCCCGAAGCCTCCGTTTCCGGGACCCCCTTCGCCACGTCGGTCATATCGTGTGCGGTCCGGCTCGCCTTAATCCACCGTGAAGACCGGCTTGTAGCCAGCAGGCGCCAGCGACGAGGCGTAGTCGAAGGACTTGATGTTCTTCGAGTCGATGACGTAGAGCTTCGGCCCGACGTGCTTCATGAAGGGCTTGCCTTCCAGCGCGCGCACCGCCTGATCGATGGAGATGCGGCCCTGGACCACGGCGGAGTCCGTGGGCGCCGCGAGCACCCGGCCCGCCTTGATGTTCTCGTAGACGCCCGGGGTGAAGTAGTAGGCGACCACCTTGATCTTGCCCGACAGGCCCCGATCCCGCAGAAGCTGTACCGCGGCCTCGGTGGTGGGCGAGGTGCCAACGATATAGCCGATGTCGGGATGCGTCTCCAGGCTGTCCTCCACGAGCTTGAGCTGGATGTCCTTGCCGGTGTCACCGTACTTGGTGTCCACTACTTCGATGTCGCTGTTCTTTACTGCATCGAGGAAACCCTTGTTACCCGCTTCGACCCATCCTGCACCCGGAGGGCCGGGGAACCAGGCGACCTTCACTTTTCCGCTTCCCTTGGGATGCATCTTGGCGATGTACTCGCCCGCCTTGTATCCCATCTCACCGAAGGACACCAGAGACTTGGCGGTGATGTCCGGCGAGGACATGCCGTTCACCAGATCGATCACAGGAATGTTCTTTTCGTGGAGCTCCTTTACGACGCCGTTCAAGCCGTCATAGGAGATGGCCCCGATGGCCACCGCCTGGGCACCGGCCGCAACGCAGTCCTCGATCTGCGAGATCTGCTTATTGAGATTGGTGTAGCCCCCTGCCTCCACGAGGTGCATCTTCACCCCGAGCTCCTTCGCCTCCTCCGCGACACCGTAGTCCACGGCCAGCCAGTATGCGTCCTTCATATGGGGGAAGGAGACGCAGATGTTCCACTTCTTCGACGCCTTGGACAGCGGTGTGTACTCCACGTCCTTGCGCGGACTGCTCATGTCGAAGCTCTGCCACTCCTGGACCTTGAACGGATACCACTTGCCGGCCGCCACTGCATTGACGGCGAGACCCGCCGCCAGAACGGCGGCGGTCGTGGCCAGCACGAACGGGACATGTACTCTTCTCATCGAATGACCCTCCTAAATTGACGACGCAGTCATCATCTGTAGAAATTTGGGCATGCATACAGAAGTATGCACCCCGCGCAGAAAGCTCTGGGCCAGGCCCACGGATGTTCCTCCATCGGCGATCCTCGTTATTGACTCCGCTTCTCTCGCGCGGCGCGCAAGCGTGCTCTCGGCAGGGGTCACGGCGCTGGCAAACCACGACGCGTGACCGGGGCACCCTTAGAGCCATGCATCCACGTACCCCAAATTATTAGACGCGGCAAATGGCGGCCGTGTCAAGGCGAGAACATGGATTCGGGCGTTTCCCCGGCGTTCCCCCACGAGCGGCCATCGACCGTCGTAAAGCCGGCGTCCGAAGTGGACAGCTCAAGCGGTTTCGCGACGGGGAGCGCGCAAGTATCTTTTGCGCGGCGTGTGGGTTATATTATTGCTTCTTTCTCCCGGTTTTTTGGATCAGGGCGCGGCCCGTTTTACAATGCGACAACGGCCAAGGCCTTGGTGGCGGTACTCTCCGCAGTACGGCCGATGCATGGGAAGAAGACCGCGTAGCGTCGCGATAACCATGTGAAGAACGAGCGTCAATTGCGATATGAGTAAGAGCTTCTCGCGCGAGGATGTTCAGTCCTGTCCAGTGTGAGCTCGAGGCGGAGTGTCGATGGCGCGCATCAATAAGGTGCTGATCGCGAACCGCGGTGAGATCGCCTGCCGGATAGCGCGCAGCTGCCGTGAATTGGGTATCGCCAGTGTCGCCGTCTGCTCCGAGGCGGATGTGGACGCCTTGCACGTGCGCAGCGCCGACGAGCATCGCGTCGTCGGGCCGGCACGGGCACAGCACAGTTACCTGAACATCGAAAAACTGATCGAGGCTGCTCTGGAGACCGGTGCCGACGCCGTACATCCCGGCTATGGGTTTCTCGCGGAAAACACCCGCTTCGCCGATGCCGTTGGCACCGCAGGACTGATCTGGATCGGACCCCGGTCCGAGAGCATTCGCGACATGGGGGACAAGGTCCGCGCGCGTCGCCTGGCCATGGAGGCCGGGGTGCCTGTTCTGCCCGGAAGTGATCCCGTCAGCGGCGCCAATCCCGTCGGTCTGGATGCAGCCGCGAGAGGAGTTGGGTTCCCATTGCTGGTCAAGGCGGCGGCGGGTGGTGGCGGCATCGGAATGCAGCGGGTGGATGCGCCCGAGCAGTTGCACAGGGCGACGCAGACTACGCAGGGGCTGGCCAAGGCCAACTTCGGCGACGAAACGGTTTTTCTGGAGAAGTTCATACCCCGCGCGCGCCATATCGAGGTGCAGGTGCTGGGGCATGGCGACGGCAGGGCCGTACACCTGTTCGAGCGGGAATGCTCCATACAACGGCGCTACCAGAAGGTCGTCGAGGAAGCGCCCTCCGCCGCGCTCGATGATTCCATTCGGGCGCAGATGACCGGGGCCGCGGTCGCCCTGGCAGGTCGTCAGGGCTACGCAGGAGCCGGCACGGTGGAGTTCGTTTTCGACGATGAGACCGGTGCCTTCTATTTTCTCGAGATGAATACCCGCATTCAGGTGGAGCATCCGGTGACCGAAATGGTCACAGGGGAAGACATCGTGGCCCACCAGATTCGGATTGCGGGAGGCAATCATCCCGGACTGCGTCAGGAGGCAATCAGGCGAGAGGGGCATGCGATCGAGCTCCGCATATATGCGGAAGATCCCTATGCAAACTTCCTGCCCCAGCCCGGATTGATCGAACGGTTCGAGATACCGATCGACGACGGCGTACGCCTGGACGCAGGTTATGAAAGCGGGTCGCGCGTAAGCCCGTACTACGATCCCCTTATCGCCAAGGTTATCGTGCACGGCGGGGACCGGCAGGAGACTATAGAACACGCAGGTGCAGTGCTTTCACGCGCACGCGTCGAAGGCATCCGAACCAACATCCCTTTTCTGATCGGCGTGCTCCGCCACGAGGCCTTTGGCCGTGGTGAGACGCTTACTTCGTTCATCAAGGACCATGAATCCACATTGCTGCAGGCCGAACATTGAGCGCTGGGGAGGACAGACATGATTTATGAAGAACCGAAATTCCTGCCGGGCGGTGACCGCTACATGCTCATCGAATTCGGTGACGAGATGAACCTCGAGCTGAACTTCCGCGGTCAGAATCTCGCCAATGCGATATCTGAGGAGAAGACCAAGGGCGTCCTGGAGACGGCGCCATGCTTCGCGTCGACCTTGATCCACTACGATCCCGAATTGATCTCCTTCGTGGACCTCCAGCGCGAGATGCATCGGCTGGTCGCGTCGCTGGGCTCCTCGGATGAAATCGAGTTGCCGAGCCGTCTTTTCTGTTTTCCCACGGTATATCTGGATCCGTGGACCAAGGAGTGCGTCGAAGACTACATCAAGAAAATTGCGAAAAAGACGCCCGATCCGGAGTTCGTCGCCGAGTTGAACGGACTCGTGGATGTGGACCAGTTGGTCCGCGTGCATTCCGGCACGGAATACTGGGTGGCCTCCCTGGGCTTCTGGCCCGGCCTGCCTTTCTGCATGCCGCTGGATCCGCGTTGTCGCCTGGTGGCGCCCAAATACAATCCGCCGCGCACGTGGACTCCCAAGGGCACGGTAGGTATGGGCGGCATGTCGACGGCTATCTATCCGGAGCTTCTGCCCGGCGGATACCAGGTCTTTGCGCGCACCGCAGTGCCCATCTGGGACACGGAGCGGCGATTCCCGGTCTTCGAGAGCAGCATATGCCTCTTTCAGCCGGGCGACCGCATTCGTTTCGTGCCGTGCTCGGTGGAAGAGTTCGAATACGTGGAGGCCAAGGTGGCGGACGGTACTTACCAGTACAATCTGGTGGAGTACCAGAAATTCTCGGTCGCCCAGTACAAGGAGTGGGTGGCGGGGATCGATGAGACGCAGCGGTTCTGACGCGGGGGGAAATGTCATGTTTGAAGTGATCAAGGCCGGGCTGGAAACCTCTGTTCAGGACTATCCGGGACGTATCGGCTACTGGAATCAGGGCTTTCCGCCTTCGGGTCCCATGGACAGTTGGTCCTTTCGCCTCGCCAATGTCCTGGTGGGTAACGAGCCGGGTGAGGCCGGACTGGAGTGCCAGTTCATCGGGCCGGAGCTTCGGTTTGATAAGGACACGGTGGTTGCCGTGACCGGCGCCGACATGGCCCCGGCACTGGACGGCGCGCCACTCGATCTGTGGCGAAGTTATGCGGTCAAGGCCGGACAGACGCTCGCACTCTCCCACGCCAGAACGGGCGCACGCGGCTATATCGCGGTCGCCGGCGGCATCCGCACCGAGCCCTGGCTCGGGTCGCGCTCCACCTTTCACAAGGCGGGGGTGGGCGGTTTCGAAGGCCACGCCATCAAGGAAGGCCAGCAAATCCCCGTGGGCGATGCGCAGGGGACGCCTGATATGGCTGTGGTCGAGGAAGCACGTCCGCGGTTTTCCACGGACAGGCACTGGGACGTGGAAGTCGTCGCCGGACCCAACGACGACTGGCTGGACGAAGCCGGCAAGAAGACATTCCTGGATGCGGATTGGAAGCTTTCTCCCAAGTCCGACCGGACGGGTTTCCGGCTCGAAGGCCCCGGCGACAAGCTGACATTTGCCGAAAAGGCCTTGCACAAACGACCGGAACACGGTTCGGAGCCCTCGAACATCATCGATCAGGGCTATCCGAACGGTGCGATCAATCTGTGCGGCCTGACACCCATCATTCTGGTGAAGGACGGACCCAGCATGGGGGGCTTTATCAATCCGTTCACCGTGCCGCAAGTGGGTTTCTGGAAGCTCGGTCAGGCAAGGCCGGGAGAAATCCTTCATCTCCGGGAGATTTCCGTGGACGAAGCGCAGCACTTGGCGCGGCAGTTGACTCGGACCTGCTCCAAGGAATCCCTGCGCCAGGCGTAAACCAGGTTGCGAATTTGAAAATCTTAACAGGAGATCAATGGGATGGCTGAAGAGCATATCGTTGAGGCGCATCTGCCTGGCATCTTTTATCGGCGACCCAGTCCCGAAGCTGAGCCTTACGTTAACGAAGGAGATACCGTCGGGGCGGACGATACGATCGGCCTGATCGAAGTGATGAAGTCTTATCACGAGGTGAAGGCCGGAATCGCGGGCAGGGTCGTCGAATTTATGGTGGAAAATGAAGGAGAAATCCAGCCTGGAGAACCTTTGGCGCGGGTCGAAAAGAGCTGAAGGGGAACAAGAATATGACCACAGCACGAAGAAGGCCGCGAAGGGGGTAGCCTGACCACGCCGAAGACCGAAAGCTTTGCTTGCGACCATCGTTGTGTTCCACTCCGGCTCCCCGTTAGTGGCCAAGCTTGGTTTCGGTGCCTGATGACGAGCAAACAGTGAGAGCGGGGCCCCTCGACATATTGTCGGCGGGGCCCCGCTTCACAAATACTCCGGCACTCGGGAAACGTCACCTTACATGATTGGAGCCAGAGCGGCCTGAATGCGCTGCCCCTGCTCCGCGTTGATGAACCTGCCCAACACCTCCGGGAAGCGGTCCTGAACTCCCGACACGATGTACTGCCAGCGGTAGGCACGCAGCACACCATCCCTTATCGACTGGGCCTGCCCGTCGGTCAGCCGGCGCCTGCAGGTGCCGATGAAGTAGTCGGCATCGGCGGCGGCCTGGGCTTGCAGGATACCGTCGACGGCCGCGACCAGCGCGATCAAGTCGTCTACAGCCTGATCGCGTTCACTGTCCGTTAGCTTGCTGTTCTCCCGCGCCCACTCGAGCTCGTCCATGATGGCGTGCTGGGATTCTTCCTTGGCGTGGAACAGGAAAACATCCTTCCAGAGCTGGGACAGGTTATCCTCCGGACCGATGCTTTGCCTGTAGTGGAGCAGAACGAACAGCTCTATATGGCATGTCAGCGCCAGCACCGCCCAGGTGGACTTGCCAAGCACCACCCTGGCTACTTCGTTCGGATCAGGCAGGAAGGTGTAGCCTTCCGGCATCCGCTGAGCCGCCAGCTTCTCTATCCGGCGGAACAGCTCCTGGTGCTTGATCTCCTCATCGCTGAACCGGACCAGTCCTTCCAGCGCTGTCTGGTTGCCAAACCAGTGGTCGCGGCTGACCTCGAGGACCTTGGCGTTGATAAAGCGCTCGACCAGCCCGAAGATGTTGGCATAGCTGCGGCCCTGTATCTGGCTCAGAAACCGCTGCTCGTGATCCGTCAGGAAATCCAGCTCGTTGACTTTCGAAAGCCCGTCGGGAAGAAACTTCTGCGAGAAGTCGAACTCCCGGCCGCGGATCACGTCCTGGTCGATGTCCCAACGGATGCGCTTGGACGCCGCAATGCATCGAGCATACCTGTCGGTGTCTACTTGGTAGGTTTGGGTCTGCATACTCGGTCACTCCGATTTTCAAGAATGATTGAGAACTTCCGCCCGCTCCCTCGCCGGACCTGTGGCTACACTTTTCGGCAGGTGCCACGATAGATCCCGGACGTATCCTGCAGATGTCAGACCCGGGCGGTTGTGTTGTCGAATCGTTGCCGGAAACGGCCGGCAGCGTGCGGGCGTTTCCGGTCTGTAACAGTTCGATAACGACCCATTGCTCTGTTGCCTCCCGTCTTCACAGCGGGTGTAGAAATGGGGACGCACCACGTTTTGCGTCATGCTGCTTGCCTGTATGGGCGGGTACATCGATGGCGTGGGACGGAACCGCGGTCTGTCACTGGAAGTGGGATGCCCCATCATCGCTGGGATCGGGATCCCGGACTCGGATCCGTGGCAGAATGCTGGTACCTTACAGAGACTGCAATCACCGTGCTATGAGGCCGGAGGTGACGCTGTCCTATGAATGTCCAGGAATTTCAATCCCTGCTCGAGCCCGTGCTCAGTGCGGTCGCAGGCAAGGCCGTCGACCCAAGCCTGGCGGACCTGCTGAACTCCCGGTTTCCCCGGGATGGGGAGCTCTTTCGTGCCATCGAAGACGCTTGCCACGGCGCCATCTCCGCGGGCTGGATGTGCGCTCAGGGCGAGAAGGGCCGGCGGTTCGGCCGCGTCATCGAGCCTGCCGGTGAAACCCATGGCCTGAGTGTCGACGTGGTTGACCTCGAGAACGTCGTCGGTCCCCATCATCGGCACCCCAACGGCGAGATCTGCATGGTGATGCCGGTGGACGAGGACGCGCGGTTCAATGGTCATCCGCGCGGGTGGTGCGTCTTCGAGGCGGGATCGGACCACTTTCCCACGGTGAAGGGCGGCCGCTCGCTGGTGCTGTACATGCTGCCGGGGGGCGAGATCGAGTTTACGGGGCGGTCCGCCGCGTAGTGTGGCGGCGGCCACTGCTGCGATCGTCAAAAGGCCGGCGAGAGCGCCTTTGGGACGAGGTCGTTGCGATACGCAGGTGACTCCGGCGGACGATGCAGGAGCATCTGAAGTCGCAAGGCAAGGTTGTGTTCTGGATGGCCGCAAGCGGCGGGGGAGGCCACAATCTGTCGATTCCGGGATGCGGAGTCAGGTAGAGACGAGCTGCCCGAACTGACGACGAATGACCTTTCTTCGCCTCTTTTGGATCTGCTATCGTTTGGCCGGACACCCGGTTACCAGCAAGGAGGTGACGGTTGCCTGCCGATCTCGACATTCCGGAGTACGCAGTCTCGCCGCATGTGGCGCCCATCGTAGCGCTCGCTCTCATCGTGGTTCTCGATCTGTTAGTGCCGGTACCGTTCCTGCCGCGAGTTGTCTCGCTGGCGGTGGGCATTCCGGTGTTGATGCTCGGTCTCGGCTTGTGGGCCTGGGGTGTGAGCGGCTTGTTGCGGCCGGGGGAAAGCCCGAACCCCGCCAAGGCAACCGCCCAACTGGTCACCAGCGGCCCGTTTCGATTCAGCCGTAATCCCATCTACACAGGCGGCACAATAGGTCTGCTCGGCCTGGCGCTGCTCCTGAACACCGCCACCGGCACTGCGGTCGTTGTTGTCCTCGCGTTCCTCGTGCACAACCTGGCGCTGGCCGAAGAGCGATATCTCGAAGCGAAGTTTGGCGACCAATGGCGCGAGTACCGCTCGCGCGTTCGTCGCTGGATCTAGGGAAGCTCTGATTAATGCCGTCATTGCGAGGAGCGACGCGACGAAGCAATCCAGAAAGCGTGCAATGGCAGGCATCCTGGATTGCTTCGCTGCGCTCGCAATGAC
>JBAUWJ010000273.1:0-18854 GCA_049583715.1 Arenicellales bacterium | reverse complement strand
CAATTGAACATGCTGATTTGAAAGATGTTTCACCTGGTCGGTGTTGAATCGGCTGGGAAAGCGGGAAGCCAGCCTGTAAGCCGGGTTCTGTCGAGAACGATCATTCATCTGGGACGAACGTCGCCGTTCGCCTCGAGCGGCCTACCCGAGTCCGGCGCGGGCCACGCCATCGGACTCCTATTCGGCCTTGCTCCGGGTGGGGTTTACCCTGCCACTCCTGTTGCCAGGAGCGCGGTGCGCTCTTACCGCACCTTTTCACCCTTACCCCGCACTCTCACAAGGATCGCGCGGGGCGGTATATTTTCTGTGGCACTTTCCGTCGGCTCACGCCGCCCAGGGATTACCTGGCACCCTGCCCTGTCGGAGCCCGGACTTTCCTCCCCGGCACCTGTCGGCGCCGGAGTGATCGTTCGGCTGGCTTCCCTCGATCAAGATACCCGCGGGGCTCGTCCCGCACAAGCGGGGCGTCACCACCCAGACACCTTGCCGCGCCTGCCCCGGTCGCGTGGGTCAGGGGGTCGACGCATCTGCGCGCGACCCTATCGGCCGCGACGCTTGTCGAGGGCCCGTCGATACAGCCTGTTTCTGGGGGAACCGGTGATCCTCGCGGCCAGATCGGCGGCCCGGCCAAGCGGCAGCTCCTCGCTCAAGAGGTCGAGCACCCGCTCCCCTTCGGCGTCGCCGGGCTCATCCGCGCCCTCCACCAGGACCACGTACTCCCCCTTGCGCTCATCCGGGCGGGCCGCCACCCACTGCGAGATGTCCTTCAGACTGCCCCGCCGGATCGTCTCGTGGATCTTGGTGAGCTCCCTGGCCAGGGCGGCGCCGCGCAGAGGGCCCAGCACTGTGCACATATCCTCGAGCGCATCCTCGAGACGATGGACCGACTCGTAGAAGATCAGGGTGTCGGGATTGCCAAGCAGTGCATCCAGGCGACCGCGGCGCGCTCCTGGTTTGGCCGGCAGAAAGCCTTCGAAGTGAAACCGATGGCAAGGCAGCCCGGCCGCCGTCAGGGCGGCGATCGCGGCGCAGGGCCCGGGTATCGGCACGACTCGCACTTCGGCATCCCAGGCGGCCGATACCAGGCGATACCCCGGGTCGCTCACCAGTGGGCTGCCCGCGTCCGACACCAGGGCGACGTCCTCCCCCGCGAGCAATCGCCTCATCAGGACCGGGGTCTGTCGAACCTCGTTATGCTCGTGATAGGCCGCCATCGGCGTGCTGATCGAATAGCAGGCGAGAAGCTTTGCGGTCTGGCGGGTGTCTTCCGCCGCGATCAACCGGACGGACTGAAGAATCGTCGTGGCACGGCGGCTCATATCGGACAGATTGCCGATGGGCGTCGCCACCACGTAGAGGGTACCCGCTTTGCTTCGTAAGTCGCCCACTCGCTATACTCCCGCCGGGCCAACCCTGTATTCGACCAACCACATTGTCTGGAGCATCTCGTCTGATCCTGGCCGCGCTCGCGGCGCTGTCCGTTGGTGCCTGCGGTACTATACCCGTGCCCATCCACAAGAAGCAGGAAACCGGCCAGCCCGCGCAGCAAACGAATACTGTTCAAGCGATCCCACTCACGGAAGGACAGCCGGGCAGCGAAGTTGCGCCGGCCGCGCAGCCCGGGAACCTCAACGCCTCTATCGAGGCCGACCTGCGCCAGGGGCTGGATTCCCTGCCGCCGTACCGTCAGGCGGCCTATCTCGACGCCACGCGCAAGCTGATCGACGCCGGACGCCCGGATGACGCCGAGACCGTGCTGGACCAGATCGACGTCGAGGGCCTGCCCCCGGTGCTTTCCGCGCGCAAACATCTGCTGCGGGCGGAGATCTATTACCGCAATGACGATCTCGACGCCGCCCTGCGTTTCGCGGATGCCGAGCTGCATATCCAGAATATCGATCCGACTTATGTCTCGAGCGGACTGGACCTCGAGGCCCGGATACAGCTCCGGCAAGGACATCCCCTCGAAGCCGCCAAGACATGGATCAGGCGCGACCACTATCTCACCGATGCGGACGCCGTGCTCGACAACGACCAGCGCATCTGGTTCGCGCTGGGTCACCTCAACGATCTGCAGCTACAGTTGGCGGAGGCCGGTGGCATCGGCGACAACCTCAAGGGATGGTTGGACCTCGCGACCCTGTACCTGGAGTTCCAGGGCGATTCATACGGCCTCAGAACCGCCGTGACCGAGTGGAGCGACGCCCATTCATCCCAACCCGCCGCCGTATTCGCTGCCAAGCTTCTCGGCCCCGCCCCTGCCCAGGGGGTGCACCGCATCGCCCTGCTCCTGCCGCTGTCGTCCAATTTCGGGGCGGCGGCACGGACGGTTTACAACGGTTTCGAGGCCGCCAGCCGGACGGACAGCGACCCCGAGCGGCCGAACGTCGTCTTCTACGATATCGGCAGCGAGTCCTCTCTCGCAGCCAACTATTTCGGCGCGGCGTCCGCGGAGGGCGCGGACGTGATAGTCGGGCCGCTCGGCAAAGCGGCGGTGAACGCCCTGCTCGACGCGCGCAAGCCCGAGAAGCCCACGGTCCTGCTCGGCAGCTCCTCGGAAGACCGGCCGCTGCCGCCGCAGGTCTACCAGTTCGACCTCGCTCCGGAGCCGGAAGCGCGGCAGGTGGCCGAGTTCATGTACGCCACGGGTCATCGGAGGGTCGGCGCCCTGTACCCGGATGACGAATGGGGGCAGCGTGTCTACGATGCTTTCGCGGCGCGCTGGAAGGCTCTCGGCGGCACGCTGGCCGGCACCCAGTCCTATTCGCCGAAGGCCGACGACTTCAGTGTTCAGATCAAGACTCTGCTCAATCTGACCCAGAGCGACAACCGCAAGGCCTTCGTGGAAAGCGTGACCGGACTGAAGCTCAAGTTCGAGGCAAGGCGACGGCAGGATATCGATGCCATCTTCATGGCGGCCCGCCCCGGGGAGGCGCGGCTGATCAAGCCGCAGATCAATTTCTTTCACGGGCTCAACCTGCCGGTATACAGCACTTCGGACGTGTACTCGGGAACTCCCGACAAGGTCAAGGACACCGACCTCGACGGCGTCATTTTCCCGGACATGCCCTGGTTGCTCTCGGACACCGCACGAACGGACAACCTCAAAGCCAAGCTCGAGAACGCGGGGTATTCGAACGTGTCGACGAAGCTGTTCGCTTTCGGTTTCGACGCCTACCGCCTTGCGAGGCTGGCCCCGGAGGCGTCCCTGGCCGGGGGCGCGCGGCTGTACGGAATGACGTCCGTGCTGACGGTCGGTCCGGACAGCCGCCTGCACCGGGGCCTCGTATGGGCGAGATTCATCAACGGCGTGCCGGTGCGAATCTGGACACACTGAAGGACCAAACGCCAGGACCGTGCTCCCCTCCCGCGTACACCGCCTCCCCGGCCATTTGCTGAAGGGCCGCAACGCCGAGAGCCGGGCCAGACGGTTCCTCGAGGCCAGGGGTCTGAAATTCATCGAAGCCAACTATCGTTGCCGGCCGGGAGAGATCGACCTGGTCATGCGCGACCGGGCCACACTGGTATTCGTGGAGGTTCGTTATCGAAAGAACGATGACTTCGGCGGTGCCCTGGAAAGCATCGATGCCAGGAAGCAGAGCAAGCTGCGGGCGGCGGCGGAGCACTACCTGCAGCGCCGCCGGATCGGGTCGCCCTGCCGTTTCGACGTCGTTCTGATCACGGGAAGTCCGGCCGATTCGAACGACGGTCCACGAGTTGACTGGATACCCAACGCACTGCAAGGATGACGTACCTCCCGTCCGGTGCTCCCGTGGCGGGCGGGCGATGAACCAGGTGTGACGACAAGATGAATCTCACAGACAGAGTCAGTGCTCATTTCAACGAAAGCATCGCAAATCTCCGCGCAGCGGCCGGACCCCTGGCGGAGCCGGTCGTGCGCGCCGCGGAGCGCATCGCCAGGACACTGCTCAACGACGGCAAGATGCTGATCTGCGGAAACGGAGGCTCCGCCGCGGACGCCCAGCACTTCTCCTCCGAGCTGCTGAACCGCTTCGAGTCGGAGAGACCGGGACTGCCCGCGGTGGCGATCACCACCGACGCCTCGACGATCACCTCCATCGCCAACGACTACGCCTATGCCGAGATCTTCGCCCGGCAGATACGGGCCCTGGGTCAACCCGGGGACGTCCTGTTCGTCATTACAACATCGGGAAACTCGAGCAATATCATCCAGGCCCTGCACGCCGGACACGAGAAGCAGATGAGCTGCATTGCCCTGAACGGCCGCGACGGCGGCGAGGCGTCGCGCATGTTGACCGCCGATGACATCAACATCCTGGCCCCCGGCGCGTCCACCGCCAGGATCCAGGAGGTCCACGGCCTGGTGATCCATTGTATCTGCGACCTGATCGACAGGGAGATCTTCGGACATGGGGACTAAGCACTCGGCAAGGGCCGGAGCACGGCCTGCGATCCTGATGGTTCTCCTGGCGATGCTCGCCCCTTCTCTACCGGTGCTGTCCGGATGCGTGGCCGCCATGGTGGGAGCGGCGACCGTCACCGGCGTCGACATCGCCACCGACAGGCGCACGGTGGGGTCCTACATCGACGATGAAGCCATCGAGCTGGAGATCCAGAAGTATCGACTGAGCAACCGGGCGGTGCGCGACCAGACGCATTTGAACCCCACCAGCATGAACGGCGTGGTCCTGTTGACCGGGGAAGTCGAGAATCCCCGGATCAAGAAGCAGGTGGTCGACTACGTGCGGGGCTTGGACGGTGTGCGTCAGGTGGTGGACGAAACCCAGATCGCGGGGAAGACCGCCGTCATGTCGCGCACCACCGACGCGTGGCTCACCACGAAGGTCAAGACGACGCTGTACGCGAAGACGGGCTTCGACGCGAATAGAATCAAGGTGGTCACCGAGCACGGCACCGTCTATCTCATGGGGCTGGTGACCCACGCGGAAGCCGACCAGGCCGTCGACGTCGTGCGTTATGTCGACGGGGTGGTTCGCGTCGTCAAGGTGTTCGAGTACGTGGGTTGACCGTGGCGAGCGGGAAGATCGTCCGCACCCGGAGTGAGTTGACCGATGCCCTGCGCAGGCTGAAGAAGCCGGTCGTGTTCACCAACGGCTGCTTCGACATACTGCATCGCGGCCACGTCACCTACCTGGCCCAGGCTGCCGCGCTGGGCGGCTCGCTGGTGGTGGCGGTCAACAGCGACGAGTCCGTCAAACGGCAGGACAAATCCGGCGACCGGCCCATTAACGGCCTCGAGGACCGCATGGCGTTGCTGGAGGCGCTGGAAAGCGTGGATCTCGTGGTTCCATTCGACGATGACACTCCAGCCGCGCTCATCGACCTGGTGCGACCCGATCATCTCGTCAAGGGCGGTGACTGGCCGCTCGAAGACATCGTCGGCGCCGAAGCGGTGAAACGCCGCGGCGGACAGGTTCATTCGATACCTTTCCAGTACGACCGATCCACCAGCGCTCTGATCAGGCGCATCCGTTCCGGCGGCAAGCAGTCTCGTTAGCTGGACGGCCCGAAGTATTTCTCGATGAACTTGCGGGCAACAAAGGCGGGCTTGACCCGCCACCTCTTCTTGCTGACCGTCAGGGACGCGAAGGCAATCCGGTCGTTGCCCCTGCTGGCGTAGCCGACGAACCACTCGTTGCGACCCTTGGGGTGGTCGCCGGACAGCGATCCGGTCTTGCCGCCGACCTCCACGTTATCCATATGGAAGCCGCGAAAAGCGCCGCGGGCGGAGCCGCGTGTCACGGTTTCCCTCATCAGTGTCCGCATCTGCTTTACCGTGCGGCCCGCGATGGCGTGGCTCAAACGGCGCGGCTCGCCGACATACACCGGCCAGCCATAGGCGTTGGTGAGGCGCTCCACGGCGTAGGGGATGGCAAGGCGCCCGTCGGTGGCGATGGCGCTCGCCAGCATCGCGCCGTGAACCGGGCTCAGGGTATCCCGACGCGTGTAGCCGCAGGCCACCTCTGCCAGGACCCATTTATCGTCCTCGATATCGCTGCGCCCCAGGTCGAGAGGTATATCCGTGAAGACATCGTAGCGATTGAAGGCGAAACGGCGGGCGTAGTCGTTCATGGTATCCGCACCGAGCTGATACACGCCGAGTCGCGCGAACACCGTGTTCACGGACATTGCGAACGCCTTTTTCAGTGTCGGATGGCGGGTCCACTTGTTGGTCTTGTGCTTGAACACCTGTCTCGTGTACAGGCTCGTGGACTTTCCGTTGTAAGGCAGGACCGTATCCGGCTTCACGTCGCCCTGGTCCAGGGCCGCCGCCGCGGTAACGATCTTGAAAACCGACGCCGCCGGGAACAGGGCATGCAGCGCCAGGTGGCCGTAAACGTCGTCATGGGGATCTTTGACGAAGTCCGTGTAGGCCAGCACCGCCCCAGTGGCGGCGTCCATCGCGAAGAACGCGGCATAATCGGGCTCGTACCGCTGGTAGATGTCGTTGATGAAGCTCTGCAGATCCGGACGGATCGTATACTCGGCGTTGACCTCGGTCATCCGGCCCCTGGTCTTTATCCCGATTTTCGGCGGGAAGCGCTCCTGCACCATGGCATCCTTGAGCGCCGCGTGCACCGCCTGGATGTCGACGCCGGTGATCTCGGAGCGAGAGAAGCGGACTGCCGCCAGCTCGATGGGCAGCACACTCAGATAGACGAGAAGGCCGACCGCAACCACGCCCGCGTAGCGACGGCGGCCTTTCATGAGGACTCAATGACCTGGCGGTAGATGTCGGTATCCCCCCGGCTGAAACAGCAGGCGATGATACGCTCAAATTCGCTCTCGCGAGTCCTCATGATGCGCACCGCGATTTCGGCCGCCCGGCGCTTCGGGAAGCCGTACACTCCCGTGCTTATTGCCGGAAACGCGATGGTCCTGACGCCGTGTCGCACGGCCAGCTCGAGGGCGTTTCGGTATGCGGACTCCAGGAGCTCCGTCTCGCCGGAGTCGCCGCCGTGCCAAACGGGTCCGACGGTATGAATCACCCAACGGGCGGGCAGATCGAATCCCGGAGTGACGCGCGCTTCGCCGGTCGGGCAGCCGCCGAGCTTGCGGCAGGCCCCGAGCAGCGCGGCCCCGGCAGCGCGGTGGATCGCCCCGTCCACGCCTCCTCCTCCGAGCAGGGAAGTGTTGGCGGCGTTGACCACGGCATCCACCTTCAGAGTGGTAATATCCCCTTGTATGATCTCAATCACGATGAGGTGGTCTTGGGCGGTTCATCATTCTATGAACTGACCGCAATATGTACGGCGTTCGGCGTCATCTGGTGCTGGCACGACAACATGCGTGCGCGCGAAACCGCGATCGCTCATGTCCGCAGTTTTTGCCATGAACAGGACTATCAGTTTCTCGACGGCAGCGTTTGCCTGCGGTTCATGGCATTTAGTTTTGCACATCGGCGCCTCAGACGCCATTATGACTTCTATTACACCCGCGACAACCACGTCCGCAGGCGCGGTACGGTCATTCTGCTCGGGCACGATGTCGAGCATTTCCTGATCAACGAGGATGCAGTAGTCATGTAGGTAAAAGGGCATGAGACTCAAGACATATGCCATTTCGATTTCCGGCCTGATGCTGTTGGCGATCCTGCTCGGCATCTCGATCAACGGGTCGGCGGCAGGCCTTTCCAACGGCGACGCGGCACGAAGCGAAGCCCGCACCCAGGCCCAGGGTCAACCCCCCGGGCAGGACCAGAACGCTATACAGGATCAGGTCCAGCGTCAGCTCGAAGGACAGCTACAGGGCAGTGACCAGAGCCCCTCCGACACCCAGGGAGAGAATCCGCCCACCGCGGCGGAGCTCGTGACCGATTACCTCAGGCAGGACATCTTTCTGCAACCGGGGGTCGGTCTGAAGAAAGTGAGGATCGGAACGCCCTTCGGCCAGGTCCTGAAGGTGTGGGGTCCGCCGACCAGCAAAGGCGGAGGAATCAGCGGTAATGCGTGGACGTATCAGCTCGGCGGGAGCACCAAGATCACGTTGTCCGGGGACAGCAAGGTCAAGGTGATGGAGGTCGCCGGCGGCTTCAGCTGTCCCTACGTCACGACCGAAGGTGCATCCTTCGGGATGGCCCGTTACCAACTGGCGACGATCTATGGCTCCGCCCCGGGAAGCTCCGACACCGTGACGTACGATCACCGCGGCATAGGATTCGTTCTGGACCACGGGCAGGTCAGCGAGATACAGGTGTTCGCACCCAGATGAAGCGGCCGCGGAGCCGCCGGACCACCGCCCGGCCGGCAGGCCTATTCCGATAGATCCGTCTCTGCGGTGGTACTCCCGGCCGGCGCCCCGGGTCGCCGGAAGCTCATCCAGGCGCTCAGAAAGGGATTGAGCTCGACCCAAACCGATTCGTAGACGGGACGCTTGAAATCGACGATCTGCTGGACCGCCGACCACCAGTCCGTCCAGATCCATTTGTCGAACTCCGGCTTCCTCGATGCCGAAAGGCAGACCTGGGAATCGTCGCCGCGCAGGGCCAGCAGGCACCAGATTTGTTTCTGCCCTCGAAACCTGGTATTACCGCGCTGGCGCGTTCGCCGCAGGTAGGGCTTTGGCAGGTCGTAGCGGAGCCACTGGGAAGTATGCGCGAGCATGTTCACCTGGTGGTCGGCCAGACCGATCTCCTCGTACAGCTCGCGAAACAGGGCGTCCTCCAGCGATTCATTGCGCTTGACGCCGCCCTGCGGAAACTGCCACCCGTCGCGGCTGGCCCGGCGCGCCCACAGAACCTTTCCGAGGCGGTTCATGAGAACAATGCCGATGTTGGGACGATAACCATCGTCCCAACTCAACTCTTCGTATATGCTGTCCGGTAGGTCGAAGCTCATTGACCGAGGAATATTACCATTGCATTACGGCCCGTTCCATTAAGGCAAGAATCTCCATGATACGCGTTTCACGGCAAATCCCCGATGCGGCGGCCACGCCGACGGACCCATGTCTCTAGCTCTGTTCGATCTCGATCACACCCTGCTGGTCGGTGACAGCGACCATGCCTGGGGGCAGTTCCTGGGTGAACGCTCTGTGGTGGACGCCCACGACTTCACCGCGCGCAGCGACTACTACCTGCTCGAATACCAGGCCGGCCGCCTGGATATCCACGAATTCCTGGATTTCCAGCTTGCGCCGCTGGCGCGCACTCCCTTCGAGGAGCTGCTTCGCCTGCGGGAGGAGTACGTCGCGGAAAAGATCCGGCCCCTGGTCACCTCCGAGGCCACCGAGCTCGTGGAATCCCACCGCAGGCGCGGGGATACACTGGCCATCATTACGGCCACCAACGATTTCATCACGCGGCCCATAGCGGGTCTGTTCGGTATCGAGCATTTGATCGCCACCGAGCTGGAATTCGTGAACGGCGCCTTCACGGGCAGGATCGTGGGAGAGCCCTGCTTCCGGGAAGGCAAGGTCGGCAAGCTCAGGGACTGGATGGCGCATTCGGGCTGCGACCTCAGGGGAAGCTGGTTCTACTCGGACTCCCAGAACGACCTGCCGCTCCTGGAGCGCGTCGAGCACCCCGCGGCGGTCAATCCGGATCCGGTCCTCGAGCGCGAGGCCAGGCAAAGGGGCTGGCCGGTTCATCACTTTCAACCCGCCTGAACGGAGGCGCCGGGGCCGGGCGGCGTGTGACGATCTCCGGACCGGGTTTCAGCGAAACCGGCGATCCGCCGAAGGCTCAGAACCCGTCGAGCTTGAGCTTGAGATCGGTGGGGCTGGTCGCGTGCAGCAGGGCGGTCTCATCGGTGATCTGGCCCCGGCGACAAAGCTCGAACAGGTGCTGGTCGAAGGACAGCATGCCTTCCACGATCGCGCCGCCCTTGACGAGGTCCGAGATTTCCTTGACCCGCAGCGGGTCGAGGATCAGCTCGCGCACCCTCGGACTGGCGGTCATGACCTCGCAGGCCACGGTCCGGCCGTTGCCGTCGGCGCGCGGCAGCAGGCGCTGGGCCACCACGGCGCGCAGATTCTGGGCCAGCTTGGCACGGATCGTGCCCTGGGCGTCGGGGGCGAAGCTCGAAATAATGCGCGGGACGGTGTCGGCGGCGGCGGGGGAATGCAGCGTCGAGAACACCAGGTGGCCGGTTTCCGCCGCCGTCAGGGCCGTGTCGATGGAAGGAGCGTCGCGCATCTCGCCGAGGAGTATGACATCCGGGTCCTCGCGCAGCGCAGAGATCATGGCGTCGGGAAACGTCTTGGCGTCGGCCCCGATCTCGCGCTGGGAGATGATGCTGCGCTGGTCGCTGAACAGGTACTCGATGGGGTCCTCGATGGTAATGACATTCTTGGCGTAATTGAAATTGATCTCGTTGACCAGTGACGCCAGGGTGGTCGATTTCCCGCACCCGGTGGCACCGGTCAGGATCACCAGTCCGCGCTCGAAGCGTATGAATTCCCTGACCACCGGCGGCAGACCCAGCTCCTCGGGCTTCGGGATATGGGTTTCGATCACGCGCAGCGCCATCGCGATCGATCCCCGCTGGTAGTAGACGTTCAGTCGCACCCTTCCGATGTTCTTGATCCCGATGGAGCTGTCCACCTGGTAGTTGCTGCGCAGCAGATTCCGGTGTCGCTCGTTGAGCACGACGCTGGTGAGGGCTTCCATGTCCGGCACGGACAGCACGGGGAACTCCCGCACCGGCCTCAGGACACCGTCTATCCGCATGAACGGATGGTTGCGGACCTTGAGGTGGATGTCCGAGGCTTTGTTGCGGGTGGCGACTTGCAGTAGCTGCGTCAGGAACCGCAGACCGTCACCGCCCTCGGCGCTGGGCGCTACGGCCGCGCTGGCGGCACCTGCTCGGGAAACCGTACTCATGGGCGGGCTGGACTCCATCGTTGGTTCCTGGGGAGTGACCAAGGATAGCCAACGTCGGGCCCAAATGTAAGTTTCATCGACCTCACCGGGCACCCGCGAAGCGGGATTTGGCTTCACCGGAATCGAGGGCCCGACGAGCGGTCCGGGCACCGCTTTCGATGGACTCCACCCTCCCGGCGCCGGCCAGGGCGACGGCGGCGGCGTAGACCAGGCCCTCCCGGGCGATGCCCGGCTCTCCCGCCAGCGCGGCAAGCCCCAGCTCCACTGCACGGGCGGCGTTTGCCTCGAGATCCTCGAACGGCGCAGGCACGGCGCGGGCCCCGCCGGCGTCGATGCCGATCGAACCGGGCCGCAGCGACAGCGGCTCGCCGGGCATTCCGGTGCGGGCGTGGTACACCTTCGCGCGGGTGTTGAGGGAAGGCGTTATCCCCCCTTCCACGCCTTTGACGATGATGGCCGAGTCGTATCCGGCAAGCTCCGCCAGCATCGCATAGATCGGCGGGTAGCCGGTGTGGACGTAGCCGATGCAGACGGAATTCCGGCGACGCGCCGTCAGCGGCTTCAGCATGACCTCGCAGGTCGACAGCAAGGTCCGCTTGACGATGAGACGACGCAGCTCACCCAGACGGAACAGTTTCGGACTGGTGACGCTCTGGTCGAGGTAGGCCCAGCCGACCGCCGGGTCCGCGAGCTGTGAGGCGGCCTGCCGGATGGTCAGGGACACGGACTTTCCGGCTGCGGCGAGCAACTGGTGGTGGGTGAGCCCGAACTTCGGGCCCACGGCCTCCACACCGGTGCTGAGCGTTGGCTGGCCGCAGGCGGCCAGCACCGCGGGCACGAACGGTGACATCGGCAGGCAGCGATCAAAGCCGTTGAATGGATCGGCGACGGTCAGCAACTCGTCGACCGCCACCGGCTCGTTGAGGCTGCCGTCCACGAGAGCCCGGAAGACGCCCCGGCTCTCCTCCCGCGACTCGCGCTTCATGCGCAGCGCGATCAGGAACACCGCGGCCTGCACGTCGCCGATGCGCTGATCCAGGATCGCCCGCATTCCTTCGTACGCCTGTGTCTCCGGGATATCCTTGCTGAGTTCTGGTCCGGTCGCGATGCGCTCTATAATCGAGCGCATGAGCGTTTCCGCGTCATGGGACATCAAGTACCTGGCCCTCGATCCGGCCTGCTGTGGTCACGGGAGTCTTCCAAAGGCGTTGTCCGGATTGTAGGAGACTTCACCCGCATCGTCATGGATCCCCCCTTTCTGCCCGTCTTCCTGCGCGTGCGGGGACAGCGCTGCCTCATTGTCGGAGGCGGACGTGTGGCCGGCCGCAAGCTGCGCACGCTGGCCCGCGCCGGCGCGGCAATCACGCTGGTCGCACCGCGGCTCGATCCCGACGTGGCAGCGCAGATCGATACCCTCGGGGTCGTCCACCGGCGCCGCGAGTTCCGGGACGACGATATTGCGGACTGCACCCTGGCAGTCGCCGCCACGGATTCCGAGGCCGTCAACGCGCATGTCGCCGACATCGGCCGAACGCGCGGGATACCCGTCAACGTCGCGAACAGGCCCGAGCTCGGCACCTTCATCTTTCCATCGGTGGTGGACCGCGACCCGGTAACCATCGCCGTGTCCACCGGCGGCCGTTCCCCTGCGCTGGCCCGCTGGCTGCGCGGACACCTGGAGGCCGTCATCCCCGGCCGCATCGGGGAGATGGCGACGCTGCTGGGCCACTACCGGCCTCTCGTGAGGCGCAGGTATCCGAGCCCGGAGCTGCGACGGCGCTTCTGGGAGCGGGCCCTGCAGGGGCAGCTATCCGAGCTCCTGTTCCACAACCAGCCGCAAAAGGCGGCTCGCATCCTGGATCGAAACCTGGAGCTGGACCCGCAGGAGACGCCCGTCGGCGAGGTGTTCCTGGTAGGCGCCGGACCCGGCGACCCGGACCTGCTGACGTTTCGAGCCCTGCGCTTGATCCAGCAGGCGGACGTGGTCCTCTACGACCGGCTGGTCAGCGACCCCATTCTGGATCTCGTGCCTCCGGGGGCCGAACGGATCTACGTCGGCAAGGCCCGGGCGGCCCACATCGTGCCCCAGGAGCAAATCACTCAGCGCCTCATCGACCACGCCCGGCGGGGTCGGCGGGTGCTGCGGCTCAAGGGCGGGGACCCTTTCATATTCGGGCGCGGCGGCGAGGAGATCGACGGCCTGGCACGACACGGTATCCCCTTCCAGGTGGTGCCCGGCATCACCGCCGCGAGCGGCTGCGCCGCCTACGCCGGGATCCCGCTGACCCACCGCGACCATGCACAGTCCTGCATCTTCGTAACCGGACACACCCGGAACGGCACGCTGGCGCTGAACTGGGAAGCGCTCATGCAACCCCGGCAGACCATCGTCGTTTATATGGGTCTGACCGGATTGCCGGTCCTGTGTCGCGAGCTCGTCAAGCGGGGAATGCCAGCCGGAACCCCCACTGCCCTGGTGGAACGCGGCACGACGCCCGACCAGCGAGTGATCGCGGCGCCTCTCGCCGATCTACCCGCACGCGTCGACGAAGCGCGGGTTCACGGCCCGACCCTGGTCATCATCGGGGATGTCGTGCGACTGAAGGACCGGTTGGCCTGGTTCGAACCCTGAGCAGTCACCGCCGGATCGGGGCTACCCTCATCCCAGCCTGAAGTCATTTGCATTATTTCTGGCGGGGCACACTGGAAGGCACGCCACAACGGCGCGAACGGGGGCCTCCGGGCGGGAAACCCTCCGTTCTAACGCCGCGTGGGCGCTGCGACCGGATCAGCTCCTAGCCGGTGTGATTTGCGCTGTTGCCATGGGTCCCGCTGTTGCCATGGGTCCCGCTGTTGCCATGGGTTCCGCTGTGGCCATGGGTTCCGTTGTTGCCGTGGGTTGCGTTGTTAGGGCCGGGGAGCTGATAACCCTGGCCCCCACTGTTGGTGGCGCCGGTGGTGATGCCGCCACCCGGGCACGGCCCCAGGCTATCGCCGTGCCTGAGGTGACCGTACAACGCCGCCGGGGTCCCGACCGATAGGGTGATATAGCCTTTATGGCACACGATCGTCTTTGCGGGATTGGTGGGATCCTGGAACGAAGCGATGTTGTCAGTGCTCGCTGGTTGAGCCCCTATGGTGTCATACGTGACGCTCCCGGTAGACGTGTCGACGCCGGATATCACCACGACCTCGCCCGACACCACCGTTACCTCTGTACACATCGTGTCCGTCGTCGGACCTGTCGTTTCGTCGAAGCAGACGTAGTAGTCACCCGCCGCCACCGAGAAGACCGCCTGACCGGTGCCATCCGTCGTGGTCGAACCGACCTGGGTTCCATCCGGTGAGTACAGGTAGACCGGAACACCGCCCGTCACGGCCATCGCCCTGCCGAACAGCATATCGGAAATGGCCGCCGCCAAGCCGGTGTTCCCATGCTGCTCCGGCATGATCGCGGCCGTCGAGCCGCGGGCCATCTGAACCACGATACTGGAAGAGCCGCCGCTGCCACCCCCCGCCGCGCCCGTGGAAACGCCTCCCCCGCCGCAGCCCGTCAGCATCATTCCAGACAGCGCAATCAGCGCGCCCGCAAGTACTTTGTTACGTATCATGAGTTGACTCCGAGTTTTCTTGATCAAGTGTCGCGCTGCGGGCTTCGGCGTAGCCGAGCAGCGGACATGCGTCGTGCTCGGCGCGTTGAAAAAGGCCGGGATGGCGTTTTTCAACATCCTGCTAGAGCCTCAACATGCGCGCCACTGTAGACTTGAGTTTAAGACAGGGTCCAACAGAGGCGGGGGACCATCGATGAAGACCATGCTGGTACTGACCGTCGGTCCAACACCCGTGACCAGGAGCGTGGGCCAACAGACCAGTGGTGAGCCGGTGGATCGGAATTCACCCGGTCTACACCACTGGCCGTCGCAAACGGGCAACAGTCGAGTCAGGACGCCCGACGGCGCATCCGGGGCGGAGTATCGCGCACGCCTCTGCGCGGCATCAGCCGTCGGAGATGCCCCAGTCACCATCACACGTTACAATTCGCCTTCAAGATCCGTCTCGCCGGCGAACCACCGGCCACATCAATCCGTGGCAGACAAGCTGACTCACTTCAACGCCGCTGGCGACGCCCGCATGGTGGACGTCGGCGGGAAGGACACCACCAGGCGCATCGCCGTTGCACGGGGTCGCATTCTGATGCGGCCCCACACGCTTGCTCTGATCGCCGAAGGCGGCCACAGAAAGGGCGATGTTCTGGGCGTCGCCCGTGTTGCGGGCATCATGGCCGCCAAACGGACGTCCGAGCTGATCCCCCTTTGCCATCCCATCGCGATCACCAGCATCGAGCTGCAACTCACGCCCGACGCCGGGGCCAGTTGCGTCTCCTGCGAGGCGCGCGTCGAGACCCGGGCGCAGACCGGGGTGGAAATGGAGGCCTTGAATGCAGTCCAGGTCGCCCTGCTGACGGTCTACGATATGTGCAAGGCCGTGGATCGGGGCATGACCATTACGGATGTGCAGCTCGTGAAGAAGTCCGGAGGCAAGTCGGGCGACTGGAGCAGGGAAACACGGGATTAGGGGTCGGCCCGGTCACCATGAGGCTACTGCGGCGGCGGGAAACCGGCACATGCGTTCCGACATAGAACGATGGAACCGCAAATACGGCGAACACCCGCCGCCCGCGTCGATCGATCCGGACCCCCTGCTCCTCCGCCACCGCGGTCTGCTCGGGAAGCGGGGTCTCGGTATCGACATCGCCGGCGGCACGGGAGACAACGGGCTTTACCTGTGCCGGCTCGGCTATCGCACGGTGATCGTCGACGGCAGCGAGGTTGGGCTGCGCCTGTGCCGGAGAAAGGCGGTCCACAACGCTCTGGATCCGATGCTGGTCGTGGCGGACCTGGACCGGTTTACCCTGCCGAAACGTCGCTTCGACGCCGTCCTGGTCTTCCGGTATCTCAATCGGGCGCTGGTCGGTCCCGTGCTCGACAGCCTCGAGGAAGATGGCATGCTCTTCTTCAAGACCTTCAACAGGCGCCATCTCATCAAACATCCCGGGTTTCCGCAGGAGTACTTGCTCCGGGACGGAGAGCTCACCGAGTGGTTCTCGGGGCTGCGCTGCGTGGACACCAACGACGGCGCCTCCGCCGACACGACGTACCATTGGGTCGGGCACAAGGACTGAAGCGATTCGATCGGCTCTCCCGGCCTGCCTTCGGGCCTTCTACGACTCCCGGTGCTCCCGTCGCAGGATGTGCTTTTGAATCTTGCCAACCGATGTCCGGGGCAGATTGTCCCGGAACTCGATGAGCTCCGGCACCCGGAACTTCGCCAGCTTCTCGGCGCACCAGCCACGCAGCTCTGATTCCGTGACCTGTGCTCCTGATTTCAGCACCACCACCGCCTTGATCTTCTCGTCGCGGATCGCGTCCGGCACGCCGATCACGGCGCACTCGAAAACCGCGGGATGCTGCATCACGACCGACTCGACCTCGGTGGCCGCCACGTTCTCTCCCGAGCGTTTGATCATGTCCTTGACCCGATCGACGAAGAAGAAGTAACCGTCCCGGTCACGGCGGGCGTTGTCCCCGCTGTGGAGCCAGTTGTCCCGCAGGGTTTCTGCCGTCGCCCCGGGGTTCCTGTAGTAACCTTTCATCAACGACCAGCCGGGCAGACCGCGGACCACGATCTCGCCGCTCTCGTCGGTGCCCTCGATGAAACGCCCATCCTCGGTCATCAGCGCCACTTCATAGCCCATCACCGGCAAGCCGGTAGACTGATTGCGACGCTCGTAGTCCACGGGATTCATCAAAGGCGGACCCATGGTCTCCGTCATACCCCAGATCTGCAGCAAGGGCGCGTTGAACCGCGAGGACCATTCCCGCTCCTGCTCCGGCGTGATGCTCTGGGCGTATATCACCACTCGAAGGCGATTGCCCGCAGCCGCCGGATCCGGAGGCTGTGCCAGGATCATACGCATCGGTGCCGCGAACAGGCTGGCTACGGTGCACCCGTGCCGGATCGCGGTGTCGAAGTAGCGGCTGGCCGAAAACCGCGGGCACAGCACCATGCTGGCACCGACGACCAGGGTGCTCATGGTGGAGTAATACTGGGCATTGCCATGGAACAACGGGAGCACCGTCAGGTGGCGGTCCTCCGGAGCCAGGCGGATCGCCTTGGCGACCGTCTCCCCCGCGTAGATGTAGTTGGCGTGGGTGACCTCGACGCCCTTGGGGCGGGCCGTGGTGCCGGAGGTATACAGGATGGCCGCGTCATCGGTCGGCTCTGTCGCGACCGGCTCTTCCGGCGCCCGCGACCGGGCCACCAGCTCATCCAGGCAGGCGTGATCCGTTTCACCGGGATCGCAGAGCACGATCCGCTCGACGCAGCCGCAGCGTTCGGCGACCTGCTGCACCAAAGCCGCGTGCGCTGCCTGGGTGAAGATGAGCCGGCTGCCCGAGTGCCCGACGAGGTACTCCAGCTCGTCCACCGTCGACGCGATGTTGGTAGGCATGATCACCGCGCCGATCCGCGCCGCCGCGAACCACAGGGAGAGGAACTCCACGCTGTTCTCCAGGTGGAGATTGATCCGGTCGCCGCGACGGATCCCGAGCCCGTGAAGCACGCCGGCGGTCCTGGCGATCAGGTCGTCGAACGCGGCGTACGTGAAGTGCCGGATACCGCCGTCCAGGTCGTCGTAAATCAGGAACGGCCGGTCGCCGGAGAGCCCGACCCGGGTCCGCCACAGCGACGCCAGGGTCCGATGCCCACAGGCCAGCGTCACATCAGCCGCCCGTCACCGGCGGGAAGAACGCCACCTCGTCGCCGTCGTTGAGCGTCGTATCGGGACCCGCATAATCCAGGTTCACCGCTGTCATCACGCCCGCCGGCATGTCCTTGTCGCGGATGATCCTGCGCCACAGCGCATTCGCCGTCGAGCCGGCCTCGATCTCCACCTCGGTCTGACTTATCCCGACTTCTTCCCGCAGGCTGGCGAACAGTCTCACTTTGACTTTCATGCGCGCCAGTGTAAACAAGGGCGCAAGCCCTGACCAGTATCCAACAGCCACGCTTATAATCGACGACCCATGTCCTTCGACAAGAACACGATCACGGGAATCATCCTGGCGGGCGGCCGCGCCCGGCGGATGGGAGGCGTCGACAAGGGGCTGATCCCGGTCTGCGGCCGCCCCATGATCGAGCACGTGCTGGGGGCGCTGGGCGGGCAGCTCGGCACCTTGATTATCAATGCCAACCGCAACCTGCCGACCTACCGGTCCATGGGCTACCCCGTCGCAGAGGACCGGGACGGCAGCTACTCCGGTCCCCTTGCCGGCATGTCCAGCGGACTGCACGCGGCCGTGACACCCCTTTGTCTCACGGTACCCTGCGACTCGCCCCTCATCGGCGCCGACATCGCAAGCCGTCTGCATCAGGCTTTGGAGAAGGCCGGAGCGGAGATCGCCGTGGCCCACGACGGCGAGCGCGCGCATCCGGTGGTGAATATCATGAGTACCGGCCTTGCCGCGAGCATCGACGAGTTCCTCGCCGCCGGCGAGCGCAAGATCGATCGCTGGTTCGACCGCCACCGCTGGGTGTACGCCGACTTCTCCGACCGCCCCGATTACTTCATCAACGTCAACACCGAGGACGACCGCCTGGCGGTCGAAGCCCGTCTCTGTCCGGGGCGGAGGTAGCTACTGACTGACCTCGACTCCGCTCCGGCAGGCGGGAAGTCGATCGCGACGGTTGGCCGAGGACCCATTCTTGCCAACGACCCTCACCCGCCAGCGAGAGAGGGAGTGTAGTAGCCGCGGCCGTGGCCAGTCGCAGACGCATCAAACCTCGTCAGCACGCACCCGGAACGAAGGGGCCGGTGCATAGGCATGGGCTGGGGGCGGTCTTGGTCGACCGTCTCGAGGCAGGAGCCGAGAGCGAGCCTACAGGGACGTACTTGCGGCGTGTCGACAAAGGCACTCCCCGGCCTGCGCTTTCCGTGGTCCTTCAAATTTGTGAGCAGGCTTCACACACC
>JBAUWJ010000272.1:0-13146 GCA_049583715.1 Arenicellales bacterium | reverse complement strand
CATCAGTAGAATTGTCGGGCTGAAGCCCGACCCACAGTCCGATTCGCACACAGGGCGGCTCATTCCACCGGATGTGAAACGAACGTCCTTCCTATGGGACGAGTGGAAAGAAATTCCACGCTGCGTTCCGCCCCTTCGAGCATCTTGTCGTACATCTCCGGTCGGGCGTCGAAGTCGTGGATACGAGAAAGTCGCCCCCTTCATCGAGCAGCACGGGCCCTCGGCAATCGCAGTCCGGTTCGTTCGGAACACGATCGGACTGAAGCGTCGGTCGGCAAGCGTGATCCCGACTATAATGGTCCATTGGCAACAGAGTCTTCGCAACGCACGTTGGACAACTATAGCCCGGTTTCCGTGCGAGTACGCCGGAGCCTATACCACTTGCTCCGGCGCGCATATCGACTCATCTTCCCGAAAGAGCCGCTGATCAACATGCACGTGGCCGGCCCGGACGGCTTCGGAGCCCGGGTTAGTTTTCCCGCAAGCACGCCGCTCACTCTGGTCAGGGAGTCAATCGCCCTGCACCTGAACCTGAAACCCGGCGGGTTCGTCATCAAAGGAAACGGGATTTCACTGAACGACGCGTCCACCCTGGAGGCGGCCCGGATCAGGGACGGCGATATCCTCAACGTCGAGCTGATTCGCGAACGGCGTTCGGCGTTCGTCTGGAACGGAACGGCCTGTAATCCATTCTCCACGGACCCGATGCCGGACAGCGCCATCCGTAAGGCGCGCTGGTTCCATCGAGAGAATATCAGAGACAGCACCGTCAGAAGGAAACGGATCGGGGATGTTCTCCGTGATCGGGACCTTTCCCGCAGGCAGCTCGTGGCGATGACGTTCAACCGCGGCTTTCTTCCTCTGTTCGCCAACTGGGTCGAGTCCACCCGGCGGCACGGCATCGCGGTTCGGGACCAGTGCCTCGTCTTTCCCATGGACGAAGTGTCGGACCGGGCGGCGCGCGACCTCGGCTTCTGCACCTGCTACGACCCGGAGTCGAAAATCCTGCAGTCAACGGGCACCGCCCAGGCGTTCGGCGACCATGACTTCGTTCGGCACATATACTTCCAGAACGCAGTGATACGGGACCTTCTCGGCTTCGACGTCAACGTGTTGTTTCAGGATGTCGACCTCGTGTGGCTGAGGGATCCATTGCCGCTGCTCGATCGCGACGAGGCCCACGACGCGCAGTTCATGTACGACGGTCCCTCCTACGTCCATGCTCCCCTGCACGCCAATACGGGCTTCATGTATTTCCGGGTCAACAGTGCCGCCCGGCGGTTCTGGGACATCGTGTTTGCCGAGACCCCGCAGATGTTCAGCCAGCGCGGGCAGCAGGTCGTGGTGAACAGGATTCTCGGCGCCGTCAGTCCGCTCGGTTTTCGTGCACGGACGCTGGATGAACGCAAATTCGTCAACGGCCACCTGGTCGGTCTCGACGCCGGCACCAGCCGGATCCCGGAACATCCCTGGGTGATCCACTTCAGCTGGACAAGGGATCTCGACAAAAAGTATGTTAAGTACCGTAACAACGGGTACTGGTACCTGAGCGCGGGCGACGACGAGAATGCGTCCTGAGTTTCTCCCCACATGATTTCCATGAGCTCCACGCCACGACGGTCACTCGTCGTGAGGAAGATGAATTCCTCTCGTCGCGGGACCCGGCCCGGATGACGGATCCAATGGGGCCGGAGCTCATCTTCGTGCAGATCGCGTCCTATCGGGACCCGGAGCTGGTGCACACCATACAGAGCTGCCTCACCAATGCGGAAGATCCCGGCCGTCTGACCTTCGGCATCTGCCAGCAATACGACGACGCCACGGCGGACGATCTCGTACCCTACGAGGACGACCCGCGGTTTCGACTGGACAGGATCCACTACCGGGAGAGCCGGGGCTGCTGCTGGGCGCGCAACCGCACCAACCGCCTCTACCGCGGAGAGGCGTACACGCTGCAGATCGACGCGCACATGCGATTCGCGCCGTCCTGGGACCGGGAGCTGATCGACATGATGGGCAGAGTCGACTCGGACAAGCCGGTGCTGACCACCTATCCCCCCGGGTATTCGATCGTCAACGGGCAATCGGTTCTGTCGGACGCCTCGGAGATCGTGAGACTGAGGCTGAAGAAGCTGAACCTGGATCTCACGACCCGCCTCGAGGGCGAGTCCGTTCCCGCGACGGATACACCGGGCAAGAGCCCGTTCCTGGCCGCGGGGTTCCTGTTCACGGTCGGCAGGTTCTGCGTCGACGTCGAGTACGACCCGGAGATCTATTTCAGCGGCGAGGAAATCAGCCTCGCGGCACGGGCCTACACCCACGGGTACGATCTCTATTACCCCGTGAAAACCCTGCTCTGGCACTGCTACGACCACGGCGGTCCGCTGCACTGGTCCGACCACCCCGGTCGGCAGCGTGAAATGCATGAGACCGCGTTGTCCAGGCTCGACACGCTGCTGCTTCACGACCACACCGTCCTCGGCAAGTACGGCCTCGGGAACGAACGGTCCCTGAGTGACTACGAGGATTACGCCGGTATCAACTTCGCCCGCACGGCCGCCCGGCGGGTGCTCGGCGAGCGGACCGTTCATTTCAGAGGGACCCTTCGCCTGGATACCAGCGAGATAGAAAGGAGGGACGATTACGAGTTCTGGGTGTTCTGCCTGCTCAACGACGACGATGTCGAAATGTACCGGCACGACATCATCGACGCGGAGGTGCTGCGCCACGCCAGGGACACGATCGAGCTCGACGTGGCGCTGCCGGACCAGCCGACCCGGTACATGCTGTGGCCCAAGCATCGGGAGTGGGGCCGAAGGTTGTACTATCCCCTGCAGCAGGAGCCGTTTTCCATTGTCGTACGGGACTCCGGGCCGAAGATATTCGTCGCCCTTGCCGCCTATTGCGAGCCGGAGCTGGTGCTCACGATCGAGAGCTGCCTGCTGCGGGCCCTGTATCCGGAGCGGCTGCGGTTCGGCATCTGCCTGCAGTACGACGACGACGGTGTTCCCGAGATCCGGAAGGACTGCCTGGAACGATTCGAATCCGACTCGCGCTTCAGGATCACGAAGTATCCGTGGCGGGAGAGCCGCGGCGGCTGTTGGGCGAGGAACCTCGCGCAGTCGCTGTACCGGGGCGAGGCCTTTACCCTGCAGGTCGACAGTCACACGCGATTCGTGGCCGGCTGGGACGTCGCGCTGCTGAAAATGATGGCGGAGTTTCCGTCCCGCAAGCCTCTGATCACGGGATTCCCGCCGTTGTACTTCCGAGACGGCGAAGAAGAGGAATGGACGGACCTCGACGACCTCACCCGGGTGCCGACGACCCTGGTCGAGTCGTGGCACGAGGAGGGGTGGATCGACCATCCCACGCGGTACCTGCCGGAAAACACATCGACGCCCAGACGCACCCGCGTGCTTTCCGGCGCGTTCGTCTTCACCCTGGGAAAGTGGAACCACGAGGTCAACCAGGATCCCTTCCACCTGTACACCGGCGAAGAGTTCGCGCTGACCCTGCGCTCCTTCACCCACGGCTACGACCTTTTCAATCCGAACCACATCGTGGTGTGGCACCGGTGCCACCCCGAGCCCAACCGCAAGTACATCCTGGACTTCGAGCCGCGGACCGTGCACGGCAGGCACCGGGAGGCGACGCAGAGACTGCGGGCGCTGCTTTCAGGGGATCCCGACCATACTCTCGGCCCCTTTGGACTCGGGCGCGAGCGCACCCTGGAGCAGTACCGTCTTTTCTCGGGACTGGACTGTGTCAACAGAACCGTTCATCCGGACGCGCTCCGGGGCGTGCCGCCGGATCCGGTGACGATCGCTTCGGGCGAAATGCCCGGCTCCGACGGCGACGGTGCGCCATCGCTGGAAGTCACGATTCACCTGGTCGGCGCGGACCCGGTGGTGCTGCGCTGCGATGAACGGGCGCCTCTGCTCGATGATCTGTACGCGGCGGTCGAGGCCAATGCCCTCGGCGCCGCCGACGGCGACCCCCTGATCTACCTGGGGTTTGATGTGCCGCACCACGAGCGGTATATCCTCCAGTCCCGGCTGGCGATGGTGGAAACCCGCAGGATCGGATGAAGATGACAGGAATACCGACGCGGACGCGAATCTATAGGTTGAATACTCCGCGTCCCTGTGAATAATAGGCTTGCGAGACACAGGAGCTGTCCTGAAATGAAAAAGTCCGATAACGATAACAAAGACTCACGCCAGTCCCAGAGCAGCAGTCAGAAGGAAGCATCCCGCGACACCCGCCGAAAGGTCCTGAAGACCGGCGGATTCGTCGTGTCCACTGGGGCGATCCTGGACAAGTGGGCAAAGCCCGTCGTGGAATCGGTGCTGCTGCCCGCCCACGCCCAGTCCTCCGGGGTTCTGATCGGCCCCGTGATCCTCTCGGCCGGCGCGGCGACGCCGACCCGGACGCCGACCACCCGGTACGCCTCGCAAGGCGATCCGGGCAGTCTCCTGGATCTGGTCTTTCCAACCGCATACGGTTTACCGACGACACCGGGCCCGACCCCGGCTCCGGTACCCACCCCGGTGCCCACGCCTCAGCCCACGCCTCAGCCTACGCCTGCCCCCAGCGCGGCGCCCGGTCCGGCGCCCACTCCCGCGCCCACGCCTGGCGTCTGCCCCGCGATCGGCCAGTGCGCGACGGTATCGCCGCCCAACGCCTCGAATGAAGTGAGCTTCAGCATCACCAACGTGGGAAGCGGCACCTTGCACATGACCACCGCCTTGATGTATTCGGGTACGGTGGCCGGGTTGACCATTGCCGGGTTCTTCACCGACACGACCTACACCATGACCCACGGCTTGATCACCGGAAGCGGCTGCAACGCCTCTTTCCAGGCCCAGATCAACGGATCCTGCGTCCCCGTATCGCTGGGGCCGTAGATGTAGTTGTCAGGATCAACGGGCAGTCCCGCACCCGAGGCGGCGGCTGACTTGCCGCCCCGAGGGCCGTTCCCTCGCGCCGGTTACTGGGATCCTTCCGGCATCACCGGCTTTCCACCGTCGCCTTTCGCCGCCCGGGGATCCGGCGGTTATCTGACCTTCGAGCTCGATCCCGGCGGCCTCAACAACATCCGCATGCAGCTCGAGTACCTGGCCCTCCTGGCGGCCATCACCGGACGGACACTCGTCCTGCCGCCGCCGGAGGGCTGGTATCTCATCAACTGGGGCCCCATGACCCGCGAGGGGGATCCGGGCGGTGTCTCACATCACGGCGAATTCTTCGACCTCGCGGCGCTCGCACGATGGATCGACGTGGTCACGACGAGCGAGTTCGTCGACCGCGAGGGCGGCAGACTCGGGATCCCCCGCGAATTCACCGAGCTCGCGCGCCCGGTCCCGGGCACCGAGAAGACGGAGGATCGGGCCGGGCTTCGCCGTGCGTGGACCGCCTGGCAGCGCAAGTCCTTCCGTACGATTCACTGGAACCCCTGGTTCAACGTGCTCTTTGTTCCCGACATCGAGTCCGTGCTTGCGAGCACGCGTCGTCCCGACGACGGATTCATGGACGGGCGCGTCCCGGTCGCCATCGACGGGGAGTTCATCGCTTCCCCGGTGGTGCATTTTCCCTGCGACGTCGACGGATTGCGCCAGCTCGGGCAGATATCCAAATGCTTCGTACTACCGGAAGCGCGGCAGAGCATCCACCTGTGGAAAATGCTGCAGTACGGTGTTCGCTACGTCCCCCGGGTATTCCAGCGAGCCGAGGAGATCATCCGGCGGCTCGGGCCGTTCCGTTATTCCAGCCTTCACCTGAGAAGAAACGACTTCCAGTACGAAGTATCCAGGGTCGCGGCGCCGGTCACCGCCGACACCGTCAACGCGCTGCTCGCGCCGGGCGAGCCGCTCTACATCGCGACCGACGAGACCGATGAAGCGTTCTTCGAGCTCATTGCGGCGCAAAGGCCGGTCCACCGCTATGCCGACGTCGACCCTCGGGGCGGGACCGTGGGCGACGATCCGGCCCGCAAGCTGACGGGCTGCGTGGAGCAGCTCATCTGCGCGGCGGGCCGACGCTTCATCGGCACACCCCATTCCAGCTTCAGCACCTACATCTCGAGGATACGCGGCTACATCGGGGCGCCGGATCTTCGGACGCACGACCACACCTCGCCGCCCGGAGACGAGGCGCGGCAATTCGGCTTCACGGGAAGAACGCTGCGCGGCAGAACCTATATGAGCGAGGACAGGGTCCTGTGGGAGGACGCGGACATGGACCAGCCCTTCTATTCGGTCGTGTGCACCGACACGCAGGATTACGCCCACTGGCAGTGCGAGCTCCTGGAGTATACCTGGACCCAGGTGGCCCAGCGGGGCGACCTGCTTCGCCTGGTTTCGAGGCGCACTGGGGAGGCCCTGCCGAGGCACGCGCACATGCAGGTGATCCCGACCGCCTATACCAACCTGGATCCCGTGACGGGCGACGAGTACGCACCGTACAACCGCCTGTTCTCGTTCCGGGAATGGCTGGAGGGCAATCCCGATCCCGGCACGGTGCTGGTCCTCGACCCGGACTGCGTGTTCATGGACCGCCTGGCGCTGGCCGTCACACCCGGCGCGCCGATCGGCCAACACTGGGGGGGCTTCGCCCTGAGCGAGCGCTGGGGCACCGCCATCGCGGCACTTTCGCCGGCCGATCCCGGATCGATACAAGGCATCACCTGGCCGGCGCTCATTCATACCGATGACCTGCGCTCTCTCGTGCCCCGATGGATAGAGCTCACCGCCGAGCTGCGCCACGCCACCGGCGCCTGGGAGAGCGACATGATGGCCTTGGTGGTCGCCGCGGCGGAATTGAAGCTGAGATTCCGCGAGCGACACCTTGCCGCGGTCATGAACTTTCCCGAGGAGGGCCGGCCCGCACCGATCATTCACTACTGCCAGGCGGTGGAGGCGAAAGACGGCTCTCGACTCTGGTACAAGCAGGGCTACCGGCCCTGGGAGCCGACCGGTGTGGACCCCGCCGACGCGAAGCTGGACTACTGCGGCGACCTCATCGCGATCCTCGACGAATTCGTCGCCTCGCGCCGGCAACAGTCGAAAACAGAGGCGTCAACGGCTACCGGGGAGCCCGCCCTGGACATGCCGGACAGATTTCTCGTCAAGGTGTCGCTCTCGACGAACGCCATGGTCGAGCTCGATTGCCGGAAGGGCGACCCGGTGCTGGCGGACCTGTTCACCTCCCTCGTCCGGAACTCGGCGAACCCCGGGTCCGGCGAGGGGAAGATGCTCAGGCTTGCCACCTCGGAGGGCAACGAGGCGTACTTTCATTCCTCGCAGATCGTATCCATAGAAACCATACCCGCCGGCGAGCGGCACTGAACCGCGATTTCAGCTCTTCCCGTCCGCCCCCGCGACGTGGAAATGGACGAACAGGTTGCAGTAGTAGTCGCCCCGCAGCGGCACCGACCGCCCATGCAGCAGCCGGGCGCTCTCGTACAGGAGCATCTCGCCGGGCTGCAGCAGTATCTCGTGCCGCCGGAAGTAATGGTCCTCGATATCCAGGGGCCACTCCTCTTCGACCTGCTGGGCGATATTGAGGATGGCGCTGATCACGTGCGTATCCCGGTCGCGATGGCGCGTCAAGGTCGTACCGCGGGCATAACTCCTGAAGCCATATACGGCGGAGCGGGCGAGAGGGATCCCCGCCCATTGCTCGAGCAGGGGCTGGAGCGCGTCGCTCGTTTCCCCGGCCAGCTCGTGACTGATCTCGGTGACCGCGCTGGGATGTCTTTCCGTGTTGGCGAGGTAGTCCAGGGCCTGCATCTCGTTGCTCTGGCGCTCCCGGTTGCGCTCGAAATAGTCCCGGAGCTTTTCGAACAGCCCGGCCGGGATATGCGCCTTCTCGAAGCCTGTCGGTGTGTAATTGGGCAGCAGCTCACGCGGGTCCCTGATGCCCGGCTCTCCGATTCCCTCGCTTCGGAACCACTTTGTGATCACCGCCTTGAATCCGGACGTGAACGGCCTGGAGCAGTGCAGTACGTCGGGGTTTCCCGTTCCGTCGACGTACAGGTTGTTCCAGATTACCGCGTCCCCTCGCCTGGGCTTGATGGCATGGCCGACGTTCACGAACTCGGTCTCGCCGCCCGACTCCACGTCATTGAGATAAACCATGAACGTCCAGGTGCGCTGGCTGGCCACTTTGCCGCCGTACCTTAAGCCTTCGGAACCCTGGCCGAACCAGTCGTTGTGCGCCTTGAATACTTCACCGGGGAGGTAGTACTGCCCCTGGAGGCTTTCCGAATAGGAGGGATTGATGCCCAGGTACCGGCACATGCGGATATCGATTTCCGAGACCAGGGGATCGTTCAACAGGCCGAGGTCACAGGTGCGGCTCGTTCGGAAACCCGGGTCCCCGCTGGTATCGTCGAGAATAGTCGAAGGATGCAGGGCACCGCGCGTCAGCTCTATGACGTGCTCGCACTCCTCCCGGTTCAGGAACTCCGGGACGGTGTACAGCTCCAGCCGGTCGGAATCGAAGCGCTCGGCGTTCGGATAGAACCCCTCCTCCGGGACACGCGGGTCCGGAATCTCATCGATGTCCACCGAAGGCTCGTAGCCGAGCTCCTCGGCGATGTCGTCGTACTGGAACCCGTTGTCGAGCAGTATCTTGAAGATGCCGTCGCGATCGCAGCCCCGGCCCACGTTGGTCCAGATCCATATCTTCCACTGGTCGTCGAATACGCGGCGGACCACGTCACGGGTTCGAGATTCACTGCTGTTCATTGCATACCGGATCGCGCCGCCCGGGCGTTGGGGTTACGCTATTTAACCGTCAAACAATTGCGGAAATCCAGTACCCGAGCCCCGGATATCCCGGGCACGGAAGGTCTTCTCGCCCACGGGTCCGGCCCGCCCGGAAATGACCGACGTTCTCGACGCCGAAAACGGCCTGGCAACGTTCGTCCCATCCGGCCTCGAGACTGTCCCGCCCCTGCGTCAAGGACACCGGACCGGGGCCGAACAGGCTCATTGCATCCGGCCGCGAATACCAAACGTGATATTATTCAAAGGCAAACAGTGGCAGACAGGGCGGCCTCGCATCTCCACGATCGGTGCGCCGTGCCTGTAGGTCGGGATTCCAATCCGGCAACAACATCGACCCGGGTCACCCATGCTCGAATTCAGCGTAGACCAGAACGGCGTCGCCACGATCGTCCTCAATCGCCCGGACGTCCACAACGCCTTCGACGACACGCTCATCGCCGGCCTCGCGGGAGCCCTCGAGAAGGCGGGCGCCGACGACTCCGTGCGCATCGTGGTCCTGGCGGCCAATGGCAAGAGCTTCTCCGCCGGCGCGGACCTCAACTGGATGAGGCGCATGGCGGATTACTCCGAGGACGAGAACTTCGAGGATGCCATGCGGCTCGCCGACATGTTGCAGGCCCTCGATGAAATTCCCAAGCCCACCATCGCCAAGGTCCAGGGCCACGCCTTCGGCGGGGGCGTGGGGCTGGTGGCCTGCTGCGACATCGCCCTGTGCGCCCAGTCCGCCAAGTTCTCATTGTCCGAGGTTCGGCTCGGCCTGATGCCTTCCATCATCAGTCCTTTCGTGGTGCGTGCCATCGGCGCCCGCGAGGCGCGGCGGTACTTCCAGACGGCCGAGCGCTTCGACGCCGAGGAAGCGTACCGCATCGGACTGGTGCATCGCGTGGTCGCACCCGTCGCCCTGGATGACGCCGCGGACGAGATCGTCGCCAGCCTGCTCCAGGGCGGCCCCGACTCCCAGGCCGCCACCAAGGCCTTCATTGCCTTGAATCATAATGCGCCCATCAACAAGGAGCTGCTGCGCGATGCGGCCAAACGCATCGCGAACCTGCGAGCCTCGGACGAAGGCAAGGAAGGCGTATCGGCGTTTCTCGAGAAACGGGCACCGAAGTGGCGGCACGATGCCTAGACCGGGCCGCCGCGGTTCGATCGGGTCACCATGGCGATTCCAGTCGGAATGAATTCCGACCCACAGAAGAGTGCCGGCACGCGGGCGTCCCCAAGTCCCTGTGGGTGGGAATTCATTCCGACTGACCAATATCCGGCCGAAAGGCCGCCCTCCCCCGCATCATGTTCTCCCGCATCCTGATCGCCAATCGGGGCGAGATCGCCTGCCGCGTCGCCCGCACCGCCCATCGCCTCGGGATACAGACCGTGGGCGTGTACTCCGACGCGGATGCCGGTGCTCTGCATACCCGCACCATGGACCTCGCCGTTCGCATCGGCCCCGCGGCCGCCCGCGACAGTTATCTCGACATCGCGCGCATCATCCATGCCGCGAAGACCACAGACTGCGAGGCCATTCATCCCGGCTACGGCTTCCTCTCCGAGAACCCCGCCCTCGCCCGCGCCTGCGACGAGAACGGGATCGTCTTCATCGGCCCGCCGGCCAAGGCCATCGAGGCCATGGGGTCCAAGATTCGCGCCAAGCAGATCATGGAGGACTCCGGTATCCCTCTGGTACCGGGCTACCACGGCGAGGAGCAGTCGGCCGACCATCTCCAAGGCATTGCCGACGACATCGGCTATCCCGTGCTCATCAAAGCCTCGGCCGGCGGTGGCGGCAAGGGCATGCGCGTGGTCCGGGAAAGGGACGAGCTCGAGGCCGCACTCGCCTCCGCCAGGCGCGAGTCCGCTTCCGCATTCGGCGACGATAAGGTGCTGCTGGAGAAATACCTGGAGAAACCGCGCCACGTCGAGATCCAGGTCTTCCGCGACAGCTTCGGGCACTGCGTGCATCTTTTCGAGCGCGACTGCTCCATCCAGCGCCGCCACCAGAAGATTCTGGAGGAAGCCCCGGCGCCCGGCCTGGACGAGACGACCCGCGCCGGCATGGGCGAGGCCGCCGTGCGCGCCGCCGACGCCATCGAGTACCGCGGCGCCGGCACCATCGAGTTCATCATGGACCGATCCGGCGCCTTCTACTTCATGGAGATGAACACCCGCCTGCAGGTGGAGCATCCCGTCACCGAGTGGGTCACGGGGCAGGACCTCGTGGAGTGGCAGCTCCGGGTGGCCGCCGGCGAGCCCCTGCCCTGCGCACAGGAAGAGCTGCACCTGCACGGCCATGCCTTCGAGGCGCGGGTCTACGCGGAGAACCCCGCCAACCACTTCCTGCCTTCCACCGGCGTGCTGGATCTCGTCGCATTTCCGGAGCAGGGCGACAGTGTGCGCGTGGATACGGGCGTGCAGACCGGCGACGTCATCAGTGTCCACTACGACCCGATGATCGCGAAGGTGATCACCTGGGGACCGGACCGCCGCTCGGCGCTGGACCGTCTCCACGGCGCACTCGGCGACACACGCATTGCCGGGGTGGAGACCAACATCGACTTCCTCCTGCGCGTGCTGGAGCGGGAGGAGGTCATCGCAGGGCGCCCGCACACGCACCTTGTCGGTGACCACCTGGAAGAGCTCGTCGAGGCCGGCCCCGTACCGGCGACCGTGCTCGTTCTGGCTGCGTTCCACGAAATTGCGGCCCTGGCGCGCGAAAACCGGGATGGCGGCGACCCCGATCCCTTCTCCGCGGTGGACGGCTGGCGGCCCAATCTGTCGAGCGAGTTTCGCTTCGAGTACAAGGACCATTCCCGGACCCACGAATGCCGCCTCTTGTTCGATGGCGGACGGATGCACGTCATCGTGGATGAGAGGAGTTACGGCGTCGAGGGGACTCTCGGCGAAAACCACCGATTGACGGTCACCATCGACGGCGTCACATGCGAGGCCCACGTGGTCCGCCGGCCGGAGCGCCTGGACGTCTTCTTCGGCGGCAAACACTACGGTCTCGAGCGCCACGCCGACGTCATCAGCGAGGCCGCGGACGTCGATTCCGGCCGTATCACCGCGCCCATGCCCGGAAAGATCACGTCCGTCAGCGTCAAGGCCGGCGACGAGGTCAACCGCGGAGCCGTGCTTCTGGTCCTCGAAGCGATGAAGATGGAGCACACCATCGTCGCTCCCCACGACGGCACCATAGAACGCATCCCTTACCAGGTAGGCGACACTGTCGCCGAAGGCGCCGAGCTCGCCAGCTTTCAGGAGACCTGAGGGCTTCCCCCGCCAAGGGGCGTCCCGGCATCGAATCTCGCCCACTACCGAGCCCAACCAGGCAGGACGGGCCACGGGAGCATTTCCCCTACCGTGAGACTCTATACTTCGGCACATGGAAATACATGCCTGCTTGAAGAGCGAGGTCGGCGCATTCGACTTCGAGCATCAAGACCTCGCGCCCCTGCAACGGCAGTTTCCCGGACTCAGGGTTACGGCCCATGAAAACCGCGCGCATCTGCTCGACGCCGCCGGCACCGCGGACTACCTGCTGACCTGGGAATTCGAGGAAGACTGGTACCCGCGCTTTTCCCGGCTGAAGGCAATATTCACTCCGGCCGCCGGTCGCGACTGGGTCGCGGCCGACCCTGAAGGTCGGGTCGAGTTGATCCACGGCACTTTTCACGGCCGGCTCCTCGCCGAGTCCCTGCTCGGCGCGATGCTGTTCATGAACCGCCGTATGCCCGACATGATCATGAACTTCGAGCGCCGGGAGTGGGACCGCAACATCCAGAAGGACTGCCGGCTGCTGGCCAATCAGACGGTCCTGATCATCGGCCTCGGTCATATCGGCGGCGAGTGTGCACGAATGCTCAAGGCGTTCGGCACCGCGGTCATTGGTGTCAAGCGCGACCCGTCCAGATTGCCGATGGCGCTGGACGGCGTGCAAGTTCGATCCGTGAACGACCTCGAGTCTCTGCTTCCGAAAGCCGACCACGTCGCCGTCATTCTGCCCGGCGATGCCAGCACCGACCGGACTCTCGATGAGAGGCGCCTGCGGCTGTGCAAGCCGGGCGTCTTCATCTACAACTTCGGCCGTGGCAACGCCATCGCCGGCGAGGATATCGTGAAAGCGAGGGACCACATCGGCGGCGCCTTCCTGGACGTCGTGGACGAGGAACCCCTGCCACCGGATTCGCCCCTGTGGTCCCTCGACCATGTCATGATCACACCCCATTCCTCGTGCGTCTACCGCGAATACAAGGAAGCTTTCATCGAGGAAGTGATCTCCTGTCTCACCCAACGCTTCGACCACCCCGCCAGCACGAGCCGGGACAGTGCCTGACCACGGACCCATGTGGGTCGG
>JBAUWJ010000271.1:0-3388 GCA_049583715.1 Arenicellales bacterium | reverse complement strand
GGGGGAATGGGGAGAGGAGAAACTTGTTCACTTTCGGAATCGCCTTGCTGATCGCCGGCGCACTGATGGTGGTGGCCGAGATCCACAGCTTCACCATCTACCTGCTCGCCGTCGCGGCGGCCTGCTTCGCGGCCGGCGGCCTGGCGGTTGGGCTGCATACCGGTCTCGACGTCACCCTCGCCGCGTTCGGACTCGTGCTGTTGGCCGGCCTGCCGGCGGCGCACGTCGCGAGGCGGCGACTGCACAACCCGGAGTCCGATCGCGTGAGCCGGGACGACGTCGGCGCCGCCGTGCGGGTGGTCTCGAACGACGACGATGGCTTGCGCGTCTCTTATCGGGGCGCGCAATGGGACGCCCGTCCGGCTACCGGGCTTCCCGCCGAGGCCCTGGCTCCGGGGGCCAGGTTGACGATCGTGGCCCGCGACGGCAACACGCTCGTCGTCACGCGGCCCGACGTGGCGGCGACGGGGGTTTGAGCGCCCCGTCGCCACGCAGAACACGCTTGGAGAACATGCACACCTCACCTTAGGGAGAACCCAATCCATGAACGTTTCACTTGCACTCGCCCTCGCCCTGGTCATCATTGCGCTCGCGATCATCAGTCGGGGCGTGCGTGTCGTGCCCCAGCAGCACGCCTGGATCATCGAGCGCTTCGGACGCTTCCACCGCGTGCTGGAGCCGGGACTGAACCTGGTGATCCCGCTCTTCGACAAGGTCGCCTACAAGTTCGACCTGCGTGAGGCGCCGATCAACGTGCCGGAGCAGTCCTGCATCACCAAGGACAACACCCAGATCATGATCGACGGGGTGCTTTACCTGCAGATCACCGATCCGAGGAAAGCAGCCTACGGCACCAGCAACCCCTTCCAGGCCGTCGAGCAGCTTTCACAGACCGTGATGCGCTCGGACGTCGGCAAGAAGCAGCTCGATGAAGTCCTGTCATCGCGCTCGGAGCTGAACGCCTCGATCGTCGATGAGCTGGACAAGGCGGCGGTGAACTGGGGCGCGAAGGTCCTGCGCTACGAGATCCGCAAGATCGAGCCGCCGGCCGAGGTGGTGCGAGCGATGGAGCTTCAGATCACCGCGGAGCGCCAGAAGCGTGCCTTGATCGCCAAGTCCGAGGGCGAGCGCCAGCAGGCGATCAACGTGGCGGAGGGCCAGAAGCAGGCGCGGGTGCTGAACGCCCAGGGCGAAGCCGAGGCCATCAACACGGTGGTGCAGGCGCAGGCGAACGCGATACGCACGGTGGCCGCGGCCCTCGGCGAGAGCGGCGGTGACATGGCCATGCGCATGCGCCTCGCGTCGGACCTGATCGCCCAGTACGGGAACCTCGCCAAGAGCTCGACCACCATGATCGTGCCGGCGGAGATGGGCGACCTGTCCCGCTTCCTCGCGACCGCCATGGCCATCGCCGACAAGAGAGGCGATACGGGCGAGACGGGGGCCGCTCCCGCTTGAGGGAGTCCCTTGCCCGCCGGGGCTTCGGGCCGACAAAGGCTTGCGCCGTTCCGGGGCACTGCCGTCGGAATGAATTCCGACCCACATTGCGGGCTTCGATGCGCGTCACTGGCAGGTCAGGCTCAGCCCGACGAAGGCTTGTGCCGTTCCGGGCACTGCTGTCGGTATGAGTTCCGACCCACATTGCGGGCCTCGATGCGCGTCACTGGCAGGTCAGGCTCAGCCCGACAAAGGCTTGTGCCGTTCCGTGCGCCGCCGTCGGAATGAATTCCGACCTACATTGCGGGCTTCGATGCGCGTCACTGGCAGGTCAGGCTCAGCCCGACGAAGGCTTGTGCCCTTCCGCGCGCTGCCGTGGGAATGAATTCCTACAGGGACGCGGGGAGTGCCGGAGATCGTCGGGAACGGGATCCGGCCGACCCACGGAGGGTCCGGATCGAAGCCCGCTGTGGGTCGGAATTCATTCCGACAAAATGCCCGCACCGGCACCCCACCCGCAACCGACACGGCACCTTCGATCCCGGCTCCCCGCAGAGCATCAACCCGACAAGCATTGTTTCGGGTCACTGGTGGTGGCGGCTGAAAATCAATACCCGGTCGCCCGCGCTGTTGGCGAATACCTTGAGGGGAGTGGTCTGGATATCCCGAATCAGGATCCCGCGGCGGTAAGCCTTCGCGTGGTCGATGACCACCGCCAGGTAGTCATAGCGACGCCACTCATTGCTCCAGACCATCCTCATCGCTTCCTGCCAGGTGTAGCGGGACTCCGGCCGATTGCCCCGAAGGCCCGAGTAGTACACCACGACGCGGCTGTTGCTGTACACCGAGCGTCCCGGAGGTGCGACCGAGCGGAGCCACAGCCCGGCCTGGCGCAGCTCGGTGTGGTCGCGGTGCCGGTACAGGCCGGCGGCTCCCGAGACCAGCACGAGAACCAGCACCGCCGGCAACAGCCAGCGCCAGTGCGATTCACCCGAAGACCGCAACCGCCGCGCCCGATCCAGGCCGAGGGGAATGATCGCGGATACGGTAAGTGCCGCCGTCATGGCCTCACGCGGCGTCACCTGGAAGCGAGTGAAGGCAGGTACCAGCAGCAGGACGACACTCGTCGTGAGGAACACTCCCCACCAGTAGCGCACCACCGAGGGCAGCATCCGCCGCGCGCCCAGCCAGCTCCCCGCGGCGACGGCGGCGTACACGAGCCCCAGGGCCCTCACGACGGCGGCGAGCGACAGCAGGGCAACCGTGGTCAGCAGCGCCACCGCGTCGTAGTGCCGCGAGAACTGGTCGAGAAACACGCTGCGCAGTCCCTCCAACTTGAAACGCAGGCCCTGTACCGTCTCATGTCCGGCGTGCACCAGGTGGTGCAGCGGATGGCGAAGCAGGCCGCCGGCGGGCGCGCCGGACTGCCACGCCTGCTGCCAGAGCGCGTACACGACGAGCACGGCAATCCCGGCGAGGACCACGAGCACCTTCTTCACACGCGCGCCCCCACCGCGGCCGCCGCCTCGAGCCCACTCCCACGCCGGTATGAGAACGAGGAAAACCAGCGCCTCGAGACTGAAGAGCAGGGCGGCCAGGGCGGCGAGCGCCCACATCGAGAGGCTCCTCCGCTGCCCCGTCTCCGCGTGATGCATGAACCACGCCAGGCTCCACACATAGCACGCCCAGTAGCCAACGTCGGCGGCAACGAAGGAGCGAAATCCGTTCAGGGCCGGATAGAGCAGCACCACGAAGGCCGCCATCCACAGTGCCGGCCGCCCGCCCGGCACCGGCGCGCCCAGTGTCTCCACCAGCGCGGCGTACCCCAGAACGAGCACCGCGAACAGACCGGTATTCAGGACGTAGGCCCCGTGGGCCGCCGTCATGCCCGTGACGCGGCTGGTCAGGGCGATGAGCGCGGAGTAGAAGGGCCGACGCGCCAGCTCGAGGC
>JBAUWJ010000270.1:0-1518 GCA_049583715.1 Arenicellales bacterium | reverse complement strand
GAATTGACCTGGAACTCGGTGCCCAGGAAGCTTCCGTTGCTGGCGAAGCGCTGCCCGAAGATGCCGTCGCTGCTGCCGTCCTGTGAAAAGGAGGAGTCCCAGGCGACGACGAAGTCGCCTGCGCCGTTGGATGCCACCGAGCCATAGCGTTGACTGCCCATCGTATACGAGTTGACCTGGAACTCGGTGCCGAGGAAGTCTCCGTTGCTGGCGAAGCGCTGCCCGAAGATGCCAGTACTGCTGCCGTCGACAGCATAGCCCGCATTCCACACGATCACGAAGTCGCGGTCATCGTCTGCGGCGACCTTGGGCTGGAAGAAGTAGCCCGACGTGTAGGTGTTCACCTGAAACTCGGTTCCCTCCGGTGCCCCGCTGCTGTCGAAGCGGCGGCCGGTGATTCCGAACGCGTCATAGCCGTAGCTGTCCCAGACGACGACGAAATCGCCTGCATCGCCGCATGCCACCGATACGTCGCCTTCGTACGAATCCGACGACGGCTGACTGCTGACCTGGAACTCCGTCCCCAGCAGGTTGCCGGCGCTGTCGAAGAGCTGCGCGAAGACCTTGCCTTCCAACCCGGCGATGCCTTGCGTCGACCAGGCGAGAGCGCCACCTCCTGTGGAGTTGCGGCACATCGCGGGCGCGAAGCGCGGCGGCGCGCACATCCCGGTGGGGACTTCGTACTCCGTTCCCAGGGCGCCGCCGTTGCGGTCGAAGCGCTGCACGAATACTGTCCTGGCAACGCTGACCGTGGCCGGCCCGTCCCACACCGTCACGAAGTTGCCCTGCGCGTCGGCGGCCACGTCCGCGTCCGCCTGGTATCCAGGGGTGAAGGTGTTGACCTGGAACTCCGCTCCGAGCGGATCGAGCTGCGCCGGAGCCGGGCCGGTCATGGCCAAAAGCAGGACGGCGGTGGTGACGGCAAATCGAGATGTTGCTGCTCGCATGTTCCACTCCCCTCTGGATCATTCGATTCGTTCAGGAGCAGCGCCCCGTTCGCGATGCGTATTCCCGCACAGTCCACGTGTCAACCCAAAGAGACGCGCGGATAGCCGGCATTGACTGCGAATCTGAAAGGGTTCGGTCTCTCTGAAACCGTGTTCACGACGTCCGATACTTTCCCGTTACGTACCAGAAGCTGCACCCGAAGATGAACGACTCCGACCGCATCGGAACAGACGGCAGAGCCCCACCCTCCCCTTTGATCACAAGGAACCCGGGTTGTTCTGTGCGGGGCTTGCGCCCCTGCGGCCCCACCGGGGAGGGACCGCTCAGACGCCGCGGTTCCCTCCCCGCACCCCTCTCTCCGGTGGCTCCGCTCCGAGGCGAATGTGCTTCCCCTTTGAGCACCGGAGTTGGCGGTCGGCGCGCGTAACGGGATCCGCCTCACTGCCTGAATCTACGCGCCACTGACGGGAGCCGACTCCCTCGGTCTCGCGCACGGCTTCACCACCGCGCCACTCTCTGCCGATCTCGCTCTCCCGCCTCTTCGAAAGGTCGAGGCCTTGGAGTTTTGAT
>JBAUWJ010000269.1:0-7179 GCA_049583715.1 Arenicellales bacterium | reverse complement strand
GACATGGCCGCCGGTGCTGCGCGGGCCGCTCAGCGCGCTGTCCGTGGCCCCCGTGCTCCGCGCGATGCGGCTGCGTCCCATGCGCCGCATACCGGAGCACAGCCTGGAGGAGCTGCTCTCGGACGTGCTCGAGGTGCTCGGCAACCCGCCGCTCAAGGAGGTGCTCCGCGAGCGTTGGGTGACCCGCTTCGCGGACGCCACCGGGCGCGGCCCCGATGAGATCACGGTGGCCGACGCCTTGAAGGCGCCGCGCGAGCTGCTCTGCCGTCGCCACGCCTTTCGCCGGCTGACACCGGCTGCCTTTCGCCGGCTCGCGCCGTTCGAGCGCGATCTGATCGGTTCGCAGCTGGGTCTGTTCGTCGAGCTCGTGGACGCCGGGGAGGCCGTCCTCCTGGCACCCGAAGGCGCGGTCTCGCCTGACGGCAGATTCGGCAGGCCGCGCCAGGCGCTGCATCACCTGGTCAATGCGCCTGCCCGGAGCCCGCACATGCTGCCGGTCTCGTTGAGCTACGATGCCCTCGCCCCCGGCCGGCCCAGGGTGCTGGTGCGATTCGGCGGACCGATCCCCGGCCTGCGCGGTCTCTCCCGGCGGGATACGGACATCGCCGCCCGGCGCGCCCTGCTGGAGCACTGGATGATCAACACCAGCCATCTGGTCGCCCACTATCTGAACAGCGACGGGGTGCGAGCGGGCGGTGATGCACCGCGGGCCGCGCAGGAGTTCGTTGGGCGGATGGTGGACCGCTGCCGGACCCTCCACGCTCCCCTCGATCCCGCGCTCCTCGATCCGGCGGCGCGGGCGCGGCGGACCGCCGAATGCCTCGCCTTCCTGGACCGTTGCGGGCCGTCCCGGCGCCGGGCTCTGCTCGAATTCCTCGGCAATGAGCTGGACTCGATCGCCGAGGCCCATCCGTGTCTGCTCTCCCGGGATTGGCCATGAGGGGCCGATGAGGAGGACGGCAGGACACCGGTGGCGAGCGCTGCGGCAACCCAGGATCGTCGTGCCCGTGCTGCTCGCGGGCGGGCTGCTTGCCGCGGCCGTCAGCCTGTCCAACGTCTCGGAGGTCCTCGGGCGGATCGGGCGCATTCCAATCCTCTCGCTGGTCTGGACCCTGGTTCTGGCGGCTTTCTACCTTTCAATCAAGGGCTTGCAGTTCCGTGGATTTCTGCGCGAGCTCGAGATCTTCGCAAGCTGGCGGAGCGTGCTGATCGCCTACGCCGTGGGGGAGCTGACCCTCACGCTGCCGCTGGGTATCTACGCCCAGAACTACGTGCTCCAGCGGGTGCAGGGCGGCGACATGTATCGAACGGCGGCGGCCACCACGCTCATGCTGGCCTTCGAGGCCGGACTGCTGTTCCTGCTGCTGGCGGTGATCGGGATCAGAGGATGGCCCTGGCTGCGGCCGCTGGCACTGGTGTCGCTGGTGGGCCTGGTCGCCTTCGTCATGGTGGTGGCCCGCTGGGGGCGGCTGCGCTTGTGGGCGGACCGGGTGACGAGGCGGCTCGGTCTCACGGTGCCGGCGCCCGTGAAGTTCCTGCACGGCCTCGGCACCCTGACGGACAGCGGGGTCCTCACGCGCCGCGGCTACCTCACGGTGTTGTACGTCGCCGCTCTCATCGGGGCATTTCAGGCCATTGCCCACGGCGTCGGGGTGGCCGGACTCGATATCTCCCAGGCGGCGGTCATCTACGCGTTCTCGCTGTCCGTGGCGCTGGTCTGCGGTGGGGTCACCAGCCAGGTCGGCGTGCTGGAGATCGCCGGAATGGGCGCGGCCCAGGCCAGCGGCTACAGCTACAGCGAGGGTCTGGCCATGCTGCTCGGCTTCCGGCTGGTGTGGACGGCGTGCATCTGGCTCCTCGGCCTGCCGGTGGTGCTCTGGCTTCGGAACGAGCTGGCGGGCTCAGGTCGCGACGGCGGCCAGGAAGCGCCGGACTGACTCGGACGTTGGATGGACGCGCGGCAGGCCCGGCGTGCGTTCCGCCACGGGGACGTCGCGGGCCAGATCGAGCATGGATTGGCGCACGGCGTGGGCGTGTCCCTGGCGGTGGTGGTAGTCGGCGAGGTACTCCTGCTCGCTCTGTCCGACCGTGGGCACCAGCAGGGCGGGCTTGCCGAGCTCCGCCAGCTCCATCAGGGTCGTGTAGCCGGAGCGAGTCACGACGAGCCGCGCCCGGTTGAGGAGGGCCTGCTGGCCGGTGCGGTCGAGATAGGTATGCACCGTAGCGCCGCCGTGCCGCCAGCAACGATAGGGCAGGTCGGGACGACCGAGTGTGATCTCGACGCGCCGTCCCGAGAGCCGAGACACCTGCGACATCACCTGGCTTTCGAAGTACGTCCGCTGGGGCTCCGCACCGGAGACGCTGATGAAGACGTCGACGTCCGCTTCGACACGTTCTCTCTGCACGCTGGAGAGTATGCCGAGGTACAGGACCCGCCCTGCCCAATCGCATGCCAGGTTGTGGCACAGGTCTCCGGCGATGCCGTTCTCTTCCTGGTCCGGAACCAGGGTCAGGCGCGCGTCCGACAGGAGGCGGCGCTGGCTGCGCTCCACCAGGGGTCCGAAGGAGCGCAGGGGCGCCGGCATGATCTGGCGCAGGGAATGGTAGATGTAGTAGCTCGGCACCTCCTTCGACACCACGCCCAGCCGGCTGTCCGAAATCACCCGTTGAAACCCGCGTTCCCGGCACAGGTGCCCGGTGAAGGCGCGTTCGCGGCGAAAGAGCCAGAGGACGCGCGGCATGGCGAGACTCATCCGGATATAGAACGCCGCCGCGGTCCGCCCGAGCGGCTTGGGTATATCGGGAAATTCTATGAAGTCACAGCTCTCTCCCAGCTCCTCGCGCAGCAGGGTCAGCGCCCGGCCCGTGGACAGGACGGTGACGTCGTGCCCGGACGCGACGAGAGCGCGGATCAGCAGCAGGTCGCGAGTGGCGTGTCCAAGGCCCCAGTCGTGGACCGCGAAGAGGCATTTGAGCCGGCCGCTTGCCATGGTCCGCTTCGGATATACCGGCTCCGGACCGGTCACCGCTGCGGCGCGGATGCCCCGCGGCGCAGATAGCCGTTGTCGCGGAACCAGTGCACCGCGTCGGCGAGCGCCTCCGACGCCGGGCGGGAGGAATAGCCGAGCATCTCGTGCGCCTTGCGCGAGGAGAAGAACATTCGCTTCCTGGCCATGCGCACGCCCACCACCGTCACCAGGGGCTCGCGCCCGACGAGCGACGCCCACCATTCCGCGGCGTGGGCCACCGGCAGCAGCAGACTCGACGGCAGCCGGAGCAGAGGCGGCCGGCGTCCCGCGATGCGGGAGACCTCGGCCAGTATCGCCTGCAGGGTCATGTCCTGGCCGCCGAGGATATAGCGCTCGCCGACCGACCCGCGCTCGAAGGCGAGGATGTGTCCCGCCGCGACGTCGTCGACGTGCACGATATTGAGACCGGTGTCCACGAATGCAGGTATCCGGCCGTTCGCCGCGTCCCGGATCATGCGGCCGGTGGGCGTCGGGCGGATGTCTCTCGGCCCCACGGGGGTGGAGGGATTGACGATCACGGCGGGCAGGCCGCGCTCTTTTACGAGTTCGCGGACCAGCTCCTCCGCCAGATATTTCGAGCGCTTGTAGTGGCCGACCATATCCTCGAGTGATACGGGGAGATCCTCGGCGGCCGGCGCGCCGTCAGGGGAGAGGCCGAGGACGGCCACGCTGCTGGTATACACGATGCGCTGCACACCGCTGTCGAGGGCCGCGGTCATCAGGGCACGGGTGCCGTCGACGTTGATTCTGTAGGGGAGCTTCGGGTCGGGGGTCCAGAGGTGGTAGTGTGCCGCGACGTGAAACAAGGCGTCGCAGCCCTCGACGGCGCGCCGCAGGGACGACGGGTCGGTCAGATCTCCATCGACACACTCGACCTTCAGCCCGTCGAGGTTATGCAGCCTGCTCCCCGGCCTCACCAGGGCGCGGACTGCGTGTCCACGGCCGATCAGACGACGCAGCACGGCCGAGCCCACAAAGCCGGTCGCTCCTGTAAGCAGTGTGGTCACTACGCACCCCAGCGGTCTTCGAGTTGGCCTGGCACGGGCGTCAGGGCCCGTTGCATGCGGTAATTGTATCAACCGCGGCGGGTGCGGGCAGTCTCTCCATGGGTCGAGGCCGCGGTGCGGATGCGAAGTGCGGCTGTCTCGCCGCCGGGACTTCTCTTGCGTCGTCGGCCGCCGCTACTGCTTGGTCTTCGCTATCGGCTCGACGATGGAGCGGGAGCGCGGCGGCTGGTTTCTCTGGAAGACGATGTCGCTGCGGCCTACCGCGCCGCCGGAGATAATGAATGTCATGGCCTCCTCCACCGTCATGTCGGTGTTGATGATGCGCTCGACGGGCACGAGCTCCAGATAGCCCGACGTCGGATTCGGCGTCGTGGGCACGTATACGGCCGCGAGCTGCTCGTTTGTGGTCTTGTCCGTGATGATACGCGTGACGAAACCCACCGCGCGCATGTTGCGGTTCGGAAACTCGATGAGGACGACCCGGTCGAACTCCTTCTTTTCCTGGTTCAAGGCTTCGAGGAGCATCTTGGTGGAGCCGTAGATCTTCTTCACGAAGGGGATCCGGTTCATGATGCCGTCGAACAGGCTGACGAGGCGCTTGCCGATCACCCGCGACGTGATCCAGCCCAGGGTGCACAGCGCCAGCAAAGTGATGATGACCGCCATGGCGGGCTGCAGCCAGGGATGGAGCAGCACGTGCGAGATCGCCGGATACGTGGATTCGAGCCCGCGGGCGAGGGCGTTCACCCACGGCTCTCCCAGCCGCGACAACTGAGCGATGACGAAGCTGAACACCAACCACGTAATCCACAGGGGAACCACCGTCAGGATTCCTGTGAGCAGATAGTTTTGAAACTTGCTGACTTTCTTCGTCATGTTTCCGAACCCCCGGCTCGTTCGTCCGGTATCATTCGCGAAGCCGCGAAGTGTTTGACCTCTTTGAATTGTATCCGGTATTTATCCTTTTTTCCGCGATTCCCACGGTAACCTGCCCGATGGACGACCCGTCAAGACAATCGATCGCCGACCTCATCCGGGGACGGCGCAGCATAGAATTCTTCAAGACCGCCGTCCCGCCCCGGGAGATATTGATCGAGGGGATAGACCTGGCGCGCTGGGCGCCGAATCACCACCTGACCGAGCCCTGGCGATTCTATCTGGTGTCGGAGCAGGTCAAGCGGCAGGTCGTGGACCTCAACACCCGGCTCGTCACCGAAGCCAGCGGCGAGGAGGCGGGGCGCGCCAAGCGTGAGCGCTGGAGCCGGATTCCCGGCTGGCTGGTGGTGACCTGCGTGCGCAGCACCGACCCGCTGCGCCAGAGAGAGGATTACGCGGCGTGCTGCTGCGCGGTGCAGAACCTGTTCCTGTACATGTGGTCGCGGGGCATCGGCATGAAATGGACCACCGGCGCCGTTACCCGTACCGAGGCTTTTTACGACCTGATCTGGGTGGACCCGGAGGTGGAGGAAGTCGTCGGGATGCTCTGGTACGGCTACCCGCAGGAAGTGCCCGTGAGCGTGCGCAAGCCGGTTTCCGAGATCGTTGTCGAGCTGTGATTGTCCCCGCCTTGACCCTCACCTTGGCCTTTGCTTGAAAACCCGGACCCGGGCCCCAAGAATGGCAGTGTGGACAGAGAGCTTCTTCGCCGGCATCGGGTGCTGAATCGGCTGCACTCCGGCCTCCTGCTTGTGGCCATGGCCGGTCTGCTGGCCCTTGTGGGCTGGCTGTTCGCAGGCGGTGCCGGTGTGGTGTGGTTCGTGATGCTGGCCATCGTCCTCGCCGCCATGAGCCCCAACGTCTCGCCCCGCTTCATCCTGCGGATGTACCGTGCGCGGGAGTTGGCGCCGGGAGAAGCTCCCGGCCTGCACCAGGTGGTGGCCGAGCTGGCTCGCCGTGCCGGCCTCGGGCGGTTTCCGCGCCTCTTCTATGTGGCAAGCCCCGTTCTCAACGCCTTTGCCCTGGGCGGCTCCGAGCAGTCCTTCATCGTCGTCAGCGATGGCATGCTGCGAAAGCTCGCTCCGCGGGAGCTGGCGGGCGTGCTGGCCCATGAGATCAGCCACGTCCGCAACAACGACATATCCGTGATGGGACTCGCCGATCTGTTCAGCCGGATGACCAGCCTGTTGTCCAGTGCCGGCCAGCTGCTCCTGTTCTTCAATCTGCCCCTGATCCTGTTCTCCGAGTACCGCATCAACTGGTGGGCGATAGGGGTGCTGATCGCCGCGCCCGTCGTGAGCTCGCTGATCCAGTTGGCGTTGTCCCGGTCCCGCGAGTACGACGCGGACATCGGGGCCGCGGAGCTCACCGGCGATCCGGAGGGGCTCGCAAATGCATTGAGCAGGATAGAGCGTTACCAGAACAACGTTTTCGAGCAGATCATCATGCCGGGCCGGGGCGTGCCGGAGCCCTCCATACTCCGTACCCATCCGCATACCGGCGAACGCCTGCGACGGCTGCGCTCACTGCGGCCGGAGTCGTCCTCCGCGCGGCTCGCGGACCCGGACGTGCCGGACTCCCTGCTTTGGGCCGGAAGACAGAGCTCTCCCAGGTGGCGCTCCCCGGGTATGTGGTATTGAATGCCGCGACACCCGTATAGTCCGACATACGATGATGCTCACCGAGATTCGCTGGGATCAGTTCCCCTATCCTTCGCAGCGCGCGCCCGTGTTCGCGCGCAACGTGGTCGCGACCTCCCAGCCCCTGGCGGTTCAGGCCGGCATCCATATGCTTCGCCAGGGAGGCAACGCGGTGGACGCCGCGATCGCCGCGGCCGCGGCGCTGCCTGTGGTCGAGCCGTGCAGCAACGGGCTCGGCTCCGACGCGTTCGCCATCGTCTGGGACGGCGAGTCGCTGCACGGCCTCAACGCCTCGGGCCGCTCGCCGTCCGCGTGGCGTCCGGAGCGCTTCGCGGGCGCCCGGGAGATCACGATCGGATGGGACTCGATCACCGTCCCGGGCTGCGTCGGCGCCTGGGCGGAGCTGTCGCGGCGATTCGGCAGGCTCGAGTTCCCGCGGCTGCTCGAGCCCGCCATCGACTACGCGATGAACGGGTTCGCGGTGTCCCCGGGTGTTCACACCCGCTGGGTAAACGCCGTCGACACGTACCGTGAGTTCGAAGGCTTCCGGCAGGTGTTCTGCCCGAA
>JBAUWJ010000268.1:0-19292 GCA_049583715.1 Arenicellales bacterium | reverse complement strand
GTATCGACAGAGGTTGTCTGGATTGCCACGGCCCTGTCGGGCCTCGCAATGACGGTGGTGATGGGGAGGGCCGTGCGGGGTCTGCCTCGTCATTGCGAGGAGCCGGAGGCGACGCGGCAATCCAGTTTTCTGGCGACAGGCGGATCCGCTATATTACATCTGCTTGCCAAGACAGGCACCGTCTCGAGAAACAACAAGGAGCATCCAAGCATGGGCATTCCCTGCGTGTACATTCTCGCCAACAAACGGAATGGGACCCTGTACACCGGGGTCACCAGTGATCTGGTGAAACGGGTATGGGAGCACAAGTCCGATATCGTCGATGGCTTCAGTTGCCGGTACGGCGTTCATCGACTCGTCTGGTACGAAGTCCATGGAACCATGGTCTCGGCAATAGAGCGGGAGAAACAGATCAAAGCGGGGTCGCGAAAACGCAAGTTGAAGTTGATCGAAAACATGAACCCCCGCTGGCGTGACCTGTATTCAGACATACTATGATGCCGCCTTCGACCTCGGTGTATCGACAGAGGTTGTCTGGATTGCCACGGCCCTGTCGGGCCTCGCAATGACGGTGGTGATGGGGAGGGCGGTGCGGGCCTGCCTCGTCATTGCGAGGAGCCGAAGGCGACGCGGCAATCCAGTTGATTGGGACATGCGGCAGTCGACAGAGGTTGTCTGGATTGCCACGGCCCTGTCGGGCCTCGCAATGACGGTGGTGGTGGGGAGGGCCGTGCGGGCCTGCCTCGTCATTGCGAGGAGCCGGAGGCGACGCGGCAATCCAGTTGATTGGGACATGCGGCAGTCGACAGAGGTTGTCTGGAGTGCCACGACCCTGTCGAGCCTCGCAATGGCGGTGCGGGCAGGGACCGGGTTTACAACTGCGTGGCGAGCGGCAGCTCGGTGGTGTCCTTGATTTCCGTGACCGCGATCGCGGAGTGGGTCTCGCGGATCATCGTCATGGTCATGACCTCGTTGCGCAGGAAGGATTCGAAGTGGCGGATGTCCTTGCTGACGATTTTCAGTATGTAATCCACGTCGCCCGTCACCGTGAAGCATTCCAGTACCTCGGGCAGCCGGGCGACCCGGCGCTCGAAGTCCTCGAGGTTGCGCCGGCCGTGCTCGGACAGCTTGACGCTGACGAAGGCCACCACCTCCATGCCGAGCGAGACGTGATCCAGCAGGGCCACCTTGCGCTTGATGACCCCGGCTTCCTCCAGTCGGCGAATACGCCGCCAGCAGGGGGACTGGGACAAGCCTACCTTCTCGGCGATCTCGGCGGTGCTGAGATTCGCGTCATGCTGTATGAGCTGAAGAATTGCTCTGTCGGTCGCGCTCAGCTTGATCGACATAAATATCTCCATTCAAAGGCATTTAACGGAAAAATATTATGCCTATAGTAGAGCAAAGGGACGAATTCACCCAATAGCCCGCCGCCGCGGTGCCAGCGAGAGTCCCGGCGCCCGAATGCTTCATAGTTCTCCAGGCTCTCTTCAGGTTCGCTGCAAGCTTGCCTGCGCCTGATGTCTCAACATCTCCTCCGCGTTGATTGACCCGATTCGTCGAGGCTGGGCCCCTAAAAGCGGACTTCGATCAATCGGGGTTTCCTAGAACCCTCACACACCTGGAGATGCCGAAATGTTATACACACACGTTCTGGAGATGCGATCCGAAGTCACCGCCACAGCGGATCGCCGGGTCGCTACCTGCAGGAAGGAGATGAGCCTGACGCCGGAGCAGTTCGTCGAGTCACTGTCTCCCGTCCTCGAGCAAGAGGGCGGATCGGTCGAGCGGGACGAATCGCAGCTCACCCTCATCAACGGTGCGCGCCGCGCCGTGGTGCGCTTCGCACGGAAGCCGGACCGGCGGCTCGGCGCGCTGACCCTGCCGGTGCTCGAAGTTGATATTCGCTTCGAGAATTACACCGGCAACGAAATCAAACGCTTCAGCGACAAGTTTGATCTGACCTTCCTGAGGATGGGCGGCTGATCGGCGTGGGAACGGTGCACAGGGAAGTGCATGCCTCCTCCCTGCCATGTACGCAATGACATTGAACCCGTTCTCCCAGGCAACCATTGGAAATCGTTCAAGGGCTCAAACGGTAAAGCTTCCAGTCCGGCGGCATGTTCGCGAGTCGCTTGTCGGCGGCGACCTCCAACGATATGCCGGATCCGGCGACGAGATCGGTCACTGTCCTTGAAACCAGCACTTCGCAGACCGGCGCAAGAGCGGCGATCTGTGCGGCCAGAGTCGCTGCGGGGCCTTCGATGTTGTCCTGCGAGAGCTCCACTTCTCCGGTGTGCACCCCCACCTGGGCGCGGCCGATTCCCGATGCGATGGCCCGGGCACAGTGCAGCGCCTGCGCCGGGCGATCAAAAGAGATGAGGAACCCGGCATCACAAGGGGTCGGCCCGGTGCCCCGGAATCTTGCAGCCAACGCCCGCAGCTTCGTCTCGTCCGCGGAGCGGAAATCCGGCTCCTTGGTCCCGATTGCTACGATCGTACCCAGCACTGTGTTGCTTGCCTCGACCGGCACGATTTCAGACACGAACTCTCTGATGGCATCAGTGATGGCCTCTGAATTGCCTCCCGTCCAGGCGAGATGATCGCGCCCGGGCAGGCTCACGAGCCGGGCGCCGGGGATGTTCTCGGCAAGAAGGTTGCCGGCCTCCGGATCGATCAGCACGTCCTCGGATCGATGGATCACCAGCGTCGAGGTGCGGATTGCGTGGAGGATTCCGGATATGTCGATTTCACTGTTCATCCGCATGAGAGCGATCGCCGCGCCCGGGTTCGCGCCGAGGCGCTCGAACTTGCCCCACCATTCCCGGTAGTCGTCACCCATGGACGGGGCGAAGGCGGGCAGGCTGTTGCCGCTTCCCCAGTCGCTGCGAATATAGTCGAACAGTTCCTCCAGCGACTCCGGGGTGGGGAACCAGGAGGTGAAGCGTGCGAACGCGCCATAGAGGATCAGTCCCTCGCAGCGTTCGGGATGATGCGCGGCGAACAACGAAGCCAGTGAACCGCCTTCGGATATGCCCATGATTACCGCACGCTCGAAGCCGGCGGCGTCCATCACGGCGCGGACGTCGTCCATGCGTTCATCCATGTGCGGCAGGTGTGGAACCTGGTCCGACAACCCGGTGCCGCGCTTGTCGAACAACGCCACGCGCGCGATCTCGCCGAGCCGCAGCCAGAAGGCGGCGCAATGCGGATCGTCCCAGTAGTTCTCGATATGCGAGATGAATCCCGGCGCTACGACCATGTTGAGCGGCCCGTCACCGAACACCTGGTAGGCGATGTGAAGCTCGCCGCTCTTCGCGTATCTGGTTCTTGGCGTCGTCAGGGAAACGTCTCGGGTGGACTGCTCGCCGCCGGACGAAGACTCCTGCTGCGTGCTTACCTCGGCGACGAATCGGAATCCGCGCCCGTAGACGGTTCGGATGAATCGCTGGCGCACGCCGTCGTCACCCAGCAGCCGGCGGGCCGACTTGATACGGCTGCTCAGGGCGGCATCGGACACCACGCGGTCCTTCCAGATCTCGGCGAACACCTGCTCCCTGGATACGATCCTGCCGCGATTTTCCACCAGCAGGATGAGGAGCTGCAGCACCTGCGGCTCGACCTCCAGGCGTTCGGAGCCGCGCCGGATCTCAAAGGCGTCGGAGTCCAAACGGTAGTCGTTGAATCGATAAATCATCGCAAAGCCCGGCTACGCAGCCCGGCGAGAGGTGTTCCGCCCCGGTTCGCGTACCTGCCTGCCCGTCCCCCCTTCAGCCGCCGCCGCGCCGAAAACGCAAATCAAAACGCTCCATGAATTCTTCCTGTTCCGGCTCGCTGAAACCCTCCAGAGAAACTTCGACCCGCGTAACGGGCAGCGTTATGGATGCGATCTTTCTTTGCATTTCAGGGCCCAGAGTGAACGTGATGCGTTTGCCCTCGTGTTCGTGCACCACGGTGTTTCCCCGCACCTGGTACCCGTCCTCGCCCAGTAAGCGCGGCAGGACGGAGAAGAACTCGGCGTGGGAAACCCCCATTTCCTTCGTGGTCTTCAACTCACCGCAGAGAAGTTCCCAATTGGGAGCGGTCAGCCTCCGGCGACGGGGGGCCAGATCGCCAATGCGTCCCGGGGATTGAGCGCTTGTGTTCCGCGGGCCTCGGGAGCCAGGTAGACGCCGTTGACCAGTACCAGGTGCACCATGTCCTCGGGCACCTGAAACTGGTCAATCACCTGCATGGCGGTGGCGCCGTCGGGTACCTCTACTTCCACTGTGTTGGCGACCGAATTCGCCGGCAGCTTGTCGCCCAAGGTGGCATACAGCTTGAGCGTTATTTTCATAACACGTGTGCGTTATACCCCACTGCCTGCGTGTTCGCGAGATAGGCCTCCATGAGGCGCGACGGGTCGTCCATCAGCTTACCTTTCCAGTTCTTCAACCGTGTCTTGGACTGTATCAGTCCGCGCACGACGCCGATGTGCTCGGTGAGCCCGAGACTGGAGGCTCCGACCAGCACGTCATCCTTGAACTGCAGGTTGAGGTACATGAACTTGTCCCGGTCCAGCAATTCGGCATTATCGCCGCCGTCCGCGCCCATCCACAGGCCGAAGGAGCTGGATATCAGTCCCATCGTGGCCAGGACGTTCATGTTGACGTTGCCCCAGTGATAATGATCGTTCCCTCTCACCATGTTGCTCGCCGCGATCCGGCCATGTTCCACTGCGGTGGGTTGGATGGCCTGGACGCTGAACTCGCCGGTGGAAAAGTCACGGCCCTGGGCGCAGTCGCCCGCCGCGTAGACGCTTTTGTCGCTGGTCTGCAGATATTCGTTGACCAGGATGCCCTGGTCCACGTCGATCCCGCTGTCCCGCGCGAAACCGATGTTGGGCGCGACGCCGGTGGCCGTGATCACCAGATCGGTATCGATATTTTGGCCCGTGCTCAAAGACACGCTCAGCGTTCCACCTTTCCTTTCAATGCCTGTGACCTGGGTCGACGTATGCACCTTGACGCCCTTGTCCTCGCACCACTGCTTGATCATGCCCCCCGCCACATCGTTCATCATCCGGGGCACCATGCGGTTCTCCATTTCCACCACGTGCACCTCGGCGCCGCTCTCCGCGAGCGCCTCGAGGATGATGCAGCCGATGAATCCGGCGCCGATCAGGGTGATGCGTTTGCCGGGCTCGCAGTACTTGATGATGTCCCGGGCGTCCGATAAGTCCCAGCAATTGTGCACGCCGTCGAGGTCCGTGCCGGGAATCGGGGGCGTTACCGGGCTCGCACCGGTGGCGATCAACAGCTTGTCGTAGCCGATCGACCTGCCATCCACACCGACCGACTTTGCCTTGGCGTCGATCGAGGTAACGCGGCCGTGCTCGACGCCGATACCGAGCCCGTTATAGTGGCCGGACGTCTTCCTGAGGTGCGTCCCTTCCTCCTTGATCATCTTGACCAGATAATAAGGAATGGCCATACGCGAGTACGGCGGCTCCTTCTCGCCGCTGACGATGGTCACCTTCGAATCGGGGTCGTATTTGCGCAGGTGCTCGGCCGCTACAACGCCGGCCGGTCCCGCGCCGATCACAACGTAATTCATATGGCCTCCTTACAAACCCAGCCGTTGCTTGGTTTCCTCGGTGACCGTGCCATCCCTGGTCCAGCCGCGCAGCTCGTAGTACTCCGGCAGCATGTGGTCGAGCTCGTTGACCTTGCCCTTGGCCGGGCCGGTCTTCGCGGCGTCCTTGAGCAGCCGCTGGGGCAGGGTGTCGTCCTTCCCCGTGATGCCCGCCTGACGATTGAATTCGCGCTCGAGGTTCCAGATGCGCTCGCCGATCTCCACGAGCTTTTCGCTCGTCCACCCGCCCTCGCAGGCCGCGTCGAGCTGGGGCGCGACATTGTCCAGGGTCCAGGCAAAGGAAGTGAACAGGCAAAGGCCACTCGAGTCGAATGCGGCCGTGGCGTCCTGGAAGGCTTTCACGAGACCGGCCTTGCCGTCCGGCACGAGCGGATCCGTCTTCTCCGGGATTCCGAGAATCTCGGAGGCCACGGTATAGCCGCGCAGATGGCAGGCACCCCGGTTCGACGTGGCATAAGCCAGTCCCATGCCCTGGATGCCGCGGGGATCGTAGGCGGGGAACTCCTGCCCTTTCACCGTCATGGACAGCTCGGGATGCCCGTATTTCTCGCACAGGCGCTTGGAGCCGAGGCCGAGGTCCTTGCCGAAACCCTCACCCTTCGCCACGACTTCCGCGGCGTGCTGCAGGGCCTTGGCGGAACCGAACTTGTACGCGACGCCGCCGGTTTCCTTGTCGGTAATTGCACCGCTTTCGTAAAGCTCCATGGCCGCCGCGACGGTGGAGCCGAAGGTGATGGGATCGAACCCGTCTTCGTTGCACACGAAGTTGGCATAGGTCACCGCATCCAGGTCATCGATGCCCGTGTCGGTGCCCATCGCCCAGGCGGCTTCGTATTCCAGCCCGCCGGAGTTGTGCCAGTACTCCGGTTTGTTCTCGATGGTGAAATGGCTGTGATCTATGGTGGAAATGCGCCCGCAGGCGATGGTACAGCCGAAGCAGGCGGCATTGGTGGTCAGGTTGGCCTGCCCGTCCGTCTTGCGCGGCTCGTGCATCGCCTCGCCGCTGATGTTGTGTGCCCCTTCGAACTGCACCTCCCGCATATTGAAGGTGGGCAGGGCACCGGACTCGTTGATGACATTCATCAGGACCTGCGTCCCGTAGGTCGGCAGTCCCTGGCCCGTGACGGCGTTGTCCCGCAGCACTTTCTTGCCTTCTTCCGTGGCCTTCAGAAAGGCCATCGGGTCCTTGAGGCCGCCGAGTCCCTTGGTGCCGCGAACCGCCAGCGCCTTGAGATTCTTCGATGCCATCACCGTCCCGACGCCGGAGCGTCCGGCCGCACGGTGCAGGTCGTTGATGATCCCCGAATACAGGCATCCGGCTTCGGCGGAGCGCCCCACGCAGGCGATGCGGAGCTCCTGGTCCTGGTATTTCCTGTGCAGGATCTTGTCCGCCTCCCAGACGGACTTGCCCCAGATATCGGAGGCGTCCACCAGCTCGGCGTGATCATCGTGAACATGCAGGTACACCGGCTTGGGTGACTTGCCTTCGAAGATGATCATGTCCCAGCCGGCGAACTTCAGCTCCGGGCCGAGGTAGCCGCCGGAGTTCGAGCACGCGATGGTGCCGGTGAGCGGACTCTTGGTGACCACCGAGTAGCGCCCGCCGGTCGACGCCATGGTCCCGGTCAAGGGTCCGGTGGTGAAAATCAACTTGTTGTCCGGACCGAGCGCATCGCACTTCGGATCGATTTCTTCGAACAGGTACTTGCTGGCCAACCCGCGCTGGCCGAGGTATTGCTGCGCCCATTCCATGTTCAAGGGTTCTTCGCTGACCTTGCCCTCGGTCAGGTTCACGCGCATCACTTTCTTTGTCCAAGCCATGGTTAAGCCCCCTGGCGTCAAGCCGATGTATAGGATTGGATGTCTTTCTCCGCGGGTCCGTTCACGCTGGCGCTGGCCGGGGAGGTTCCCCGCTGCGCCCAGGCCCGCATGCGCTCCATCCCGGCGCTGTTCACGTCCACATACGTGATCGCGCCGGTGGGGCAGGCCTTCGCACACCACGGATCCCCGCCGCACAAATCGCACTTGATGACCTTGCCGGAGGAAGAGTTGTAGTTGACCGTGCCGAACGGACAGGCGATGGTGCAGACCTTGCAGCCCACGCAGACGTCGTCGAAAACCTCCTTGGCGCCGGTTTCCTGGTTGATCGCGATCGCTTCCACCGGGCACGCGTGCATGCACCAGGCTTCGTCGCACTGTGTGCAGGTATAGGGCGAGAAGCGGCCTTCATCATGGAAGCTGAAGACCTTGATTCGGGACTTGGCGGGATTGAATACGCCTTCGTTCTCGTACGAGCACGCCATTTCGCACTGAAGGCAGCCGGTGCATTTTTCCGGCTCTATCTGAAGAGCTTTCACATCTGTCCTCCGCTTGGTTCCGCCGCATTCGCGAACGCCTGCGGCACGTCTGCCATATATGAAGTCTGCTACATATAGACCACATGCTATCCCATTTATTGGATTCGGGCGAAGCCCCTTGTGCGAAACAGACGGCGCGAGGCCCGGGTAGGGTATATCCCAAAGGATTTGTGAAATGAAATCATAGGGTTACACCTTCTAAAGGGGACGCGACGCTGGAAACCACCTTCCCTGGCCCTGCGGGGGGCTCGGGCACGACCCCACGCGGTTGCCACCCAAGCCGACGCCTTCCCCATCGCAGCGCCGGGCAACCCCGTGAGTCACGGTGCACAGGCCAACGAGGCTCATCTCGTCCACGGCCGAAGACCAGGTTAGGTATAAAAATGTCCCCGTATGGAATATTACGGCAGAATATATCCAATATAATGACTACAAAGACAAAAACAAAATAATTTATACCTCCCGCCTTGTTTATCATCCGTCCCCGGCACATGCCCACCGGAGGACCAGCCAAATGTCATCCACCGCCGTCGCAGATTTTTCGCTCAACGACAAGTACGCCCTCGACACCACACGCACCTACCTGACGGGCATCGAGGCGCTGGTCCGCCTGCCGATCCTCCAGCACCAGCGCGACCTGCAGGCCGGGCTCAACACCGCCGGCTTTATCTCGGGTTATCGCGGCTCGCCGCTCGGCGGCCTGGACCAGGCCCTGTGGAAGGCGCAGTCCCACCTCGATGCGCACAGCATCGTCTTCCGGCCGGGCGTCAACGAGGACCTCGCGGCCACCGCCGTGTGGGGCAGCCAGCAGGTGAACCTCTTCGAGGGGGCGCGCTACGACGGCGTGTTCTCGATGTGGTACGGCAAGGGGCCCGGCGTAGACCGGAGCATGGACGTGGTGCGCCACGCCAACGCCTTCGGCACCTCGAAGCACGGCGGCGTGCTGTTCGTGGCCGGCGACGACCACGCCTGCAAGTCCTCGACCCTGCCGCACCAGACCGAGCACATGTTCATCGGCGCCTCTATGCCGGTGCTGAACCCGGCGGACGTGCAGGACATCCTGGACCTTGGCATCTACGGCTGGGAGCTGTCGCGCTACAGCGGCTGCTGGGTGGCGATGAAGGCCATTACCGAGAACATGGATTCCGGTCTCTCCGCGCTGATCGACCCAGAACGCGTGCGAATCGTGATTCCCGATGACTTCGAGCTGCCCGCCGACGGCGTGCACGCGCGCTGGCCGGACGCGCCGCTGGCCCAGGAGCGGCGCCTGAACAAGTACAAGATCTATGCGGCTCGCCACTTCGCCTACGTCAACAATCTCAATCGGGTGGTGATCGATTCGCCGAAGGCGAGGCTCGGCATCATCACCACCGGCAAGGCCTACCTCGACGTCATGCAGGCGCTGGAGGACCTCGGCATCGACAAGCGGCGCGCGGCCGACATCGGTCTTCGCGTCTACAAGCTCGGCATGAGTTGGCCGCTGGAGCCCATCGCCACCCACGAGTTCGCCAAGGGACTGGAAGAGATCCTGGTGGTCGAGGAGAAGCGCAGCATCGTCGAGGATCAGCTCACCGGGCAGCTCTACAACTGGCCGGTCGAGGAGCGGCCCCGCGTGATCGGCGAGTTCGACGAGCACGGCGGGGACCTGCTGCCCAACCTCGGCGAGCTCACGCCCGCGCAGGTGGCGCGCGCCATCGCCTCGCGCATCAGCCGCTTCTACACCAGCGACGCCATGAACGAGCGGCTCGAGTTTTTGAAGGCCAAGGAGCAGCGCCTGTCGAAGCCGCGCGAGACCATCACCCGCATCCCGCACTACTGCTCCGGCTGCCCGCACAATACCTCCACCAAGGTGCCCGAGGGCAGCATGGCTTTCGCCGGCATCGGCTGCCATTACATGGTGACCTGGATGGACCGGCGCACCGCGACCTTCACCCAGATGGGCGGCGAGGGCGCCACCTGGCTCGGCCAGGCGCCGTTCACGGACACGAAGCATGTCTTTCAGAATCTCGGCGACGGCACTTATTACCATTCGGGCATCCTGGCGATCCGCGCGGCGGTCGCGGCCGGCGTCAACATCACCTACAAGATCCTCTACAACGACGCCGTGGCGATGACCGGCGGCCAGCCGGTGGACGGCACGCTGACGGTGGAGAGTATCGTGCACCAGCTTCGGGGCGAGGGCGTCAAGCGCATCGCCGTGGTGTCCGACGAGCCCGGCAAGTATCCGTCGTCGTTTCCGAAGTTCGAAGGCCTGACTATCGATCACCGCAGCCGTCTGGAGCAAATTCAGCTCGAGCTGCGCGAGACGCCGGGCACCACCGTCATTGTCTACGACCAGACCTGCGCGGCGGAGAAGCGGCGCCGGCGCAAGAAGGGACTCATGGAAGACCCGAAAAAGCGCGTGCTCATCAACGAGGCGGTGTGCGAAGGCTGCGGCGACTGCGGCGTCGCTTCCAATTGCCTGTCGGTGCTGCCGAAGGAGACGGAGCTCGGCCGCAAGCGCACCATCGACCAGAGCGCCTGCAACAAGGACTTCAGTTGCCTCGACGGCTTCTGCCCGAGCTTCGTGACGGTGCACGGCGGCGATCTCAGGAAGCGGGACACCGGCACCAAGGCGTCGATCGAGTTTCCCGAGCTGCCCGAGCCGGCCCTGCCGGAGCTGAAGCAGCCGTGGAACGTTCTGATCACCGGCATCGGCGGCAGCGGCGTGCTGACGGTCGCCTCCATCCTGGCGGTGGCCGCGCATATCGAGGGCAAAGGCTGCTCGACGCTGAACCAGACCGGGCTGGCGCAGAAGTTCGGCTCGGTCTTCAGCCACGTGCGCATCGCCAACGAGCAGCAGGACATCCACACCGTGCGCATCGCCGCCGGCGACGCCGACCTGCTTTTGGGGTGCGACATCGTGGTGGCGTCTTCCTTCGATTCGCTGGCCAAGCTGCACAACGGCCGCAGCCATGCGGTGGTGAACGAGCACGTGTCGCCGACATCCGAGTTCCTGCGCAGCCCTGATATGAAGTTTCCCGCCGAGGCCATGAAGGCGGTCATCCGGGAGGAGGCGGGCGCCGACAAGACGCATTTCGTGGAGACCACCGAGACCGCCACCCAGCTCCTCGGTGACGCGGTGGGCGCCAACATGTTTCTGCTCGGCTATGCCTATCAGAAGGGTCTGATCCCCGTCTCCCGCGAGGCCATCTTCAAGGCCATCGAGGTCAACAACGTCGCGGTGGAGTTCAACAAGCAGGCCTTCACCTGGGGCCGGCGCGCAGCGTGGAACCTCGAGGCGGTGCAGTCCCAGCTCGGCGATTCCGTCGAGCCGTTCAAGCCGCTCGACAGGTTGGAGGACATCGTCGACTATCGCGCCGATCAGCTCACCCGCTACCAGGACGCCGACTACGCGAAGGTGTATCGCGACTTCGTCGAGCGCGTGTGCCGGGCCGAGGAGAGCGTCGCCCCGGGAGAGACACGCTTGGCCACGGCGGTCGCCAAGAGTCTTCACAAGCTCATGGCCTACAAGGACGAGTACGAGGTCGCCCGGCTGTTCGCCAGCGGCGATTTCATGCGGCGCGTGAAGGAGCAGTTCAAGGGCGATTACAGGCTGAAGTTCCACCTGGCGCCACCGCTGCTGGCGAAACGCGACCCGGTCACCGGCCATCCGAAGAAGCGCGCTTACCCCGGCTGGACGCTGCACCTCTTCAAAGTGCTGGCGGGCATGAAATTCCTGCGCGGCACGAGGCTCGACCCCTTCGGCTACGGCAGTGAGCGCAAGCTCGAGCGCCGGCTCATCGAGGAGTACCGCGAAACAGTTGAGAAGCTGATAGGCGACTTGTCCGCGGACAACTACGAGCTGTCCGTGCGGATAGCAGAGCTGCCGCAGCAGATCCGGGGTTTCGGCCACGTGAAACTCGAGAACGTCGACAAGGTACGCGCGGAAGAAAAGCGCCTGCTCGATCAGCGCCGCTTCGGACAGATCAAGGCCGCTTGATCCACTGCACGGTTCCCGGAACCAGGCACGGTGTCGTGCCTTCGCTCGGAGCCTGTCACGGTGGCAAGGTCCCCGGCTGCTCTCAGCAGCGGAGGAACGGGTAGCGTTTCGTGGTCATCCACCGTGCCGCGACGGCGCATGACTCAGTCTTCGTTCGAATCCGGCATTGCCAGCGGTCCGCAGTCGTTCCCGGTGAAGAAGGCCGGCATGGTCGAGATGATTCGAAAGGGCTCTGCCAATCGGATACGTCCCATCAACTTGGGCAGACCGTGTCAATGACAGGGTCAGTAGGACCCTATACATTCGAGCGGCCGGAAGGCTGCTTTGGTCGGCCCGCACCTGGAATCTCTTGACACTCCTCAACGAGGGGGTATAGACAAAAAGATGAACGGACATGAACGGACTGGACGGGTTGAGGAACCGACGTGTACACGAAGACACAAGCAGGCCAAGCCGAACGGACCTCGCCCGGGCCCCAAGGACGCTCGTATGTGTGGCATCGCAAATCCCCTCTCGCCATACTCCGGGGCAATACCAATCCCTTTGTCTTAGAGCCGGAGCTCACGCGTCATTCTGTGGGCGTGGGTTCCGCGCTCGTACGCTTTTCGAATGTCCGAACAGGCCGATCGCGTTCGTCGAGGGTAGCCCGGACTCTGGTGCCGGGAGCGGTCAAGCGATGACCTTTGAACAGTTATCCCTGGTATCCGTGAAGAGCGGTTGACTCGACTTCGTCATCGCCTGGGCTTCTCCACATGGAAACAAGAAGCCTGAGTCTCTCAAGACGAGGAGGTTTGCGATGGTTCGATTGGGCTCGAAAGGGTTGACACTGTGCCTGGTGGCCTGCGCCGTACTGGTGGGCTGCTCGAAGCCCCCTCGCTCCGGCGAGGTGCAGGACGAAGCCAGGCTTGCCGGCCGGGACGTCGCCTCTTTCCCGCACGCATCCGAGGACTATTTTCACGACATGGATGGAGGGATCGCGCTGACGGAGGATGAGATCAAGGGCCGCAATATGTGGCTGGTATGGACCGGCGGCAACGACCGATTCTGGAACAGGATGACCGACTACACGTTCGGCGCCCTGGATCTGCTGAAGAGCATCAGCTCGCATCCCAGCCTCGGCTACTCCCGGGACAATCGCTGGGAGTACCTGGGTCTGGTCAATGAACCGTGCTTCGAGAAGGCGACCGGCCCGGACAAGGACCGTCACGGCTTATGGCTGGACGTGCGCAGCAAGGACTGCCCCCCCGATCCGTTCGAGAACGAATCCAGGTACCCCGGGGTGAAGATCGGCTCGCGCGGCAAGTCGCTGGGCGACGGCACCACGCAGCCGGTGGGATCCTACTACGGTTACGCGTCCGGCGTCGTCGGCCTGCGCCTCTTTCCGAACCCGGACTTCGACGCGAAGGCGGCGAAGGAGTGGGACCCCCAGCGGTATTACACCGATCCAAGCTATTACAACCGCAAGGACCTCGTACGCCCCTATCGGGTCGGCATGTCCTGCGGCTTTTGCCACGTCGGACCCAGCCCGGTGAACCCGCCCAAGGATCCGGATCACCCCGCCTACGCCAACCTGAGCTCATCGGTGGGCGCGCAGTATATGTGGGTGGACAGGCTCTTCATTTTCAATGCGAAGAAGCCGAAGGGGCGCGGGAACTTCATGTACCAGCTCGTTCACACTTACCGGCCCGGCGCCATGGACACCTCGCTGATTTCCACGGACTACATCAACAATCCGCGCACCATGAATGCGGTCTACGACTTCGTCTCCCGCATGGGCCTGGCGAAGGAGATCGGAAAGGAAAAGCTCGCGGGCGGTGAGCTCGACAACAAGCAGTTCAACGACTTCGTCAGCAGCGGACCGCTTCTCGACTTCTACTCCAAACAGGACGCAACCGTACGGACACCTCACGTGCTGAAGGACGGCTCGGACTCGGTGGGTCTTCTTGGCGCGCTCAATCGCGTCTACCTCAACATCGGTCTGTTCAGCGAGGAGTGGCTGCTGCATTTCAACGCGGTCGTGGGAGGCAAGAAGATCACGCCGATCCCGATCTCCGTCGCCCAGAAGAACTCGGTCTACTGGCAGGCTACGGAAGCCGGCACGCCGGATACCGCGCTGTTCTTTCTCAAAGCCGCCCGGCCCGACCGGCTCGAGGACGCACCCGGTGGGGCGAAATACCTGACGGCCGACGCGGCGACGCTCGAGCGGGGGAAGATCGTGTTCGGCGATACCTGCGCTCGCTGCCACTCCAGCAAGCGGCCAGCGCCGCCTCCGGATCTCAATGTGACAAACTGCGAGGCCAAGGACTACCTGGCGTGTTTCAAGCGTTACTGGGCGTGGTCTCAAACCGACGACTACAAGGCGCAGATGCGCGAGATCGTGCTGGCACCGGACTTCCTGGAAGGAAACTATCTGTCGACCGACGCGCGCATTCCGGTCACGCTTCTTCGCACCAACATATGCAGCCCGCTGGCGACCAATGCGCTGGCCGGTAATATCTGGGACAACTTTTCCTCCCAGACCTACAAGAACCTGCCCTCCGTCGGGACCGTGACGCTGAGCGATCCCTTCACCGGCGCGCCGATGCCCTACGCGATGCCGGCCGGCGGACGCGGCTACACGCGGGTGCCTTCGCTCATCAGCCTGTGGTCCACGGCGCCGTACCTGCTGAACAACTCAGTGGGCTCCTTCGATCCCGATCCTTCGGTCGATGCCCGGATGAAGGTGTTCGAAAATTCGATCGAGAAAATGCTGTGGCCGGAGAAGCGTGAGCGCGACCCGGTGCTCGGGGACAAGGTTCCCGGCACCATCGACCGGACAACCGAGCGCAGTACCGTGACCATTCCCGTGGGCTATGTGCCCAAGCCCCTGCAACCGCTGCAGGGCACTTTGCATCGCTGGCTTCCCTGGCTGGTCTCGTCCGGCGGAGACGTCGTGCTCGGACCGATCCCCAAGGGCACGCCGGTTTCGCTGTTGTCCAACCTCCGGCTGCGCGCCGAGAGCGATGATCCTGCCGTCGAGGTCGCTCACGCGAAAAAGCTGGTCACCTTCCTCATCAAGCTCAAGAAGGACCTGAAGGCGGCACCGCCGGATGCGAGCGACGAGGCGCTTCGGACCCACTTCGCCGACCTGAAGTCGCCGATGATGGAGCTGAGCAAGTGCCCCGACTTCGTGGTGAACCGCGGACACTACTTCGGCACCAGCGAATTCAACAAGCAGGACGGCTTGAGTGAGGATGAACGGGCATTCGGGCGCGAGCCCGGACTGTCGGACGAGGACAGACGCGCACTGATCGCCTTCCTGAAGACGTTCTGAGTGCGATCGGATCCGCCTGCATGTCCGGTGGCGAACGACTCGAATGGGATTACATTATCGTCGGTTCCGGCGCGGGAGGCGGCACCGTGGCCGCGCGTCTCGTGGAGGCCGGCATGCGCGTGTTCGTACTGGAAGCGGGCGGCGATCCGCTCGCGAGCCCGGGAGAACGGATGCCTGATGACTACGAGGTACCTGGATTCCACGCTTTCGCCTGCGAAAACCCGGCCATGTGCTGGGACTTCCGCGTTCGCCATTACGCCGACGAGCAACGCCAGGCGCTTGATCCGAAGTATGAGCCCGGGCTCGGCATACTCTATCCGCGCGCCGGAACGCTCGGCGGCTGCACCGCGCACAACGCCATGATTTATATGTTGCCGCATGATTCGGACTGGAACCACATCGCGCGGCTCACCGGCGACAGATCCTGGCGCGCCTCGCGTATGCGGCGCTACGCGAGGCGGGTGGAGGCCTGTCGCTATCGGCCGCTATGGCGCGTGCTTCGCCGTGTGGGCCTGGATTTCAGCGGGCATGGGTGGAACGGCTGGCTCGAAACGGAAAAGGCGCTGCCCTACGAGGCACTTGAGGATGACGCCCTGGTGGACGCCGTGGCCGGGACGGCGCGTGCTTTCGCCGGAGCTCTTTTCCGCCCGGCGGCCAGTATCTTCCGCTGGCTGCGCAGCGGCGGGGATCCCAATGCGCGCACCTGGACGCGGCGCAGCTTCGAAGGCCTGTGCTACACCCCGCTGTCGACCCGCGGCCACGAGCGTGCCGGCGCGCGCGAGCGGTTGTTGACGGTCAAGGAAAAATATCCCGACCGCCTGCACATCGAGCTCGATGCGCTGGCCACCCGCGTCATTTTTGACGGTGAAGACAAGGCCTGCGGCGTGGAGTATCTCAAGGGCGCTCGACTGTATCGGGCGCACGCGACAGCCGCCAACAGCGGGGGAGAACGCCGGGAAGTCCGGGCGCGCCGCGAGGTGATCCTTTGCGGGGGCGCATTCAATACGCCCCAGTTGCTCATGCTGTCCGGTATCGGTCCCGCGGCGCAATTGCGCGCGCACGACATCCCCCTGACCGTCGACCTGCCCGGCGTCGGGCGAAACCTCCAGGATCGATACGAGGTGGCCGTGACGAATCGCATGCAAAGACCCTGGCAGGTGCTCGAGGGCGCGCGCTTCGAGCGTGGTGATCCCCTTTGGCGCCGCTGGCACGACTCACGCAGCGGCATGTACATATCCAATGGCTCCGCGGTAGCGCTGGTGCGCCGCTCCGAACGCCTCGCGCCGGAGCCCGACATATTCTCCATGGCACTGCTCGCGCGCTTCGAGGGTTACTTCGACGGTTTCTCGAAACTCATCCGGAATCACCACGATTTCCTCACCTGGGCGGTGCTGAAAGCCCACACCAGGAATCGTGCCGGCACGGTGACCCTGCGTTCGGCCGATCCGCGGGACCCGCCGGACGTGAATTTCCATTATTTCGAGGAGGGCGACGATGCCGGTGGAGACGACCTTCGAGCCGTCGTCGAGGCCATTCGCTTCGTGCGCCGGATGGCGGGGCCACTGATCTCCTCGGGCTTGATCGCCGAGGAAGTTGCGCCCGGGGCCGACGTGCAGAAGGACGAGGACCTGGCCGAATACGTGCGCAACACGGCCTGGGGGCACCACGCCTCGTGCTCCTGCCCCATCGGCCCGGCCGCCGAGGGCGGCGTTCTCGACAGCAATTTCAAGGTCCACGGCACGCGCGGCTTGCGTGTGGTCGACGCATCGGTCTTCCCCCGTATCCCGGGTTTCTTCATCGTGAGCGCGGTGTACATGATCGGGGAGAAAGCGGCCGATGTGATTCTTGCCGACGCACCCGCGTGGGACGAGCAGCACAGTGCAACGATGAAATGATGACCTGACAAGCGCGGTTATGCGCGAGAGGAGGCAATCATGACCTACGATGTACCGAAATTGCTGGAGATGACCCAGCAGCAGTTGGATGATCTGTTCAAGGAGAGTCCGGCCGGCGATATTCCCGACGGCGAGGCCGAGGGAACGGCAATCATCGCGCCGGGTACCAAGTTTTCCGCACCCATAGCACAGGTCATCAATCACTTCGGTTGGAAGGGGAAGGTTTTCGACGCCGAGAAGGGCACGCTGAAGAACCGCATCCTCGTGTTCGGCCTGGAAGCCATCATAGCCCGCGTCTACAAAGGTCCGAGCTGGCTGGATGGCGAGGAATGTATCGTGCTCGACTATTCCGAGACATCATTCGTGGCCCAGCGTATTCGCGACGAGATCCGGCTGATCGGCCCCGGTTTCTATCTCGGCAAGGTGTACTGGGGCAAGGACCGGCTGATCGATTTCTGCCTCGAGTTCTGACGACATGCTGCCGCAGTCGCAGTTCACGGTGGTTGCACCGATCGCGCCCGACCGCGAGGCGAGCCTGCGGCAGTTGCTCGACACCATGAACTCCGCGCCCGGGGTGGCCGACCCCGGCAACGCGGTACTGCCTTTCGGACAGTTCGACCGCCTGCATTTCGCGCGTCTGGTGGTGCTCAACGATGCCACGATGGTGGACCTCGAGCTCTGCGGGCTGCCCCGTCCGAGCCTCCCCAATTATCTTGCTTTCCTGGGCGACTGCGATGGCTCGCGAGGCGAATGCCTGGCCGACCTGTCGCGCCGTGCCGGCGAGGGGCTGCGCAGGCTCTTCGCACACTGCGAGGGTTTCGATGCCGGCGAAGATGTGTTGTCGTGGATGCTCGATCACAACCTGCCCGTGGCGGCGAACTATGTGAACTGGATTGGCCGCACCGTGGCTCAGATTCGCGAGGAGAGCGCCCTTCAGCGTCTGCTGTCCGCGCGCGTGCCGCGTGATGCGCCGGCCACGGGCGGCGACGCCCAGCGGATCCGAAACGATCTCACCGCAATGGTCGAGGCCGAGGTGCGCGCCGGGCGCCTTGCGCTGACGCCGCCCGAGCCCACACCGCCGGCCTGGCGGGTGTCGAACCTTCTGCATGCCGTCGGAATACCCCTGGTCGGGCTCCTCGTCCTGCCGCTGCTGATCGTGTCCCTGCCGTTCCTCCTCATCGCGCTGCGCAAACGGGAGATCAGCGACCCGGAGCTCGCCCAGCGGCCCCGGCCGGAAGCGCTGCGGGTGATGCGGCTGCTCGAGGATCGCGGCGTGACGAACCAGTTCACGGCACTCGGCGCGGTGAAACCGGGCCTGTTTCGACGCTGGCTCGTGACTGTATTGCTGGTGCTGATCGACTATAGCTGCCGGCATGTTTTCAATCGCGGGTACCTGGCACGCGTGCAGACCATTCACTTCGCGCGCTGGGTTTTCCTCGACGACAAGTCCCGGGTGGTGTTTGCGAGCAACTACGACGGGGGCCACGAAGCCTACATGGATGATTTCATCAACAAGGTGGCCTGGGGGCTGAACCTGGTGTTCAGCAACGGCCTGGGCTGGCCGAAGACGGACTGGCTGATCAAGCGCGGCGCGCGCCGCGAGCAGAGTTTCAAGTACTACCAGCGCCGGCACCAGCTTCCCAGTCAGGTCTGGTACAAGGCTTATCCCGGGCTCACGTTGATCGACATCCGGCGCAATCAGCGCATACGGGAAGGCCTGCAGCCGGCATCGATGAGCGACGAACAGGCGCTTGCATGGTTGAAGCTGCTATGAACGCGCCGGCATCCATGGAGGCGACACACGTGGAATTCGAGGACGTCCAGGGCATCCTCCGCTTCGGCTACAGTCATCACACAGAAGCCTGTTTCCTGCTGCTGCGGGTCAGGGATGCGGATGCCGCGCGCAAGTGGTTGGCGCGGGCACCCGTGAGCAGTGCCGTCGCGTCGCAACCGCCTCCCGAGACGGCGCTTCAGGTGGCCTTCAGCTCCCAGGGGCTGCGGGCGCTGGAAGTCGATGCCGACATCATCGACGATTTTTCCGAAGAATTCGTTCAGGGCCTGGGCGGCGATGCGGACCGTTCCCGCCGCCTCGGGGATGTGGGTTCCAGCGA
>JBAUWJ010000267.1:0-13387 GCA_049583715.1 Arenicellales bacterium | reverse complement strand
TTGAAAGCCCGACCACATCCGGACCACCACACTCGACCTCCACAACGTCCAAACACCGCATGAACCCTTGGTCAACTTGCCAAACCACCGCTTCCGTGGCACCGTAATGTGCGATCCCGCACCTGTGGCGAGCGCCACCCTCTTCCCATGCTCACCGTCCCCGAATCCGTACGAATGTTCGAAGTCGGCCCGCGCGACGGACTGCAGAACGAACCCACCATCATCCCCACGGACATCAAGATTGAGCTGATCGACATGCTGTCCGAGACCGGCCTCAAGACCATCGAGGTCGGCAGCTTCGTCTCGCCCAAGTGGGTGCCCCAGATGAGCGACACCGAGGCCGTGCTCAAAGGCATCCGCCGCAAGCCCGGCATCATGTACCCGGTGCTCACTCCCAACATGAAGGGCTTCGAAGCCGCCGTCAAAGCCGGCGCCCAGGAAGTCGCCGTTTTCGGCGCCGCCACCGAAGGCTTCTCGCGCAAGAACATCAACTGCTCCATCGCCGAGAGCCTGGAGCGCTTCGCCCCCGTGTGCGAGGCGGCGAAGCAACAGAACATCCGCGTGCGCGGCTACGTCTCCTGCGTGGTCGGGTGCCCGTACGAAGGTGAAGTGGATCCAAGGAGAGTCGCCGAGGTCAGCGAGGCCATCTTCAATCTCGGCTGCTACGAGATCTCCCTCGGCGATACCATCGGTGTCGGCACCCCGAAGAAGGTCGATCGCATGCTCCACACCGTCGCCGAGCGCGTGCCCGTGGACAAGCTGTCCGTTCACTTCCATGACACCCACGGCCAGTCTCTCGCCAACATCCTGACCGCCTTGCAATGCGGCGTCGCCGGCGTCGACAGTGCCGTCTCGGGCCTGGGCGGCTGTCCCTACGCCCAGGGCGCCTCGGGCAACGTCGCCACCGAGGACGTGCTCTATATGCTGAACGGCCTGGAAGTGAAGACCGGCGTGGACATGGACAAATTGCTCGAGGCTTCGGCTTTCATCTCCAAGGCCTTGGGTCGCCCTCCCGCTTCCAAGGTCGCAAGGGCAACGCTGGACAGGTAGCGCCCGTCCGCGGTCTCCCGCGGAACATCGCTCCAGGCCGCGGGCGCGACATATTCGGGCTTCCACCCACCGCAACCAGGAAGCGGGATTCGCCGCACGAGGAAGCGGCGATGGGGCATGCTCGACCCGAGGCGTGGAGCATCAATCGCTTTGCTCTCATCGACGCTGCCGGAAGGAACAGCGATCCTCCGAGGCAAGGCCGGGCCATCTGCGACGTGCAGGGCATTCTGTATAACGCGGAGAGGAGCTTCACGAGCTTCATGCTCGCCGAGTGGCCGGATTGGGAAGGGCCGCAACTACCGGCGGAGCTCGTCGCTTCGCTGCGTGGCGGTGGAGAACGTCATGTCGGGCATCGGACGGCCGTTTCAATCGAGACGATGGGCGACATGCGGCTGCTCACCGCCAGAGCGACGTCGGTGCTCGATCAATTGAGCCAGCGTGAGAACGAAGTCGCCGCGTTGTACGCCGAGGGCTCGGACTTCCGCTCCATTGCAGATTCTCTGCCTATAGCCCCCGCAACCGTGCGCAACCACCTGCGGCGCATCTATGCCAAGCTCGACGTAACCAGCAAGATCGAAATGGCAAGGCTCATCAGCGAAGAGTGAGCCGGGCGCTGGAAGCCTGCCCAACGAACGGAGATTGGGCACGCTCGACGCCCTTGCCGCGGTCGCAGAGCAAATCTCCCCTCCCCACCAGGGCTTCGCCGCCCGGCTCATCGAGAATGATCTGGGAATTCGTCGAGCTGGTGACCCTGAGGCAGATCTTGAGAGGCAGGTTGGCCTTGATGGGGCCGGTCACAATGGTGCGGTCCGGGCGTTGTGTGGCGAGAACCAGGTGGATGCCGGCGGCGCGACCTTTGCTCGCGAGGCGCGCGACAAGGTTTTCGAATTCCGACTTCTGCTTCTTGCCGGCGAGGATCAGGTCGGCGAACTCATCGAAGATGATGACGTGGAACGGCAGGTCACCGTGACCGGCCTCGATGCGCTCACCGAGGTTGGCGAAGCCTTCGTGTCCGAGCTTCTCATAGCGGCGGTCCATGTCCTCGACGGCCTGCTCGAGGCAGGCCACGGCGTCGTCCACGTTGCTGATGATGGGGCCGGTGAGGTGCGGAAGGTCCTTGAGATCGCCGAAGGTCAGGACCTTCGGGTCGATCAGGGTCAGGCGCAGGGAATCGGATCCGTTGCGTTCGATGAGTGAGGCGGCCATGGACCTCAGAAACTCGCTCTTGCCGCTCCCCGAGGTTCCCGCAACCAGGGCGTGGCAGGTCTTGGGATCCGCGAGGTCGGCGACGAGCACTTTGCCGTCGACACCGAGGCCGATGGGGAATGCGACTCGGCCGGGGTAATCCGCGAGAGCCGGATCAGATTGGACATCCCGCCATTGCACCGTGTCCGGCTCTGCCTTGGGCACATCGATGGTGACACAGCCCTGGGCCGGCTCGATGCGCGGCGGCATGGGGAGCGCCAGGCTCACCTGCAGGTCCTCGGCGCGGTTGGCGAGGGAGACGACCTTGACGCCGGCGGCGGGACGGACCTGGTAGCGCACGAGCTGCGGGGCGATGACGCGACCGATGACCTCGACATCCAGCTTGAAGGCGGCGAAAGTTTCGGCGATGCGGCCGGAGAGGTCGGGCTCGGCAGAGCCGGCGGGTTTCGGCCGTGGTGTTGCCGGGGTCACCCCGGCTTCCCTTTCGGCGCCGTCTTCTTCGCCGGCTCGACGCTTTGCCTTGTCGACGGATTTCGAGCCGGTCGCTGCGCCGGTGTGGTCATGGGTCTGGCCCGGGCCCGCCAGCTCGTCGACGACGGGCAGGACCATATCCTCGAACAGGTCGCGCAGCTCCTCCGGGGTGACTTCCAGCGGGGTAAGCTCGGGCCCGTAGTACTCCAGAAGGCCCGAAAAGCTGAGGCCCGGACGGCTTGCCTCCAGGAGGTGAGCGTAGATGGCGAGCTGGATGAGGTCGTGCTTCGTTTGCGCGCCTTGTGAAAGCTTGTAGTCGACTACCACGACGCCGTGCCTGGGGTCGCTGCGCACGGCGTCCACGCGGCCTGAAACGCTGAAGCTGCCGTCGGCGATCTCCACGCCTTCGACCGGCAGCTCCGCACCGAGGAACAGGTCCTGCCAGTCGGAAAAGTCCGGGACTTCCCGGCGCAGGGCGCTCAGGTGGCTGCAGAAACTTTGCAGGCACTGGCTGAGATGATGGGCGGACTCGACCTGCCCGGCCTCCGCCAGGTCGGTGAGCCTGGCTTCGGCGAAGCGCTGGTAGCACTCGCGCCACAGTGCTTCCGGCGTGGACAGCTCCCGGGCGGTCTTCCTCGCGCGGCCGAGGCAGAGCCAGTGGGTGAAGTCTTCGGCAAGCTTGTGAAACACCGCGCCCTTCACTGGCGGGGTCCCGTCCGGGGTGCTGGGCCGAAACGTCTGCGGCTCATCACCGGCCAGCCAGCGACGGCGCCAGTCCGGGTCCAGGACGGCGCACTTGAGCTGAGTGACATTCAGGGTGCGGTCTGCCACTGTCGAAATATGGTTCCCTCTCCCGCCGGCGGGAAAGGGAATCCTTGGGCGAGAAGGAGAACGGTAGAAGGAAAGGGAGAGCAATGTGTCCCGCAATCACAAGGGCTCTTGCAGCACGCTCCGAACAATTCGGTTCTCACGCCGTGCTTTGCCACTGGACCACGGTCATGTTGGGATGGGTGTGGACCTTGATGTGGGAGGTTTCCCCGCAGATCCCGAGGACCGCCTCGCGGTCCGGGCTTCCGGGGAGCTTGTCGATCAGCTCGTCCAGGCTCAGGAATTTCCGCCTTCGGACGACGTCCACGACTTTGTTCTGCAGGTTTTCGGGCGCCGGCTCCACGGGCGGCTCCGGTTCCTCGGGAGCGTTGTCGGGCCACTCGAGGATCGATCGCCAGAAGTCCGTGAGCTCCCGACGCAGGAACTGAGCGACCTCCTCGGGACGCCAGTCGATGTCGCCCTGCACGGCATCGGCGTAGAGCTCACGGGCGGCGTAGAGGCGCACGAGCTGGTGCATCCCGACCTCGACGATCAGCAGCCGCGACCGCCTGGCGTCCTCGATATCCGCCTTGGCGACGTTCCAGGTGGACCTCGGGATCTTCGACAGCTCCGGCGTACGCGGGTAGACAAGGATGCTGTTCCCGTCCGGGCCGCCGGCCAGGGCCGACCGGGCGATGTTGTGCCAGCGCTTCCAGTGGCTGCCGGACTCGAATCCGAAGACGAACTGCTTGTTGCCGTGGCGCCAGCGGGGGAGGTGCTCGCGTGATTTCGACGTGATCCTGTCGGCGGTGATGCCCTGAACGCCCGCCGCCAGGTCGCTCACCAGCCAGTAGAAGACATCGCGGTCGTAGACGAGGCGCCTCGGCTTGGCGCTGATGTCGTCGATGTAGCGCTTGAACAAGGTCGCGAGCGGTGTTCTCTTCCGGATCGGCTCGGGCTTCGTCGGCTCTTCGCCGCCGCCCGCCCAGCGGCGCGAGCACTCGTTGAGAAACATCCGCACGCTCATCTGCGGGTTCTCCGACAACAGGCGCTGGAGCCACTGTCGGTCGCCCAGGAAACGCCCGCCGGCTTGTACATCCACATCCAGCAGACGGAGCCGATTCTCCACGAGCGCGATTGCCTGTGGCAGGTCGATGCTTTCCAGCGTCATCGGCTTGCTGAGTCGATCCAGACTGGCGCGTTCCCAGTGCGCCCTCAATCGCTTCTCCCAGGGATCGAGGTTCGCGGTGATCAGGGTGAGCTGATTGCTCGCCTCGTCCGTGAGATCCATGATCACGGTGCCGAGAGCGCGGGCGAGCTCCGGGGACTTCCCGTAGGTTTCGGTCTGGTCGAAGCAGATCAGAAAGGGGCGGAAGAAGCCGGCCAAGCGGCACAGGTCCAGCACCCGCGACTTGGCGAGATCGTTGAGCTCGCCGGCGGTCTGATCGACGCGAACCAGGTCCGCCGGGCGCATGCCCACCGCCCGCGCCGCCTCGTCGTCGACGGGGTCGCACTGTATCCAGTCCAGGCAGGATTGGCGGAGGTTCCAGTCGTCGTCCCGGTAGGCATAGCCATACAAGATCTTGATCCAGGTCGCCGGCGCGCAGTGCATGTTGAATCCGGCGCGTGTCAGGCGCTGCTCGACCTCGCCGATCCAGCGGCCGTTGACGATGTTCTTGTCGAGGTAAGCGCGCCATTGCCTGTTGCGCTTCAGCATGGTGAGCTCGCCGGCCGGTCTGCGCAGGGTCGCTATCGTCTTTTCGTTTCCCTTCCTGGCGGTCAACAGATCAGCGACCACCTGGCTGAGCACGCCGTGGGCGAAGAGCTCGAGTTGCGTCGCGGACTCGCCGTCGCCATCGCCATGGGATTCGCTGAAGCGGTCGGGAAACTTCAGCTCCTGCACGATGCGCATCAGGATGGACTTCCATCGGGTATCCGGGTCTTCGAAAGGCCGGACATTCACCAGGGTGGCCTCACCGCTGAGCTGCCGGAACAAGGTACCGACGAGATGCGACTTGCCGAAGCCCGCGCGCGGCGAGACGATGAGCACGGCCTTGGGGGAGCGCGCGGCAACCCTCGGCCGCTCGGATCGAGAGAGGGCGCGGACGCCGGCGACGATCTTTTCAGCGACCTTCTCGTTGAGGCCCGGCACCGAGTACTCGACGCGGCGCGGGTCGTTGACGATGTCGTCCGCGAAGGGGTCGATCGAAGCCTTGTCTGCGACCGCCGCCACCGGTTACTCCTGGAAGCGAATCCGCAGGTGCGGATGGCCGTTGATATACAGGGCGGCTTTGCGCTCCTCGGGCGAGGACAGGGACCAGTCGCCGACGTTGGCGACCGCCCTGCCCTCCCGGCAGGCCTCGAGCAGCGCCTGCTTGAACGGCTCCAGCTCGCCACCGAGACGTAGAAACACTTCGTGGATGAGCACGTCGGGATACCCGAACTCGTTCACCGTCTCGCGGTAGGCCCGGCGGATGGCCGCGCCGCCCGGTCGTTCCGGTGCCACGACCGCCGGTCCCGGCTGCTGTGTCGGCTGGGTACCGGGCAGGGCCGACCTGTGCACGTAAACTGCGGTGCCGGCCCACTTCAAGCGCAGCAGGACGCCTTCCGAAACCAGCAGCTTCAGAGCCTCGTCCACCTTCTTGCCGACCGCGCCGCTGAGCCCCTTGGACAAGGCAGTCTTCGAGCCCAGGCGCACGCCCGCTTCCCGCGCCCGGTCTTCGATGTGATCGTAGGCGATCTCGAGGGGCTTGTAGTGCTCTGCGGCCACGAAGCGTGGCCGGGCCGCGGAGCCCAGGTTGCCGATCTCCCCGCTTTTCAGCAGGCGCTTGAGCACCTCGCGGCAGGCCTTGCCTTTCCTGGAGCCGGCGCCCGGCAGCCCAAGGCCGGTCGTGGTCAACCCCTTGGCGCCTGCCGCCGCGAGGCGGTCCAGGATCTTCCGTCCGCATTCGGATTCCGGATCGCTGTCCATACTACTCACCGTTCGAGTCGCTCTCCCCGGTTGCCCCGGTCAGTATGTTCCCAAATCATACAGGTCTGCGCCCGCGACACGAAGATTCCCGGGCTCTCTCCTGCGGGGGCGGAATCCGTGCGCCACCGGTGGGCACGAACTGTCGCCACCCGATGGCAAATCTCACGCGGCCCTGCGTTTGCGCGATGTAAAAGCAACGAAGTCCGGTGCCATCAAAGGGAGAGTGAACGCGCCGGCTCATCCGTTGTCGAATCTGTTCAAGGCCTTCCGCGGTGATCTTAAGCGGACCTGTTGATAAGCACGGCAGCATCGGCCCTTGCGCCCGTTGCGCTGTAACCGCGCCCGGTGTACTACGTTTGTCGCTGTCCTTTCCAGATTGCGGTGTACTCTTTCCGAGCCCCGGTTTCGCCGTGAATCCATCCTGTCCGGGTACTCCCAGTTTACCCGGGCCAGTTTAGCCAGGCCTGCAGGTAGTACAGCGATCTCCGCCGAATGCCCGTCGCCCCGCCTCTACCGGGCGATGCAAGCGAGCGTCCGTCGAATCCTGAGAGGGCGCTCCAAGTCCTGCGAAGTAAAGACAGAGGAGTTCCACAATGGCGAAGAAGCACAACGTCAATATCGGCCGCCGCCAAACCCTGAAGACAGGCGCCGTGCTCGGCGCGGCGAGCGTTCTCGGGCCCTACGTAAACGTATCGCGCGCCGCGGACACGATCAAGATCGGCATGCTGGATCCCCAGACCGGCACCTACGCGGCGCTCGGTGGCAACGAGATCAATGGGGCCCACATGGCCCTCGAGCAATTGAACGCCAAGAACGGCATACTCGGACGGCAGGTGGAGCTGCTGGTGGAAGACACTGCCGCCGACGTCGGCACGGCGGTGCAGAAGACCAACAAGCTCGTGGATCGAGACAATGTCGACCTGCTCATGGGGGCGGTTTCCTCGGCGGTCGCCCTGGCCATCTCGCAGGCCGCCAGTCAGAAAGGCAAGGTCTACATGGTCACCGGCGGGCACACCGACGGCGTGACCGGCAAGCAATGCCGCTGGAATACGTTCCGAATCTGCACCACGACCTGGATGCTGGCGGCGGGGATTGCGAAGACACTGGCCGACAAGTTCGGCAAGAAGTGGTACTTCATCACCCCCGACTATGCATTCGGACATACAGAGCAGGCCGCGTTCGCCAAGCTCAACAAACAGATGGGCGGACAGGTCCTCGGCAATGCCCTGGCCCCGCTCGGTACTACCGACTTCTCGTCCTACCTCATCAAGGCGAAGTCCGCCAACCCGGACGTTCTCGTCGTGCTACAGGCCGGCAACGACCTCGTGAACTGCCTCAAGCAAGCGTCCGAGTTCGGCATGACCAAGAGTACCAACATTGCCGGCGGCCTCATGGAGCTCGAGGTGCTCAAGGCACTGCCCGATCCTGCGCGGCTCGGGTGGTGGACCTTTGAATGGTGGTGGAACCAGCCGGATACGCCCCACGTCAAGGACTTCGTGGACGCCTACCGGAAGAAGTACAACTCCTACCCGACGGCCCGAAGCTGGTTCGGCTTCGCCGGCGTCCACGCCCTGGCGCTGGGCGCCGAGAAGGCGGGCACCGTGGATCAGATGAAGATCGCGAAGGCTTTGGAAGGACTCACTCTCCCACCGGAAGTGGCACTGGAGCCCAATGACCCCACCATACGCGCGGGCGACCACCAGCTCCTTGGCTCCGCCTTCCCGGGCCAGGTCAAGAGCGACGGCAAGTATCCGGACCTGTTCGACGTTGCGCGGATCGTTCCGGGCAAGGACATCGCCCTGTCGGTAAGCGAAGACGGGTGCAAGATCGTCTACCCGTCCTGAACGGGCTCTGGAAACTGAATCGGCCCCGTGCGCACCACCGGCGCGCACGGGGCCTTTCCGTATTTTCGACCATCACGGCGATCATCGTGGATCGGAAGAGGTGAGGCGATGGAAGTTCTATTCTTCAATACGTTCAACGGGCTCATCATCGGCGTGTTCTACGCCTTGATGGCGCTCGGTCTTTCCCTGATCCTGGGCCTGAACGGCGTCATCAACTTCGCGCACGGCGGCTTTCTGGCTCTCGGCGCCTACTTCGCGTACACGCTGGCACCTTACCTGGGCTTCACGGGGGCCCTGATCGTGTCGCCGATCCTGGCCGCGATCGTCGGGGTCATCGTCGAGCGCGTGGTTATCCGGCCGGTCTATCCGCGCGACCCCCTGTTCAGCCTGCTGGTGACCTTCGGCCTCGCCATGATCCTCGAGGACCTGGTGCGGACGATCTGGGGTGCCAATGGCCTGCCCTTTTCCGTGCCGGATGTGCTGGCCCATCCCCTCAGCCAGACGTATTTCTTCATCACCGGCTACCGCCTGGTCCTCGTCGCCATCGCGTTGGTGGCCACCGGGGCGTTGTTCCTGGTCCTTCGCTACACGCGGCTGGGCGTGCGGATACGCGCCGGGACCAGCGACCTCGAGACGGTGTCGGCGCTGGGCGTCAACATCTTCCGGCTACGGGCCGCCAACTTCGGGCTCGGCATACTGCTTGCCGGGCTCGCCGGGGTGCTCGCCGCCGGGCGCCTCGGCCTGGAGCCGACGATGGGAACGGCGCTGATCATGCCGAGCTTCGTGGCGATTATCGTCGGCGGAGTCGGAAGCCTGATCGGAAGCCTGTTGGGCGGCATCATCATCGGCGTCGCCGCCGGCATCACGACCACCTACTGGCCAGCCGCCAGCGATGTGGTCATCTACGCCATCATGGCGGTGGTGCTCGTCGTGAGGCCCCGCGGTCTCTTCGGGCAGGAGGGCTTGCTGGAATGAAGATCTCCTACGCGGACGTCATCGTCTGGGGGCTGCTTCTCACGGCGCCCTTCTGGATGCCCTGGATCGGCGGGTACACGGCGCTCGGCTCGCGGGTGCTGGTGTTCGCGCTGGCCGCAATGGGCTTGAACCTCCTCCTCGGCCATACCGGCGGGTTGTCCTTCGGCCACGCGGCCTATTTCGGGCTTGGCGCGTACGGCACCGGCCTGCTCCTGAAGTATCTGACTTCGAGCACCCTGCTCGCCATACTCGGCGGCACGGCCCTCGGCGGCGCGGTCGCCTTGCTGGTCGGCCCCTTGACGGTCAGGCGTCGAGGCATCTATTTCGCCATGGTGACCATCGCCATCGGACAGATGATCTACTTCATCGCGGTGCGCTGGAACTCCCTCACCGGCGGCGAGGACGGCCTGACCGGTTTTTCCCGGCAACCGCTGCATTTCGGCGCCCTGACGGTTCCGCTGCAGGGCATGAGCTTCTATTACTTCGTCCTGTTGTTCTTCGCAGTCGGTGCCGGCATCGTGGCCCTGGTCCTGCGCTCCCCCCTCGGCCGGACCTTCGCGGCGGTGCGCTCCAACGAGCGCCGGCTGCGCTTCCTGGGCATTTCCATAGAACGCTACATCTGGGCGTCCTTCGCCATCTCGGGCCTGATCGCCGCCCTCGCGGGCTCGCTGGAGGCGCTGCTCAACAACTTTACCTCGCCCCAGGACCTGCACTGGACGCTGTCGGGAGACTTCGTGATCATCTGCGTCCTCGGCGGCATGCGCAGCTACTGGGGACCGCTCGTGGGAGCGATCATTTTCGTGGTCGTACAGGACTACCTGAGCAGCCTGACCGCGAACTGGATGACTTTCATCGGCCTGCTCTTCGTGGTCATCGTACTGGTGTTTCCGCAAGGAATACTCGGCTTCGTGCGGCGGAGGGTGAGCACGTGAGCATTCTGTCACTCGACAACATCTCGCGGAGCTTCGGGGAGCTTCAGGCCTTGGAGGGAATCAACCTGGAAGTGGCGCCGCATGAGCTCCGCGCCGTCATCGGACCCAACGGCGCCGGCAAGACCACGCTGTTCAACCTGGTCAGCGGTGCCTTTCCTCCGAGCTCCGGCGAGGTGATATTCAACGGCGACAACATCAACGGACTCTCTCCGGAACGGCGCGTGCATGCCGGCATCGTGCGCACTTTCCAGATCACCGAGGTTTTCCTCGACCTGCCGGTGTTCGAGAACGTCCAGGTGGCGGTGGAGACGGCGATGGGGCTCAACCGCCGGCCGTTCATCGGCGGCGCACGCCGGCGGGCCGTGCGCGGCAAGGTTGCCGAGCTGATCGAAGCCACCCAGCTCGCCGGCAAGGAAGACCGCGTCGTCGGCGAGCTGGCCCACGGCGACCAGCGTGTCGTGGAAGTGGCGGTGGCGCTTGCACTGGATCCGAAGCTGCTGCTCCTCGACGAGCCGACCGCCGGGATGGGCGACACGGAGACCGAGCACATGGTCCGCCTCATCCGGCATCTGCACGACGAACGCGGCATTCCCATGCTGTTCATCGAGCACGACATGAGCCTGGTGTTCGATGTCGCGGATCGCATCACGGTGCTGGACAACGGCCGTTTCCTCGCCGAGGGCACGCCGAAGGAGATCGCGGCCAACGACGACGTCCAGGCGGCCTATCTCGGAGGCTCGGCATGAGCAGCCTGCTCGATGTCCGGGACATCAACACCTACTACGGAAAGAGCCACATCCTTCACGGGGTCTCCTTCTCGGTGGACGAGGGCCAGGTGGTGACGCTGCTCGGGCGGAACGGCGCCGGGAAAACCACGACCCTGCGCAGCGTCATGGGGCTCACGCCGCCGCGAAGCGGGAACATCCTTCTCTATGGCCAGGATGTAACCCGCTGGTCCCCGCATCGGACCGCGAGGCTCGGGGTGGGCTACGTTCCCGAGGGCCGGAAGATCTTCGGCCACCTGAGCGTGCTCGACAACCTGCGCGTGCCCGCCACGCGTCCCGGCAAATGGTCCATCGAGCGCGTCCTCGAGGTGTTTCCCCGCCTTGCAGAAAGACGCAACAGTCTCGGGCGACAGCTTTCGGGCGGTGAGCAGGAGATGCTTGCCGTGGCCCGCTCGCTCCTGCTCAACCCCGGCTTCCTGGTGATGGATGAGCCCTCCCAGGGCCTCGCCCCGCTCATCGTGAAGGAGGTCTTCCAGGTGATTCGCGACATGCGCGCCGAGGGCATCTCGGTGCTGCTCGTGGAGCAGAATGCATGGATGGCCCTGGAGATTGCCGATCACGCCTATGTGATCGACGACGGGCGCATCGTGCACGAGGGACCGGCGCCGGAGCTGCTGGCGGACAGGGACAAAGTCAGGGATCTCGCGGGCGCCGGCAGCGTCGCCTCCTGAAGAGGCCTCGGGCCGGACGTATCGCTCGTACAGCCACTACCGGCCGTGTATCACGCCATGCGCTCGCGCATCTCGCGCAGGCCCTGCGCCCAGCGCAGCAGCTCATCCAGCATGGTCTTGGCCGTGCCGTCGATGGTCTCGTTCGACACGAAATTGCCATCCGGATCGAGCTGGTTGGCGACTCTGGGTATCGGCACGCCTTCCATCATGGGCATCATCTTCAAGGTCGTGACCAGCAGCCTTTCCAGCTGCACGGCCCGCAGGCCCCCGGAAATGCCACCGTAGCTCACAAAGCCGCAGGGCTTGTAGTTCCATTCCTTGTACACGTAGTCGATCGCGTTGACGAAGGCCGGAGACGGGCCGTAGTTGTATTCCGGCGTCACGAAGACGTAGGCGTCGGCGGCGGTAACACTGGCGCTCCAGCGTTTCGTGTGCTCGTTCTGATACTTCTGCAGTCTCGGGTGATTCGGCTCGTCGAGAACCGGCAGGTCGAAATCGGCGAGGTCGATCAGCTCACAGTCGAACCCCGCGTGCCGGACCGCGAATTCGTGGAACCACCGGGCCACTGCGGGACCGACGCGGCCCGGTCGCGTGCTGCAGATGATGGTCTGTAGTTTCAATGCCATGAATCGAATCTCCAGGTGAAGAAGCGGCGCTGCCCGGGATTTCTTGCCGGCCGCGCTCGTGCGCAGTATAGAGGGGATTCACTATGATTGGACTTGAATCGGACGGCGAGGTTCAGGTGCCCGAGTGTCCGCGGGGCTCGGGGTCTCGCTGCGCGGGCGCGCCGCCGCCTTCGTCCGAGGCTGAATCCCGGAGCCCGGCGCCGCCCGCGCCCGCTCAGCCGCACGGCTCACCGTTGCCACTCCTCGCAGCGGCGACGACTTGCTATGATCGGGATGAATCACCGCCTCCGAGGGCATAGCCTCTTGTCGACATCCGACGAATCCATGTTCTACGGCTGGCTGGACAGCCCCGTCGGACGCCTTCTGGTTGCCGGAGACGGTGACCGATTGCGTCTTATCAGCTTTGCTGCGGGGGGCCGCGTCCGCCGTCCCGCTGCGAGCTGGCGGCGCAGGGACGAGGCGTTCGAGGACGCTTTCGCCCAGCTTCGCGCTTACTTCGCCGGCGAGCGGACGCGCTTCGATCTGCCACTCGAGCTCGCGGGCACCTCCTTTCAGAATGCGGTGTGGTCCGCGCTGCTCGACATCCCGTACGGCGAGACCGTGTCTTACGGCGAGCTCGCCAAGCGAATCGGGCGACCCACCGCAAGCCGCGCGGTGGGTGCGGCCAATGGGGCCAATCCCCTGCCGATCGTGGTTCCGTGCCACCGCGTCATCGGCGCGAACGGCTCGCTGACCGGCTTCGGGGGCGGGATCGAGACGAAGCAGTATCTGCTGCAGCACGAGCGTTCACATTCGAACGCGACGCAACTCGGGCTCCGATTCGGGACCTGATCGGCGCAACACGCTCTGGTGCCACGGGACCGGCTCAGGCGCGAGCGCCGTTTCTCAGCCGCCTTCCAGCCCGCATTTCTCACCGGGATCGGGGATTTTGGGGCAAGCTGGCAAGGCAGGTTGAACGATCGTCCGCCGAGCCATAGCCGTAGCTATGGCTCAAGGGCGATCGTTCAAGATACACAGCCAGATTGTTCCAAAAACCGGATAGGACATAC
>JBAUWJ010000266.1:0-5083 GCA_049583715.1 Arenicellales bacterium | reverse complement strand
GGCCGTCCCGGCTCGAGGTTGCGGTGCCTGGCTTGGCACGGAGGTGGGCGGCGTGCTCTGCTCGCGCACGCCGGGCTGGCGAAGAGTAAGCAGGGTAACGCCCACGGCCAGCACCAGCACCGCGGCCGCCGCGAGGGTCGGGGTCCAGGTGTACTGCCAGCGGGCGAGACGCGTCGGGCCGGCGCGCACTTCGAGGCGGGCGGCGGCGCGCAGTCGGTCGTCGATCTCCGGGGGCGGACCTTCGGAGCCGGTCTCCTCGCGATAACGCTGCGAGAGCCTGGAGTCCCCGGCGAGGTAATCTTCGAGCAGCTTGTCGTCCGCATTGCTCATGGCTGGAACTCCTGCATGCCGCGGCGAAGGGCTGCGACCGCGTAGCGCAGCCGGCTCTTGGCCGTCTCCCTGCCGACACCGGTCGCCTCGGCGATGGCTTCGAGCGACAGGCCGCCCTCCTCGCGCATGAGGAAGGCCTCGCGCTGGGCCTCGGGCAGGTCGGCGATCAGGTCGAGCAGCCGCCCCGTGGCCTGGCGGGCCGCGGCCTCGCGTTCGGGCTCGGTGCGGCCGTTGGCGGGCGGATCGTCGACCGTCGTGGACTCGTCGAAGGAAGCCGGCAGGCCGGGGTTGCCCCGGCGGTAGTGGTCGATCAGCAGGTTATGGGCGATGTGGAACAGCCAGGTCGTGAACCTGGCGCGGGGCTCGTAGCGCTTTCGCGCCTTGATGAGCTTCATCCACGTCTCCTGGAAGAGCTCCTCGGCCAGAGGCCGCTCGCCGCACTGGCGCAGCAGGTGGCGGTAGAGGCGGCCCTTGTGGCGCTCGTAGAGAGTATCGAAGGCGGCGGCGCTGCCGGCGCGGTAGGCTAGCATGAGGTCCTCGTCTGTGGGGTCGGGCATCGGGCGTCAGGTCGTCTCGCCATCGCCTGTCCGGCGGCGCGTCCCGGCACCGCCACTGTCTTTGCACGAGGCCGGGTCGCCGGCGGCGGACTTCCCCCCCGATGACATGGTGCGGGCGGCCCTCCCGGTGACGGGTAATGAGTCAGCTTCTTGCGGTAATGAACCGTGGCTCGCTCTCGTCATTTGTGAACAATCATATGCGTTCGGCCGATCGTGCATCGCCTCGCTCGCGGTCGGCTCGCGTTTCGTGCGAGCGGCCGGGCATCGTTTCGAGTCTTGCAGTATAACGGCCGGATGGCCCTGCGCATCTTCCGGGAGATTCCGTGTGTGTGAAGTCAACTGTTGTCGAGCTTCCGGGTTCCCTCTCCCCAGTGGGGAAAGGGCCGGGATGAGCGGGAACAACAAACGCATGCAACGCTTCACACTGCCCCCTCACCCCAGCCCTCTCCCCCGCGAGCGGGGGAGAGGGAGTCTTGTGGTCGTTGCGCTACCGATTGCACCCGACCGTTGATGAAGGAAAGCGACCACTGGTGACTCCGTTCCAGCTCAGTTCGCCGCGGCGTGGCCCGGGACATCCAAAGCCTCGGCCAGGGCGACCAGGTTGAGGAAGCCGCCGCGGTAGCCGAAGGGGTCGGTGCCCCGGGCGCCGCGGGCGAGCCTCTCGACCTGCTGGTAGTTGTAGCCTTCGGTGTACTTGCCGCCCCGCAGGATCTGGCCGAAGGCGGCGACGGCGGCGGCGAAGCGGAAATCGGCGTCGGTCGAGGCGAGATCGTTCTTCACGAGGTCACGGCGCAAGGGCCACTCGATGAGCTGGCTGGTGTCGCCGCCGGGCTTCTTGTAGCGGATGCGCACGAAGGCGAGCTCGGAGGCGTTGCCGCCGCCCTGCGCCGTGCTGCCGTAGCGAAGCGCCGCGATGCGCTGCTCGTCGCCGGCCAATGAGATCTCGTACAAGGCGGTGACGGTGTGGCCGGCGCCGATCTCACCGGCGTCGACTTTATCGTTGCTGAAGTCCTCGCGCTTCAGGGCGCGGTTCTCGTATCCGATCAGGCGGTATTCGGACACCGCGGCCGGGTTGAACTCGACCTGGATCTTCACGTCCTTGGCGATGGTCTGGAGCGTGCCCGTCATCTGGCCCACCAGCACCTTGCGGGCTTCGTTGAGATTGTCGATGTAGGCGTGGTTGCCGTTGCCGGCGTCGGCGAGCTGCTCCATGAGCTGGTCGTTGTAGTTGCCGGCGCCGAAGCCGAGAGTGGTGAGAGCGACGCCGCTCTTTCGCTCGCCCTCCACCAGGTCCTTGAGCTGCTGGAAGTTGACCGTGCCGACGTTGAAGTCACCGTCTGTGGCGAGGATGACCCGGTTGATACCGTCGTCGATGAACGACTGCCTGGCGAGCGCATAAGCCTGTCGGATGCCGGCACCGCCGTTCGTGGAGCCCCCGGCCGCGAGGCCATCCAGCGCCGCCAGGATGCGGGCCTTCTGGTCGCCGGCGGTGGGCTCGAGCAGCACGCCGGAGCGGCCCGCGTAGGTCACGATGGCGACGCGGTCACGCGCCGTCAGCCGGTTCACCAGCAGCTTCAGGGCGGGCTCGAGCAGCTCGAGCTTGCCGGGCGCGCCCATGGAGCCGGAGACGTCGATCAGGAAGACCAGGTTGGCCGGCTTGCGCCGGCCCGGCGCGACGTCGTAACCCTTGATGCCGATGCGCAGCAGGTGGGTCTTCGGGTTCCAGGGCGTGCGCGCGATCTCGGTGTGCACCGCGAAGGGCTTGTCGGCATCGGTCGGCGGCGCGTAGGCGTAGTCGAAATAGTTGATCATCTCCTCCACCCGCACGGCGTCCCTGGGCGGCAGTCGGCCTTCGTTCAGCCAGCGGCGCACGTTGGCGTAGGCGCCGGTGTCGACATCGATACTGAAGGTCGAGACCGGGTGCTCGACGGCGCGGCGCAGCGGGTTGTCGTTGAAGTGGGCGTAGTGCTCGGCCTCCGGCGCTTCGATCGGGGCCATGAAGACCGAGGGCGACGAGGCGACCTGGCGCGCCCTTTCGTACCGGAGTGCCTGCGCTGCCGGGGTGCTCTTGGCGAGGCCCGCGGCAGTGGCGGCGGGAGCCTGCCGCTCCCTGGTCATGGGTTTTGCCGGGTTTGCCGGAGCCGCGGCGGGCCGGCGCCCGGGCGCGTTGCTCTCCTGGAGCGAGCAGGCCACGATCAGTGCAGCCGCGACCAGCACGGTCGCCGTGAAGGAAAGGGAGCGTTGGAACATGGGTTTCTCCTGTTGTTGAGCTCGTACCCACGTTTAAACGCAGTATGGGTGGATTCGGGGTTGAGCGAGGAGATGCTTTTTCGAAGTCGTAGGTGCTGCTTCCGGGGACGCATCGGTGCGGAGCGGTGGCCTTACCCGCCCGGCGGGCCGCTTCCCTTGACCGGGCATGGAGGCTTCATTAGGCTTCGTAACAGAGTACGGGAACCCCGAATCCAGCCGACACCATGAAACCCGCAATGGCACCTCTCGCAGCTCGCCCTTCACGCCGAGACGGCGCTGTCGTGGTAGTAGCCGCCGTGGTCAGCCTGGGGCCGTCGCCTTAGCGGGTATCTTCCGAACAACGATTCACCGAAAACCCCCTTTGGCGAGGAGCCAAAGGGGGTTTTTTTGTGTCCACGACAAGTGAAGAACGACATGGAAAACTCCGCCTCTGCGCCGCGATTGCTCACCCTGGTGCTGCTCACGGGGCTCACCGTGCTGTCCCTGAACATGTTCGTGCCGTCGCTGGCGCATATCGCGCAGGCGCTTCGAGCGGACTATTCACTGGTGAGCCTGGCGGTGTCGGGTTACCTCGGGATCACGGCGATCGTGCAGCTCATTGTCGGGCCCCTGTCCGACCGCTTCGGGCGGCGGCCGGTGCTTCTGGCTGCTCTCGTGGTCTTCATCGCGGGATCCGTGGGCTGCATGCTGGCGAGCAGTATCTGGGTCTTCCTGACTTTCCGGGCGCTGCAGGCCGCCATGATCTCGGGCTGGGTGCTCGCGCTCGCGGTGATCCGGGACACGGCGCCGGAGCAGGAGGCGGCGAGCCTGATGGGCTATGTCAGCACGGCGATGGCGGTGGCACCGATGCTGGGACCGGTGCTCGGCGGGGCGCTGGACGAGCTGCTCGGGTGGCGGTCGAACTTCGTGGTGCTGGCGGGCTTCGGCGTGGCGGTGCTCGGTCTTTGCTGGGTCGATCTCGGCGAGACCAACCAGAGCCCGTCCTCCACTTTCGGGGCCCAGCTCCGGAGCTACCCGGAGCTGCTCCGCTCGGGGCGATTTTGGGGCTACGCGCTGTGCATGACATTCTCGACGGCGGCTTTCTACGTCTTTCTGGCCGGCGCGCCGCTGGTGGCGACGGCGCTCGGGGTGTCCCCGGCAGCGCTCGGGTTCTGCATGGGGACCATCACGGCCGGGTTTGCATTGGGAAGTTTCCTCTCCGGACGGCACGCGAGGCGCTATCGGCTGACCACGATGATGATTGCCGGAAGGGTTGCCGCCTGCACGGGCCTGGTCGCGGGGCTGGCCTTGTTCCTCGCCGGATACTTGAATGCCTCGACACTCTTTGGCGCCACTGTATTCGCCGGCTTCGGCAACGGCCTGACCAACCCCAGCGCCAACGCCGGGGCCCTGTCCGTGCGGCCAACGCTGGCCGGGAGCGCCTCGGGGCTGTCGGGCGCGTTGATCGTCGGGGGCGGGGCGGTGCTGGCCTCGATTACCGGTGCGCTCCTGACGAAGCAGCACGGCGCGTACGAGCTGCTCGGCATGATGCTGCTCTGCGCAGCACTGGGCCTGGCGGCGGCGCTTGCCGTGCGGCGAATAGACAGGCGGTGTTCTTCGGGCTCGGAGGATCGATTGCCGTTTGTCCAGTCGGAATGAATTCCGACCCACAGGGGATGGGTCGGTCCTGACAATGTGGGTCGGATTTCAATCCGACATCGGCATGGGCGCGGCACTGCTCTCGCCTTGCCCCGGGTGAAGGCTGTACCCACAGAGGATGGGTCGGTCCTGACAGTGTGGGTCGGATTTCAATCCGACATAGGCACGGGCGCGGCACTGCTCTCGCCTTGCCCCGGGTGAGGGCTGTACCCATAGAGGATGGGTCGGTCCTGACAGTGTGGGTCGGATTTCAATCCGACATCGGCAGGGCGCGGCACTGCTCTCGCCTTGCCCCGGGTGAGGGCTGT
>JBAUWJ010000265.1:0-3703 GCA_049583715.1 Arenicellales bacterium | reverse complement strand
TGAGGCGATTGGCGAGCTCACCGTCATTGGTGAACAGGATCAAGCCGCTGGTATTGATGTCCAGGCGGCCTACCGCGATCCAACGCCCCGTCCCAAGAGGCGGCAACGAGGAAAAGACCGTCGGCCGGCCCTCGGGGTCGTCGCGGGTGACGACCTCGCCAAGGGGCTTGTGATACATCAGGACGCGCGCCGTGCTCCCGGGTGCGACCTCGACGGGACGCCCATCCACCTCAAGCCGGTCGCCGGGGCCGACGCGGGCGCCGATGCGGGCGACGTCCCCATTGACGGTGACGCGCCCGTTCACAATCCACTGCTCGATATGGCGGCGCGAGCCGAGGCCGGCCCGCGCGAGAACCTTATGAAGCTTCTCCGTCACCTTCTCGAGAGCTGAAGGCGTCGTCGATGGGGATAACCTGCGCCGTGGTCCGCGGCTCGGGCGTCTCGTCGACGGCATCGTCGCCGGTGTCGCCTTCGATATAGCCCCCGATGTCACCCTCGGTACCGCCGCCGGCATGGTCATCCATCGCGCCGGCGACCTCCGGCGGGTCGCCGCCGTCACCGTCCCGGTCGGGTTCGGCATCGCCATTCCCGTCCTCCAGCGGCAGTCGCAGATTCAGCTCGCGGGCGATCTCAGACGCCTCCCTTCGCTCCAGCAAGGGCGGAAGATCACTCAGGGCCTGCAGATTGAAGTACTCCAGGAACTCCTGGGTGGTCCCCAGCAGCGCCGGCCTGCCCGGCACGTCGCGATGGCCCACCTCCTTGACCCAGCCGCGGTCCAACAGCCCCCGCATGATCTCGCTGCTCATGCTCACGCCGCGTATCTCCTCGATGTCCCCGCGGGTCACCGGCTGGCGATAGGCGATGATGGCAAGCGTCTCCAGGAACGCGCGGCTGTAGCGCGGCGGGCGGGTCTCGCTCAGCTTGCGCAGCCACGGGGAATATTTTTCGCGCGACTGGAAGCGGTAGCCCTTGCCGACGCGCCTGAGCTCCACACCCCGCCCGTCGTAGTCGCGCTCGAGCTGCTCGAAGACCTCGCGGAGCTCGGTCGCCGACGGCGCCGCGTCCTCGGGAAACAACGCCGAGATCGCGGCCACGCTGAGCGGCTCCTCCGCCGCCAGCAAGGCGGCTTCCACGATGTTCTTCAGCTCCGAGTCTCCCCCGCTCATCGGATCTCAGGCCACGTTGCGGATGTGCAGGGAGGCAAACGGCTCGTTCTGCACGACCATGATCATCTCGTCCTTCACGAGCTCCAGTATGGCCACGAAGGTGACCACCAGGCCCATTCGGCCCTCCGCTTTGTCGAAAAGGGCCTCGAAGCGGACGAAGTCGCGGCTCTGCAAGGTGTTGAGGATCCGCGTCATGCGCTCGCGCACAGAGAGGACTTCCCTCGTGATGTTGAAATGCTTGAGATGCGCGGCGTGCTCCATGACGCGCCGGAATGCCAACGCGAGCTCCTCGAGGCTGACCTGGGGCCGCTGCTCCTCGGGAATGTGGACCTCGTGCTTGGCGAACGCCACGAACACGTCGCGGCCGAGCCGCGGCCGCTCGTCCAGCTCGAATGCGGCCTCGCGGAAGCGCTCGTACTCCTGCAGGCGCCGGACGAGCGCCGCACGCGGGTCTTCCTCGTCCTCTTCTTCCTCCTCCCGTGGCAGCAACATCCGGGATTTGATCTCAGCGAGCACCGCCGCCATCACCAGGTACTCCGCCGCCAGGTCCAGGTTGGCGGAGCGCATCATCTCGACGTAGACCATGTACTGCTCCGTGATCTGGGCGACCGGAATGTCCAGGATGTCGAGGTTCTGCTTGCGGATCAGGTACAGCAGCAGATCGAGCGGCCCCTCGAAGGCCTCGAGGATCACCTCCAGGGCATCGGGTGGAATGTACAGGTCCCGGGGCCACTGGACGAAGTTCTCGCCAAGGACAACGGCGCGAAATCCGGGATTGTCCTGCGAGCCGTCCCCCGGGGCATCAATTTCGTCGTGCTCTGCCATCGGGTGCTTTCGGCTCACCTGGTCCAATTGTGGAATTGAAAAGAAGGGGTCCCCTCTCCCGCTGGCGGGAGAGGGTCAGGGTGAGGGTGGCTCTCGGACAACCCCCCTCACCCTGCCCTCTCCCCCGCAGCGCGGGGGAGAGGGTACTTCGTTTGGGTCAGAATCACGCGACTTCGAATTCCCACTTGCAGCGTCACGAATAGTTTAACCCCATCGATGCCCGCACGTCTTCCATGGTCTCCTCGGCCACGTCGCGCGCATATTCGCAGCCGTCGGAAATGATGTTCCTGATGAGGGTGGGGTCTTCCGTGTATTCACGCGCCCGGGCCACCATCTGCTTCTGCTCGGCGAGAACCGCGTCGATCACCGGCTGCTTGCAGTCGAGGCACCCGATGCCGGCCGTGCGGCAGCCTTCACACACCCAAGCCTTGGTCTCCTCGTTCGAGTAGACCTTGTGCAGGTCCCACACCGGGCATTTCTCGGGCTCGCCGGGGTCCGTGCGGCGCTTGCGGGCGGGATCGGTGGGCATGGTCCGCAGCCCCTGCTCCACGCGTTTGGGGTCGTCGCGCAGGAGGATGACGTTGTTGTACGACTTGGACATCTTCTGGCCGTCGAGGCCCGGCAGCTTCGAGGCGGCCGTCAGCAGGGCGTCCGGCTCGGGCAGAATGATGCGCCCGCCCCCTTCGAGCCACCCCAGCAGCCGCTCCTTCTCACCCAGGGCGAGGTTGCTGTTCTCCTGGAGGATCGCCCGCGCCTTGTCGAGGGCCTCGTGGTCACCCTGCTCGACGTAGGCGGTGCGAAGCTGCCGGTACAGGCGAGCCCCCTTCTTGCCCAGCTTCTTGGCCGCCTCCTCGGCCTTTTCCTCGAACCCCGCCTCCCGGCCGTAGAGATAGTTGAAACGGCGGGCGATCTCGCGCGTGAGCTCGATGTGCGGCACCTGGTCCTCGCCCACCGGCACCTTGGAGGCGCGGTAGATCAGGATGTCGGCGCTTTGCAGCAGCGGGTAGCCCAGGAAACCGTGGGTCGACAGGTCCTTCTCCTTGAGCTTCTCCTGCTGGTCCTTGAAGCTCGGGACCCGCTCCAGCCAGCCGAGCGGCGTGATCATGGAGAGCAGCACGTCCAGCTCCGCGTGCTGGAGGACGCGGGACTGGATGAACAAGGTGGCGCGGTTGGGGTCGACGCCGGCGGCGAGCCAGTCGACCACCATCTCCCAGACATACTCCTCCATGTTGAGGTTCCGGTCCTCGTAATGCGTGGTCAGGGCATGCCAGTCGGCGACGAAATAGAAGCACTCGTATTCGTTCTGAAGCTCGATCCAGTTCTTCAGCACGCCGTGGTAATGGCCCAGGTGCAACCGCCCGGTGGGCCGCATGCCGGACAACACCCTGTCGGGCTGGCCCGTCTGACTGATCAAATCAATACTCCGACAAAATGTGGGTCGGAATTCACTCCGACACCGAGATCCCCTCTCCCGCTGGCGGGAGAGGATTAGGGTGAAGGTGGTTTTCCAAGCACCCCCTCACCCCAACCCTCTCCCCCGGCACGGGGGAGAGGGAGCTTCATCCGCCCCCCTTGTGGGTCGGAATTCATTCCGACAACTGCCTCAAGTCAGAATAAATTCTGACCCACATCCCGGCGCCCAAGACGCCGCCGCGAAAGGTCCCCTCTCCCGCTGGCGGGAGAGGGCTAGGGTGAGGGTCGCTCTCCAGGCA
>JBAUWJ010000264.1:0-1895 GCA_049583715.1 Arenicellales bacterium | reverse complement strand
TGGGTCGGTCTGCAACTGCACACGAAAATCCAGCTCCACGTCGCCGGCGTCGAGGGCCGCGACCATGGCAGTGCGCAAGTAGTCATCCGGCGGCCGCAGCGGCAGCCGGGGTATGCGTGTTTTCTTATTGGACTTCGGCCACACGGAATACTGCATCGCCTGCCCTTCTCCGAGCAGATAGGGCACGCAACTGAAGTAAGGGGCCTCGAAGGGACTGCTCTGTGTCTTGATCCACAGCCCCTGCATGATCAGGTCCCGCAGGTGGGAATCGGCTGGATTGATGAAGTAGAAGATCGATGCGTTCTTCAGGCTCCATTTCTGCAACTTCGCGTTCTCGCGGGTGTTCGCCGTCACGAAGGTCGGCGTCGACACGCCGAAAAAGTCCTGGGTGAACTTTTCCTCGTCCATGAGCTTGGGGCCCGGCACGCCCATCAGCTTGATGCTGATGCTCATGAAGCCGACGTCGTCGATGTCCGGGGTAACGTAAGGCCCCGGTCCGGAGAAGCGCACCCACGCCCGGTAAGTATGCGGCTCTGCAAAGATGCCGTGCCGGAATTCCGCCGCCAGACCGTCGTGGACGATGAGCTCGGCGCGCACGATCCCGTGCGTCTTGGTGTTCCCGCCCCGCTCGTATCCCCCCGGCTTCCAGAGTCCATTCATCTGCTTCGTGAAGGTGGCGACGATCGAATCGAGACAGGCCTCCTCGTCGTCGAGAGGCTTCTCCTCGGCAATCTTCAGGCCCTCGTTCGGCCGCCCCAGATTGATCAGGAACGTGAACAAACGCGCCAGCGGATCGCGGAGCACGGCATCGAAGGCCGGACGGATAAAGGGATCGAAACGGCGTTGAAACTGCACCAATCTCAGCAGCGTATCGCTGATCCAGTTCAGGACTGCCGAGCCGGTATTGGCGGGAGGCGCCGGGCGGCTGGTGTTCGAGTCCATGGATGATCTCCTTCAGTGCGCGCCTGCCAGGTAGCGCAAGGCCCGGATACCCGGCAGGAAGAAGTAGGCGCCGCCGACCACGGTGACGAACCTCGGAAGTCCGCACAAGCGCTCGTCCGGTCCGTCCGGGCGCGGCATCGAGAAGACATCGGTCGGCGTCCCGTCCGGACCCGCCTCGCGGTGCCCGAGCAGGGGATCGCCCTCGCCTCCGAGGCCGTTGAATTTCGTTCCCGCAATCCAGGCACTCTGCGCGAACTCGAACTGGCGGGAAATGTTCGCGCCCAGGCAGATGAAGTACAGCCCGGTCTCATCGGCGGCCGTGTCGCCCAAGGCCTGGTCCAGGGAAACCTTCGGGCCATACGCGCGGCCCCGGCGCAGGAGGCGATGAAACCGTGTGGAGGCCACGAGGTCCCGGGCCAGCGCCTCGGCGTCGAATCCCAGGATGCGCTTCAGTTTCGAGAGGATACCCGGACCGCCGGCCGGAAGATCGGCATTGCGCGGATTGGCCCGCCGTATGTGGGCACCGAGCGGACAGTGGATACCCTGTGGGTCCGACTCATAGGTGAAGGCATTCGAGTCGCTCGGCGGATCCCCGGCAATCGTTTCGTCCCTTGCGACGACGATCGGCTCGCCTTGCAGCGTCCTGCCGACCATCGCTTCCGCCCAGCGTTGGCGCAACGCAGGGTCGCCGCCGGCCTGGTGGTCGAGGAACTTCCAGAAACCCTGCACATCCTGGCGCAATTGGCGCATGACGAGGTAGCTTCCGTTGCGCCCGAGATCCACCTTTCCGGGAAGGTCTTCCGCTCTCGGTAGCATAGCGGCACCATCACGCAGCGGGTCCAGCAGCGGCCGATCCGTATAAAGGCCGTATTCGTTCGGATAGCCCAGCAGGAACTCGCCGAGACAGGACAGGTTGGTATAGGCGGTTTGTTCCTGGTCCCGCGCCGGGCGCC
>JBAUWJ010000263.1:0-27937 GCA_049583715.1 Arenicellales bacterium | reverse complement strand
CTGCGCAACGCCCTGAAGGGAATGATCGACGAGGACGAGCTCGTGCGCTGCGGCATCTCCCCCGGCTGGCGCGCCGAGCAGGTCTCCGTCGCGCAGTTCGCGCAACTGTCGAACACGACGGCTGCGGAATAACCCGCCGGGACCCGCTCGGGCGCTCCGGTCGGTTTCGCCGGCCGCTCAAATCGTTATAATCGCCCGCTCTCGTCCCCGCGCGGACACACGAGCTCTTCTTTCAGATCATGCGACCTTTCAAGAACCCCGCCCCCTTCGCCTGCGCGCTGGTGCTGGCGCTCATTTCCGTGAAGGTCCATGCCGGCACCTTCGACTGCTCCGTCGTGTACGACGAGTTCGAAAGCCTCATGAACAAGCAGTTTCTCACCAACCCGGACAAATACGTGCAGACCCTGCCGGGGCAGATCTCGAAGGAGCAGTTCGACGGCGTATCGAAAGCGAACTTCCATCTGTATCCAAGCCGCAAGGGCCTCGGAATCGGCATCCTCACCACCAACCTCAACACACACGCCAAGTTCCTGTTCCACTTCGGCGAGCCCATGGCCGACGGCACGGTGCAACTGATCATCGACGAGCTGGTGAAGTACGGCCGCGTGGAGGACGGCTATGCACCCGAGCGCATCGGGCCCTTCCGGCTGAAGCCCGGTATGTCCATCGACGTCGACACCGGCAAGTACGTGCCCCTGCCCGGCGAGCTGACCAAACCCGAGGACCAGCAGAACCAGACGAAGAACGGAGATCTTGTTTACGATGTCGGCGACAACGGCTCCGTGCTCAAAGCCGTCAACGGCGCCGCCGTCGAGTTCCCTCTGGAAACGCTCTGCAAGCAGGACAGCGGCTGAAGCCTGTCGCACCAGGGGACACTCCCGCCCGGGGTGTCACGCCAGGCCTGCGCCGACAGCAGGCTTATCGCCGTAATCCCGGCTCCAGCTCCGGCATCTGCGCCTCGATCCACGCCTCCGCCTCGGCGTTGATCTGCTTGGGACGCTTTTCCGCCACCTCGATGGGTGGGCCCACGCGGACCTCGATGACCCCCGGTTTCTTGAGGAAGCCGCGGCGGGACCAGAAGCTCCCGGAGTTGTGGGCGACCGGGACGACCGGCACCCCGGCCTTCTTGGCGAGCATCGCGCCGCCGGGGTTGTAGCGACCCCGCTCCCCCGGGGCCATCCGCGTGCCTTCGGGGAAGACCACCACGTAGCGCCCGCCGGCGAGACGGTCCATGCCCTGCTTGACCACATCGTCCAGCGCCCGCACCCCGGCGGAGCGGTCGATGGCGATGGGCCGGGTCGCCGCCAGCCCCCAGCCGAAGAACGGCACCCACAGGAGCTCGCGCTTCAAGACCCAGGCCTGGGCGGGGAAGATCTCCTGGTAGGCGATCGTCTCCCAGGCAGACTGGTGCTTGGAGAGAATCACGCAGGGTCTGTCCGGCAGGTGCTCCAGCCCGACGACGCGGTGGGTCAAGCCGCAGGTGAGGCGCAGCCAGGCGACGATCATCTTCGCCCAGCCACCGATGAGCCTCGAGCGCGTGATCGGCGGCAGCGGCGACACGGCCAGGGCGAACGGTGTGTAGACCACCGCCGTGACCAGCATGCCGATGAAGAACACCAGCGAGCGGACCCACTGCATCAGCGGAGAATCACCGCGTCAGCGGATGGTGTCGCGTGAGGCATCGCCCAGCATGTGGTGGTCCACGAAGGCCGCCAGGTCGTCGTAGACGCGCACGTCCTGGAAGCGCCCGTACTCGCCGCGCTCGATCGCTGCGGCGGTTTCGGCACCCTTGCCGGTCCGGACCAGCACGGGCTCGGCTCCGGCGGCGATTGCGGCATCGAGGTCGCGGGCGGAATCCCCCACGGCCGGCACGCCGGCGACGTTCACTCTCAGGCGGCGAGTCAGCTCGAGAAACAGGCCCGGCTTCGGCTTGCGGCAGTCGCAGCCGGCGTCCGGGGCATGCGGACAGAACAGCAGCGCGTCGATCTCGCCGCCCTTCTGGCGGATGAGCTCGAACATGCGCATGTGGATCTTGTTCATCATGTCCAGGGTAATGAGGCCGCGCCCGACACCGGACTGGTTGGTGATGATCACCACCCGGTACTCCGAGCGGCACAGGCGCGCGATGGCCTCCAGGCTGCCGGGCAGGGGCACCCATTGCTCGGGCGTCCTGATGTAGTCGTCGGAGTCCTGGTTAATGACCCCGTCCCGATCCAGTATCACCAGCCTCATCGCATCACACCCGCCCAGGGTCTGTCTTCCCGACGTCGCCCTGGTCCCGGCCGTCGCGGCCGTGGTCCCCTCCCCCCCGGCCTTCACCGTCCCGGCTGCCGCCCCTGCCCCCGGTCCGGACCTCGGTCTGATCATCGGCCCGCTCGCCGGCCTGGCGCGTCGAGATCTGGAGCTGCGAGACATCTGCCACCTGCAGAAAGAGCTGGCTCAGCCGCGACAGCAGCGCCAGGCGGTTGGCGCGCAGCGCCGCATCGCCGGCCATCACCAGCACCTCGTCGAAGAACCTGTCCACGGGCTCCCGCAGGCCGGCGAGCAGCCTCAGGGCGGCGTCGTATTGGCCGACCTCCAGCAGCGGCTCGAGCTGCGCCTCCAGCGCCGTGACCCGCTCGCTCAGCAGCACCTCGGCCGAGTCGGACAGAAGGTTCGGGTCGACCGAAGCGGTGTCCTCGTCGAAGCCCGCCTGGCGCAGGATGTTGCGGGCACGCTTGTTGGCCACCGCCAGGGCCGCGGCTTCCGGCAGGGAACGGAATTCCGTCACCGCGTGGATTCGCTTGTCGAAGTCGGCGATCGTGGTAGGCCGTACCTCCAGCACCGACCCGAAGACGCCGCTGTCGACGCCTTCATCGAGGTATGTTCCCTTGAGCCGTTCCATCATGAAATCGTACACGGCCTCCACGGTGCCCTCCGACTTCAGCTCCTCGCCCAGCCGGTTGTGCGCAATCTGAACCACCGCCCACAGCGGCACCCTGAGCTGCTGCTCACGCAGGATCCTGAGCGCGCCCAGGGCCGCGCGCCGCAAGGCGTAGGGATCCTTGTCGCCGGTCGGGATCTCGCCGATGGCGAAGATGGCCACCAGGGTATCGAGCTTCTCGGCCAGGGACACGACGGTGCCCACCTTCGTCCGCGGCAGCGCGTCTCCCGCGTGGCGCGGCATATAGACCTCTTCCATCGCCTGCGCCAGCTCCGGGCCGGCCCTCTCGTGAGTCAGCAGGCAGCGGCCCGCGATGCCCTGCATTTCGGGAAACTCGAATACGGTGCGCGTCACCAGGTCGCAGCGGCACAGCCGTCCGGCGCGCTCCGCCTTTTCCGTATCGGCCCCGGTCAGCAGCGCGATGTCCGAAGCCAGCGCCGACACCCGCATGGACTTGTCGTACATGCTGCCCAGGCGGTCCTGAAACACCACCCCCCTGAGGTCTTCCAGGCGGTCCGCGAGCGGAGTCTTGCGGTCCTCGTCCCAGAAGAACTTGGCGTCCGCGAAGCGCGGCCGGATCACACGCTCGTTACCCTGGCGAACCACGTCCGGGTGGCGGCTGGCGATGTTCGCCACGGCGACGAACCGGTTCGACAGACCACCCGAGGCATCGAGGATCGGGAAGTAGCGCTGGTCCCGCTTCATGGTCAGCACGAGCAGCTCCCTCGGCACGCCGAGAAACGCCTTGTCGAAGCTGCCCACGATCGCGATCGGCCACTCGGTGAGGGCCGCGACCTCGGTCAGCAGGCCCTCATCGATGTCCGCGGTGCCTGCCTGCTCAGCGGCGAGCCGCTGGGCCTGGCTGCGGATGGTCGCCTCGCGCTCGTCGAAACCGGCGATGACGTAGCCCTCGTCCCTGAGCCGGCTCTGGTACTCCCGCGGGTGGTTCAAGGCCAAGAGTTCTCGGCAATGGAAGCGGTGACCCCGGCTGCGGCGCCCGGCCTCGAGACCCAGCAGGCTGCAGGGCACGACCTGCGCGCCCATCAGGAACACCAGCCAGTGCACCGGCCGCACGAACTCGACGCTCGCCTCGCCCCAGCGCATTCTCTTCGGAATCGGCAGATCGCCGATGGCCTTCCCGGCGATGCGGGGCAGGAGCTCCAGGGTTGCCTGACCGGGTTCGCGCCATCGGTACGCCACGCGATCGCCCTTGTCCGTAGCGACCCGCTCGAGGGCGGCCACCGTGGTATCGCAGGACCGTGCGAAGCCCTCGGCCGCCGCGGTGGGCGCACCCGACGCGTCGAAGGCGGCGGATACGGCCGGGCCCAGGCGCTCGGCCTGGCGCTCCGGCTGGCTCGTGGCGCAGCCACGAATCAATACGGCCAGGCGGCGTGGCGTGGCGAAGCCCTCGATGGCCTCCAGCGCAACCTGCTCGCGCGCCAGGCCTTCCCGGAATCCCGCCACCAGGGCATCGCCGAGGCCTCGAAGGGCGCGCGGCGGCAGCTCCTCGGTACCCAGCTCGAACAGAACGTCCTCGCGCTCAGGCATGGCGGGCCTCCGCGGACTCGCGCAGCATCGGGAATCCAAGCCGCTTCCGCGATTCGTAGTAGGCACCGGCCGCCGCCCTCGCCAGTGCCCGCACCCGAAGGATGTAGCGCTGCCGCTCGGTCACCGACAGCGCGTGGCGTGCATCCAGCAGGTTGAAGGTATGGGAGGCCTTGAGGACCTGCTCGTAGGCGGGCAGGGGCAGCCCCAGACCGGCCAGGCGCCCCGCCTGCGTCTCGTGGTGCTCGAACGCCCCGAGCAGGAACTCCACGTCGGCGTGCTCGAAGTTGTAGGCCGACTGCTCGACTTCGTTCTGGTGGTAGATGTCACCGTAGGTCACGGTGCCCTGCGGTCCTTCCGTCCACACCAGATCGAAGATGCTGCCGGCTTCCTGCAGGTACATGGCGATACGCTCCAACCCGTAGCTGATCTCGCCCATGACCGGCGAGCAATCCAGCCCGCCCGCCTGCTGAAAGTAGGTGAACTGGGCGATCTCCATGCCGTTCAGCCATATCTCCCAACCCAGGCCCCAGGCGCCCAGTGTCGGCGACTCCCAGTCGTCCTCGACGAAGCGGATGTCGTGCGTGAGCAGGTCCACCCCGAGGCTCTCGATGGAGGCCAGGAACTTGTCCTGGAAGTCCGGCGGCGACGGCTTCATCACCACCTGGAACTGATAATAGTGCTGTAGCCGGTTCGGATTGTCGCCGTAGCGGCCGTCCGTCGGCCGGCGCGACGGCTGGACGTAGGCGGCGTTCCAGGGCTCGGGGCCCACGGCCTTGAGGAAGGTCGCGACGTGGAAGGTTCCCGCGCCCACCTCCATGTCGTAGGGCTGCATCAGCACACAGCCCTGGTCTGCCCAGAATTGCTGCAAATTTAGGATCAATTCCTGAAAAGTCACGCTGTCGGCTCGCCCGGTCCGGCAAAACGCCGGATTATATCTTGGCATGCCGCCGATGGTCGCGCCCGGGCCGGACCCGGCGCCCCAAAAGATTAGACAGGGCAAAATTTTTGGGATAAGGTGCCTCTTGCGACAGGCCACAAGCCCAAGTCACCGAGGAGGAGCAGGCGTAATCTCGCCTGAAAATGAATGCAAGAGGGCCCCATGTCCGGGGTCCTTTTGCATTTTTACGGCGTATCGCATCATCCCGAATGGCTCCCCATGACCGCACCCGCATACCGACAAGCCAAAGCCGTTGCCCTGATTTCCGGCGGCCTCGACTCCATGCTGGCCGCCAGGCTGATCCTCGAGCAGGGCGTGCACGTCGAGGGGCTGAACTTCTTCACCGGATTCTGCGTGGAGGGCCATACCCACGCCATCCGCAATGCCCGGCGCGAGCGCCCCAGGCGCAACAACGCCTTGTGGGTGGCCGAGCAGCTCGGCATCAAGCTGCATATCATCGACGTCATCGAGGAGTACAAGTCCGTTGTGCTCAATCCCCGGCACGGCTACGGCGCCAACCTGAACCCCTGCCTGGACTGCAAGGGCTTCATGGTGGGCAAGGCCCGGCAGTGGATGGAGGAGAACGGCTTCGACTTCATCATCACTGGTGAGGTGATCGGCCAGCGCCCCAAGTCCCAGACCCGCGAGAAGATGCCCATCGTCCAGCGCGAATCGGGGGCGTTCGACCGCCTGCTGAGGCCCCTGTGCGCCAAGGCCCTCGAGCCGACTCTCCCGGAACGCGAAGGATGGGTCGACCGCGAGGCGCTGGGAGACATCCGCGGACGCAGCCGACGCCCGCAGATGGAGATGGCCGAGCGGTTCGGCATCAGCGACTACGCCCAGCCGGCGGGGGGCTGCTGCTTCCTCACCGACGCGAGCTACAGCGCCAAGCTGCGGGACCTGTGGGCCCACCGGGAATCGCGCGACTACGATCTCGACGACATTATGCTGCTCAAGGTGGGCCGGCACATCCGGCCCAACCAGCGCTTCAAGCTGATCGTCGCTCGCGACGCCGGAGAAACGAACTACCTGACCGGTTACCGAAACCGGTTCACCTGTCTCGCGGCCGAGAGCCACAGCGGTCCGCTGGCCATCATCCAGGGCGAGCCGGACGGGGATGACCTCGAGACGGCGGCACGCATCACGGCGCGATACGGCCAGGGGCGCGACGCGCCCGAGGTGGCGGTCAAGGTCCGGCGCACCGACGGCGCCGAGTGGACCCTGCAAGTCACACCGTTTCCGCAGCGCGAGATTCCGCAGGCATGGTACGTGTAGCCAGCGCGGATGATGCCGCCGTGCGTGGCGGCGCGGGCCGCGCGCCCGTGCACCGGCTCGATGCCAGACACCTGCTCTGCCCCATGCCGGTGATCAGGACCCAGGACCGGATCAGGCAGCTCGCGGCCGGAGACGAGCTGGAGGTCATTGCCACCGATCCCGGCGCGCTTCAGGACATCCCGGCGTGGTGCCGGATACATGGCCATGAGGTCGTAAGCACTTGGGAGGAGGAGTCCGAAATCAGGATTCGCATTCGTGTCAATGCCTGATCCGAACACCTGTCACCCGCTATGCGCACTATGATGGTGCACCCTTTATCCTAACGCACCAATAGCGTGCGTCTCGGGCCGGCGATGAGCCTCCCCCTTGGCCTCTCCGCGTGTTTGCGCGCTTCCCGGCCTTACCTGGCACGAATCGTGCTGTGTATCAGTGCATTCAGCGCACTCCGGCCTTCGGGCCTGGGTCGCTCCGCCTGGAGGCGACCCCGGATCGCCAGACAAAGTCCGCGCCGTGGCAGGAACGCACCACCGAAGGATCAGTGACTTCGACACTCGATTCCCGGGCTGCAAAGTGGTGCGCCGGCGAAAGGCGGTGAGAATTCATCAACGTATCAACCCATGAGGAAACGCGAAATGTCCGCGGCGAATGTTCTGAACATGATCAAAGACGACGGCGTCAAGTTCGTCGACTTCCGATTCACCGACACCCGGGGCAAGGAGCAGCACGTCTCCGTGCCCGCGCACGTGGTCGACGAATCGACCTTCGAGGACGGCAAGATGTTCGACGGCTCGTCGATCTCCGGATGGAAGGGGATCAACGAATCCGACATGATCCTGATGCCCGACAGCGAGACGGCGGTCATCGACCCCTTCCTGCTCGAGAAGACGCTGCTGCTGCGCTGCGACGTGATCGAACCGACCACCATGCAGGGCTACGAACGCGACCCCCGCTCCATCGCCAAGCGCGCCGAAGCCTACATGAAGTCGACCGGCATCGCCGACACGGCGTACTTCGGCCCGGAAGCCGAGTTCTTCGTCTTCGACGACGTACGCTGGGAGGTGGACATCAGCGGGGCTTTCTACGAAATCGACTCGACGGAGGCGAGCTGGAATACCGGCCGCCCCTATGACGAGCGCAATCTAGGGCACCGGCCCGGCGTCAAGGGCGGCTATTTCCCCGTGCCCCCGGTCGATGCCTTCCAGGACTTGCGGTCCGCGATGTGCCTTGCGATGGAGGAAATGGGCGTCATGACCGAGGTGCACCACCACGAGGTGGCGACCGCCGGCCAGGCGGAGATCGGCATGTTGTTCAATACGCTGGTGAGAAAAGCCGACGAGCTGCAGATCTACAAGTACTGTGTCCATAACGTGGCGTTCCAGCACGGCAAGACGGCGACCTTCATGCCCAAGCCCCTGGTTGGGGACAACGGCAGCGGTATGCACGTGCACCAATCGCTCGCGAAAGAGGGCAAGAACCTGTTCGCGGGCGACGAGTACGGCGGCTTGAGCGAGCTGGGCCTCTACTACATCGGCGGCATCTTCAAGCATGCGCGCGCGATCAACGCCTTCGCCAACTCCACCACGAACAGCTACAAGCGACTGGTGCCCGGCTTCGAGGCACCAGTGTTGCTGGCGTACTCGGCGCGCAATCGCTCGGCGTCCTGTCGCATCCCCTACGTCTCCAGCCCCAAGGCGCGGCGTATCGAGGTACGCTTCCCGGACTCGGCCGGCAATCCGTATTTCACCTTCGTGGCCATGCTGATGGCCGGCCTCGACGGGATCATGAACAAGATTCATCCCGGGGAGCCCCTGGACAAGGACCTCTACGACCTGCCGCCCGAGGAGGAAGTCAAGGTGGCCACCGTCGCCCACGGCCTGGACATTGCCTTGGACGCCCTGGACAAGGACCGGGAGTTCCTGAAGGCCGGCGGTGTGTTCAGCGACGACACCATCGACGCCTATATCGGCCTCAAGCACCAGGAAGTGACGACCCTGAGAATGAGCACTCATCCGGTCGAATTCGACCTTTACTACAGCGTCTAGCGGAACCGGCGGGCGCCCCCGGCCAGAGGGGGCGCCCAATCGGGCTTCCAATGCACTGTTTTGGTGCGACAATAGCCGATGGAACCCCTGAGGCAGACATCGCCCGTGACCCTCGCTCCTGCGCGCAACTACGCGGACCACATCCAGACCGCGCTGGTGGGATGTGACGCGGACCTGCGCGTCTTCGAAATGAACCCGGCCGCCGAGGCGCTGTTCGAGGTGAGCGCGAGGCATGCCCACGGACGGCCGCTTGCGGGCCTGTGCCTCGACAGCGACTCGGTCGTCGATTGCGCCCGCCAGGCGCTCGAGAAGGACCACACCGTGAGTGCCTACGACCTGGCGGTGGTGATCGGATCAAGGAAGACGGCGCGTGTGGACCTGACCGTGACGCCCGTGCACGGGGCGTTGGAGCCCCTGTCTCTCCTCCTGGAGCTCACGCGGGCGGACCGATTCCTGTCCCGCGCCCGCGAGGAGCAGCGGGCGGACCGCCATGCCGCGGGAAGGGAGATCCTGCGCGGGCTGGCGCATGAGATCAAGAACCCCCTGGGGGGACTGAGGGGCGCGGCACAGCTTCTGGACGACGAGCTGCGGGACCGCGAGCAGCGGGAGTACACCCGGATCATCATTCACGAGGCCGACCGGCTGCGCAACCTGGTCGATCGGATCATGGGCTCCTACCGCCCCATCGACCCCCGGCCCCTGAACATCCATGAGGTGCTGGAGCACGTGCGCAAGCTGGTCCAGGCCGAAGGCCGCGAAGGCTTGTCCATCATCCGGGACTACGATCCGAGCCTGCCGCTGATCCGCGGCGACCGCGAGCAGCTCATACAGGTGGTGCTGAACGTCATGCGCAACGCCGTCGAGGCCCTGGCGGAGACCACGCGCGGCGAGATCCGCCTCCGGACCCGCGTGGTCGAGGCGCGCTACATCGGCAAGCAGTGGCACCAGCGCGTGTTGAGCGTGGATGTCGAGGACAACGGCCCCGGGATTCCCGAAGAGCTTCAGGACAAGGTCTTCTACCCGATGGTCACGACGCGGGCGGAAGGCAACGGGCTCGGCCTGTCCATCGCGCAGGACGTGGTTCATCGCCACGGGGGCGCCATCGAGCTCGAATCGGAGCCCGGCAGAACCCGGTTCTCCCTGCTGCTGCCCTGGTCACGGGACGAGGCGAGATGAAACGGACTGTCTGGATCATCGACGACGACGAATCCATTCGCTGGGTACTGCAGAAAGCCTTGTCCAAGGCCGGCTACGACACGCGCAGCTTCGAGTCCGGCGAAGGCGTTCCGGCCCTGCTGGAGCGGGAGCGCCCCGCAGCGGTGATCACCGACATCCGGATGCCCGGCATCAACGGACTCAACCTCCTGGAGGAGATTCGCGGGCGGGACGCGAGTCTGCCGGTGATCGTCATGACCGCCCATACGGACCTCGAGAGCGCGGTGGATTCCTATCGCGGTGGCGCCTTCGAGTACCTGCCCAAGCCCTTCGACCTGGCCGAAGCCGTCAGGCTGGTGGAGCGCGCCGTCAGCGAGCGCGACGCGGGCGAGGCCACGCGGCGTGCCGCGGGGCCGGTATCGGCACTCATCGGCGAGGCCCCCGCCATGCAGGAAGTGTTTCGGGCCATCGGCCGGTTGGCGAACTCCCGCGTGAACGTGCTGATCTGCGGAGAGTCGGGAACCGGGAAGGAGCTGGTTGCCCGCGCGTTGCACGTCCACAGCGCCCGGGCCGGGCAGCCCCTGGTCACCATCAACACCGCCGCAGTGCCGGGGGAACTGCTGGAGTCGGAGCTGTTCGGCCACGAGAAAGGCGCCTTCACCGGCGCCCACGAGCGGCGCACCGGGCGCTTCGAGCAGGCCCATCGCGGCACGTTGTTCCTGGACGAGATCGGCGACATGCCGCCAAACCTCCAGACCCGCCTGCTTCGCGTCCTGTCGGACCATCGTTTCTACCGTGTCGGCGGCCACACGGAGATCGAGGTGGACGTGAGGATCATCGCCGCCACCCATCAGGACCTGGAGAAGAGCGTCGCCGAGGGCCGGTTCCGCGAGGACCTGTTTCACAGGCTGAACGTCATCCGTCTGGTGCTGCCGCCGCTCAGGGACCGCCGCGAGGACGTACCGCTCCTGGTGGAGCACTTCCTCGCGGCCACGGCGCGCGAGCTCCAGGTCGAGCCCAAGCAGCTCACACCCGAAGCCCTCGTCCTGCTCCAGGCCTTCGCCTGGCCCGGGAATGTTCGCCAGCTCGAGAACGTCTGTCGCTGGATCACGGTCATGGCACCTTCGCAGCGGGTGACCCGTGAAGACCTGCCGTTGGAAATGCGGGGCCAAGCGGCCCCAGAGGGGGAGCCCGACTGGACCCGCTATCTGAGACAGACCGTGCGGCAGCGCCTGACGCTCGGAGAGCAGGATATCCTCCAGACCCTCGGCAGCGATTTCGAGCGGGTATTGCTGACCACGGCGCTCCAGCACACCGACGGCCACAAGCAGGAGGCGGCCAGGCGACTGGGGTGGGGCCGCAACACGCTCACCCGCAAGCTCAGAGAGCTCGGTATCGATCGCGGCTGACCTGTAAGAAAAGGCCCCATCCCCGGGCCGGTCATCCGGGGCCGGCCCTCACACGGCCCGGCCGGCCGGGACCAGATCACGGTCCGGGGGGACCGTCAGGGCCTGCGCCTTGAACCACTCCCGGGCCGCGTCGGGGCCATCGCGGATCACCACGCAGTCGAGCTGGTGCTTCGCGCCGGTACGCAGTGTCTTCAGGCACGCCACATTTTCCAGGTCCAGGCAGCTCACCTGGCCCGCACGAGAGAAAGGCGCCAGGGAGCTGCACCGCATGGTTCGCTTCGCGAGCACCCGGTTGCTGTTGCAGGTCTCGAGATGGCTGCCCCGGTCGCGGTAGGGGTACAGATCGATCTTCCCCAGCAGCGTCCCCTCCACGCCGCGCGCCGGCCTCCTGACGTAAAGCCGCCTGGGTCTCAGCCGCAGTGTCGGGCCATCGCTCTTGATCCTGCACTCCAGCAGGAGGCCGCGCGAGTGATGGGTGACCGCCCAGCTCGTGTACAGCTCATAGCCGCCGGCGCGGAACGCGCGCACCACGTCGCTGAATACGCCGAGCGGCATCACGATGTCGACGTCGCCGTGCCGGCGGTAGAAACAGCCCATCGTGATGGGAACGGCGAGCCCACCGGCGAGCGCCCACGTGCCGGGTGCCAGCATCCGCTGGAGAGCACGCAGTGCCTCCAGATAGGGCGCCGGATCGCTCTCCGGCTCGATCCGGAATGGCTTGGGGTGCACAGTCTCGATCGCGACCGGACCAACGCCGAGCCGCTTGTTGACCAGGCCCCCGCCCAGGGATGCCGGGCCGGCCATGCGCGCGAGGTCCGCCATGTCGAGGTCGAGGGGGCCGAAGAGGAACTCCGAAACCGCGTAGGCACCGAAGCACACGGCGATGATGCCGGTCACCGCCAGGGCCGACTTGGTGATCACCCGACGGTGAGTCAAAAGGAAATGACGGCTCGATGTGATCAGATAAATCACCACGATGGCGATCGAGGTCGGCCACAACCACTTGAGATTGCGAGGCATCTGGCCGTTCAGATGCACGACGGACACGACGGTGAGCACGTAGAAGTAGGATCCCAGCACGAAGCGCGCATGGCGATTGAACAGGCGGCTGCGCGGCCGGAAACGTGCCTTGACGTCGCGCCATTCCAGCACGATCAGGACGATGCCGAGAAGGGTGAACACGCGCATGGGCGTGTCTTTCCAGACGGCGACGGACGCCAGGGCGACCACGGAGGCGGTCAGAACGACCGCAAGGCCATAGTCGAGACGCCGCGGGGCCGACGCGTCGCGCCGGTGGAGCAGGTAGGCGGCGCGCAGGCCGTAGAGCAGCAGGGAGTAGCCGAAGAAATTGAAGGTAACGTTGCGGGCGAACGCCCAGGTCAGCCACTCGTGGCGCGTCAGGGTCATGAACGTGCCGGTGCCGTACAGAAAGGTCATCAGCACGAGATAGGCCCACCCAGCGGTGCGGTGACCCGGCTTGCCGGCGAAGCTCAGAAGCAGAAACGGCACGAGCAGGAAGGCTACCGGGTACCCGACAGTCTGATGGACCAGCTGCACCAGGTGCTGCGTTCTCTCCACCCCTCCCCCTGACGGCTCGCCGCAACCGGCGCGGCACCTTGCCGCCGGCTCCGCCTGCCGCGCTATCTAGTAATCAGCCATTACAGCCGTGGGCCCGCAACCGGCCCGCCCCCCCTTAATGACACCTGAACGGATGGGGGACCCCTATTCTTACTCGGGTCGGGTCCAATTTGGAAGTTGGCTCTGATTAATAATTCGCGCGCCATTCAGGTCCCAAGGGCGGGACGGGGCCGGATCAGGCCTTGTGGCACGCTCGCAACAGCTTTGCCTTGACCTGCGGGCGCTCCAAGGCGTCCAGCACTTCGAGGTTGCGCCGGTTGCAGTGCCAGTTGAAGGGCATCTTCAGCGGTTGCCACCGGTAGGCCACCGGCTCGCCCGGCGCCACGTCCCCAAGCAGGATCTGGGCGTAGGCGTGGTTGACGATCAAGTCGGCGTGGGCCAGGCCCTGGCCGGAGATGTACGTGTGCAGCCCGTGGTCGTCGAACTCGTCCTTGATGTGAATGTGCCCGGCCAGCAGGTTCTTCGTCCCCGTCGACAACAGGCGCTCCCTCAGCCAGCGGGCCTCGGCGGCCCGGCCCACGGCATGGCCACGCTTCGGGTCGGGGTCTCGCAAAGGCATGTGCGTGAAGGCGACCCGGTCCCTGATCCCCCCATTCGCGCCGACGGGGTTGAGAGCGTTGAGGATTTGCCCCCGCCTGCCCCGGTCCGCGGGGAAGAACATAGCAGCCGTATCGAAGGTCACGAATTCTATGCCGCCCAGCCTGAAGATGAAGTTGCCGGGACCGATCAGGCGATGGAAGCGCGGATACTCGGCGTGCCCGTTGTTGTTGAAATCGTGGTTGCCGATGGCGGAGTAGGCCGGAATATCGGCGTCACGGAAGTGGCCCGAGGCCCGCTCGAGATCGCCCTTCTCGTAGTAGATGTCTCCGAGGTGGAGCAGGAAGTCGGCGCCGAACTGCGACGCCCGCTTCAAGACCCAGTGAAGCTCCGTGCCGCCTCCGGAATCCCCGATTGCCGCGAACCGGAACTGCTCCTGCCTGGGGAAGCGCCAGGAGAACCCTGCCTCCGCCCCGGCCGCCGGCCGCAAGGAAACCGTCCGTTCAAGGTTGTCCTTTTCCTCGTCCAGAGACGCCGGCGCCCCCTGGGCGCCGAGCTGCGCGTCCCGGTGCAGGTTCTCCACTTTGATCCGCACCGCGCCGCCGCCGTCGCCACGTACTTTGAACACGGGCTCCGGTACGAAAGCGCGAAACAGGAATGCACCGTCGTCCATGGCCTTGAAAAAGGCCCCGCGTGCGGAAACGGAGGTGCCTCCGGCCTTCCAGGCCGTGGTCGGGCCATCGCCGACCAGATCCAACGGCGGGAAGCGCAGGCCGCGCACGTAAGTGTAGCCGCCGCCGGCCGCGGCCAGACCGCATCCGGCCATCAGCAGGAAACGACGGCGGGTCAGCTTCAATGGTGTCATCAGGCAGGCGTTGGAGGCGGACTTGCTGCGCGGCGGCATAGTTTGGCACGTGCCGATCCAGGTCACAACTGCTAAAATCCTGCGGCTTTACCTATCGAATAGTGGAGCCAGATCCAGACAATGTCCCGCAACTTCCTCTTCACCTCCGAATCCGTGTCCGAAGGGCACCCCGACAAGGTCGCGGACCAGATCTCCGACGCGGTGCTGGACACCCTGATCTCCGGCGACCCGTACTCCCGCGTGGCCTGCGAAACGCTGGTGAACACGGGCATGGTCGTGCTGTCCGGGGAAATCACCTCCACGGCGCGGGCAGACTACACCGAAGTGGTGCGGAACACGGTGCGCGAGATCGGCTATACCTCTGCGGACCGCATGGGCTTCGATGCCGATAGCTGCGCGGTCATCGTGTCGCTGGACAGGCAATCCCAGGACATCGCCCAGGGCGTCAACGAAGGTGAGGGCCTGGACCGCGAGCAGGGCGCCGGTGACCAGGGGCTGATGTTCGGCTACGCCTGCAACGAAACCGACAACCTGATGCCCTTCGCCATCGACTTCGCCCACCGCCTGGTCAAGCGCCAGTCGGAGATGCGCAAGAACAGCAGCCTCACCTGGCTGCGGCCGGATGCCAAGTCGCAGGTTACGGTGCGTTACGAGAACGGCGTGCCGACGATGGTGGATACGGTGGTGCTCTCCACTCAGCACGCGCCGGAGATCCAGCACAAGGAGCTCACTGAGGCGGTGATCGAGGAGATCATCAAGCCGGTGATTCCGTCGCAGATGATCAACAGCGACACCCGCTTCCTGGTCAACCCGACCGGACGCTTTGTGATCGGCGGGCCGGTGGGTGACTGCGGCCTCACCGGCCGCAAGATCATCGTCGACACTTACGGTGGTGCGGCGCATCACGGCGGCGGTGCCTTCTCGGGCAAGGACCCTTCCAAGGTCGATCGCTCGGCGGCCTACGCCTGCCGTTACGTCGCCAAGAATATCGTCGCCGCCGGTCTCGCGGAGCGCTGCGAGGTCCAGGTGGCCTATGCCATCGGCGTTGCCGAGCCCGTTTCCCTGATGGTCAACACGTTCGGTACCGGCAAGGTCTCGGAGCTCGAGATCGAGAAGCTGATCCGCCATCATTTCGATCTGCGCCCCAAGGCAATCATCGAGGACCTGGACCTGCTGCGGCCGATTTATCGACAGACCGCCGCCTACGGGCATTTCGGACGCACCGACGCCGAGTTCACCTGGGAGCGCACCGACAAGGCCGACGAGCTGCGGTAGGGGTCCGTGCCCTGTGGGTCGGAAATCATTCCGACGGTATCCGGTTCACGGGGGAAGGCTGAAGGTCGTCCTTGTCCCGACAGTCGCATGTCGGAATGAATTCCGACCACAGGGAAGTGGGGAGTGCAGGCAACAGGGCCGGGGGGCGGCGGCGTCCAGCGCGTTGGAATGCCCCCACAGACCGAGGTTCGAGAAGATGTGTGAGCTCCTGGGCATGAGCGCCAACGTGCCCACCGACATCTGCTTCAGCTTCAGCGGCTTGATGCAGCGCGGCGGCGGCACCGGGCCGCACCGCGACGGCTGGGGCATTGCCTTCTACGAGGGGCGCGGGTGCAGAACCTTTCACGATCCCACACCGAGCGTCGATTCGGAGATCGCCCGCCTGGTTCGCAACTATCCGATCAGGTCCCACATCGTGGTCAGCCACATCCGTGAAGGCAACATCGGTGAGGTCTGCCTGCAGAACACGCATCCGTTCCAACGCGAGTTGTGGGGCCAGGTGTGGACCTTCGCCCACAACGGCCAGGTGGAACACTTCGCGGACCTGCCGCTTTCCTCCTACCAGCCGGTGGGCACCACCGACAGCGAACGCATATTCTGCTGGCTGCTCGGCGAGATCCGGGAGTCATTCCCGGAAGCACCGCCCGAGAAATCGCTGTCGGACTTCATCGCCGAGCGCTGCCGGACTATCGACGAACGCGGCGTGTTCAACGTGCTGATGTCCGACTCCCGGGCCCTGTACGGGTACTGCTCCACCAAGCTGTGCTGGATCACCCGCCGGGCTCCGTTCGGGGTGGCGCGGCTCAAGGATGCCGACCTCACCGTGGACTTCGTGGATCTCACCACCCCGCGCGACATCGTCACCGTCATCGCCACCGAGCCGCTGACCGACAACGAGACCTGGACTGCGCTCCAGCCGGGCGAAATGATCACCTTCCAGGACGGCCTGCCGATCGCGGCCTGAACACGGCGGCACTCGGGACGGATCAACAGGAGGCCAGGATCAAGGCCTGTGTACCGGTCGGCCGGATCCCGCTCCCGGCGACTCTCCGGCACTCCCCACTTCCCTGTGGGTCGGCCGGATCTCGCTCCCGGCGACTCTCCGGCACTCCCCACTTCCCTGTGGGTCGGAATTCATTCCGACAACGGACTGCGGGGCCCGCACAGGCCTTTGCCAGGCTGAAGCCCGACCTGCGGCGGGGCGGTAACGGAGCCGAAACGCGGCCACGGCGACATCCGTGGTCGTCAAGGTGACAATCCCGACCCGCGACCGGTTTCAAGGCGCAGGCCAACCTTCTATAATCCGGCCTTCCGACCAATCCCACCGCTCCGAGGAGCGCTGCAACCACGCCCCGAAGGTGCTCCGCCATTTCGGCGCGCGGCCAGGCTCGAGGCGGCGTCGGGGCAACCCGAAAAACGGCGCTCACTTTCATTGTCACTTCGGAGGTGAAAGATGAGCACGGCAACCCAGCCTGTCTTTTCCGACTACCACGTCGCCGACCTCTCGCTCGCGGACTACGGCCGCCGGGAGATCGCCATCGCAGAGACCGAGATGCCGGGCCTGATGGCGACCCGCGAGGAGTACGCCGCCAGCCAGCCCCTGAAGGGCGCTCGCATCGCCGGCTCCCTGCACATGACCATCCAGACCGCGGTGTTGATCGAGACCCTGGTCGCCCTGGGCGCCAAGGTGCGGTGGGCATCGTGCAATATCTTCTCCACCCAGGATCATGCGGCCGCCGCCATCGCCGCGGGAGGTATTCCGGTGTTCGCCTACAAAGGCGAGTCCCTGTCGGAGTACTGGGAGTTCACCCATCGCATCATGGACTGGCCGGACGGCGTCCCGAACATGATCCTGGACGACGGCGGTGATGCCACCCTGCTCGTGACCCTGGGCAGTCGTGCCGAGGAGGATCCGAGCCTCCTGGACAACCCGGGCAGCGAGGAGGAACGCGCCCTCTTCGCCGCCATCAGGAAGCGCCTGGAGAGCCACCCCGGATGGTACAGCCGCATCCAGAAGAGCATCCGCGGCGTCACCGAGGAAACCACCACCGGTGTCAAGCGCCTGTACCAGCTCGCCGCGAAGGGCGAGCTGCCCTTCCCCGCCATCAACGTCAACGACTCGGTGACCAAGTCCAAGTTCGACAACCTCTACGGCTGCCGCGAATCCCTGGTGGACGGCATCAAACGCGCCACCGATGTGATGATCGCCGGTAAGGTCGCCGTGGTGCTCGGCTACGGCGACGTCGGCAAGGGTTGCGCCCAGTCCCTCAAGGGCCTCGGCGCCAACGTCTGGATCACCGAGATCGATCCCATCTGCGCGCTGCAGGCGGCGATGGAAGGCTATCGCGTGGTGACCATGGAGGAGGCGGCTTCAGCCGGGGACATCTTCGTGACCGCCACGGGCAACTACCACGTGATCACGTACGAGCACCTGGAGCGGATGAAGGACCAGGCGATCGTGAGCAATATCGGCCACTTCGACAACGAGATAGACGTCGCGGCCATGGAGAGCCGATGCCAGTGGGAGGAGATCAAGCCCCAGGTGGACCACGTCATTTTCCCTGACGGCAAGCGCATCATCCTTCTGGCCCGCGGGCGCCTGGTGAATCTCGGCTGCGCCACGGGCCACCCGAGCTTCGTGATGTCCAACTCCTTCACAAACCAGGTGCTGGCGCAGATCGAGCTCTGGAGCAAGGGTGACAAGTACGAGAAGCAGGTGTACACCCTGCCCAAGAAACTGGACGAGCAGGTGGCGCGACTGCACTTGAAGAAGATCAACGCCAACCTGACGACCCTGACGCAGCAACAGGCCGACTACATCGGCGTGGCGGTTGAAGGGCCATTCAAGCCGGATTACTACCGTTACTGAGCGGATGTGGCGGGGTGCCGGCGCCCTGTCATCGAAGCTTGTGTGACGGACGCGCCGGCGATGAACTCACTGCTCCCGGGCCGCACCGCCCGGGAGCAGGGGAGTGCCGTGGATCAGCGGGTCGGGCCTTGCTATCAGGCCGGCTCGTCGGGTAGCTGCGAGCTCTTCAGGCGCTCTATGGCGTCCTTGAGCTGGAGTCGTTTCTTCTTGAGCCGCCGGAGCTGAAGCTGATCCACGTAGACCGCGTCCTCCAGCTGCCCGATGGCGGCGTCCAGGTCGCGGTGCTCTTGCTCCAGCTCGGCGATCTTTCGTGTCAAATTGATGTCGATACCCTCTGTGGTCTTGATTCGATGTTCCTGTTACTTTAAAGCACTGTCCCGTCCCATTCGACGCAAGAGTCCGTATGAGCACCCCTTACAACACCTGGCAGCTGCTGATCCTGGGCGCCCTGCTTATTCTACTCCTGTTCTGGTTTGCTCCCGGGCTGAAACAGGCCTTCAAAATGAGCGAGCAAGCCAAGAATCGCGACTGGCTCGGCGCCCTGATTCCGATCGGCATCGTTGCCGCTTTCGTTATTCTATTGCTTTATATCGTCTGACTCCCGGCCGACCGGGCCGTGCCGACGAGCCACCCATCCCGACCTCTCAACGGGGAACGCGCCTCCATGGATACCACCGCCGCCAAAGAAGCCGCCACTGTCCGCCTCAAAGATTACCGGCCGCCGGATTTCCTGGTCGACGACGTGGACTTGACGTTCCGGCTCGATCCGACCCGGACTTCCGTGCGCGCCATCCTGAGGTGCCGCCGCAACGGCCGCCACCGGCGGCCGATCCGGCTCGACGGCGAGGACCTGGAGCTGGTTCGCGTGGTCCTTGACGGCCGCGAGCTGTCCCCCGGCGCCTACATGCTCACCGAGACCGCGCTGACGATCCCCGCGCCGGGGAGCGAGTTCGTGCTCGACATCGAAACGCTGATCCATCCCGGGCGCAACACCGAGCTGTCGGGGCTCTACGTATCCAGCGGCAATTTCTGCACCCAGTGCGAAGCGCAGGGGTTCCGCCGCATCACCTACTTCCCGGACCGGCCGGACGTCCTCGCGACCTACACCACCACCCTGGTGGCGGACCGTTCGCGCTTTCCGGTGCTGCTCTCCAACGGGAACCTCGCGCAGACGCTGGACGAGGACGGTGCGACGCACCGTGCCGTCTGGCGGGATCCACATCCCAAGCCGTCGTACCTCTTCGCCCTGGTGGCGGGTGACCTGGCCTCCATCCGGGATCGCTTCACCACCCTGTCCGGACGCCGGGTGGACCTGTACATCTACACCCAGCATCACAACATCGACAAGTGCAAGCACGCCATGCGCTCCCTGAAGAACGCCATGCGCTGGGACGAGCAGACCTACGGCCGCGAATGCGATCTGGACCGCTATCATATCGTGGCGGTGGACGACTTCAACATGGGAGCCATGGAAAACAAGGGGCTCAACATCTTCAATTCCCAGTACGTGCTGGCGGCGCCGCACACCGCCACCGACACGGATTACGAGCATATCGAAGGAGTCATCGGCCACGAGTACTTCCACAACTGGTCCGGCAACCGCGTGACCTGCCGTGACTGGTTTCAGCTCAGCCTCAAGGAAGGATTCACGGTATTTCGCGACCAGCAGTTCAGCGCCGCCATGGGGTCCGCCGGCGTCAAGCGGGTCCAGGATGTCAACGTCCTGCGCACCCAGCAGTTCCGCGAGGACGCCGGCCCCATGGCCCACCCGGTGCGGCCCGAGTCCTACCAGGAGATCAACAACTTCTACACGGTAACGGTCTACAACAAGGGCGCAGAGGTCGTGCGCATGCTCCACCACCTGCTTGGCCCGCGTGGTTTCCGGCAAGGCACCGATCTCTACTTCTCCCGCCATGACGGCCAGGCAGTGACCACCGACGACTTCGTCAAGGCGCTGGAGGATGCGAACGATGCGGACCTGACGCAGTTCCGCCGGTGGTACGGCCAGGCAGGCACGCCGGTGGTAACCGCGCGTGAGCACTACGACCCGGGCAAAGGCCGTTACACCCTGTCACTGCGGCAACACACGCCCGACACCCCCGGGCAACGCCGCAAGAAGCCGTTCCATATCCCCATCAGCGCGGCGCTGTTGGATGCGACGGGCGCTCCCATGCCCGTATGGCCTGACGGCAGGACGAGCGGGGTGCTGGAGCTGCGCAAGGTGACGCAGTCCTTTTCCTTCAACGTGCCGGCGAAGCCTGTACCGTCGCTGTTGCGGGGTTTCTCGGCGCCGATCAAGCTCGATATGGAGCGTCCCAGCGAGGACTGGTATTTTCTCATGGCCCGCGATACGGACCCGTTCGTGCGGTGGGATGCGGGCCAACAGGTGGCCGTCGCCGTGTTGAAGAGCCGGGTGGCGGGGATTCGCGGCAACCGATGCCCCGACGTGCCCGCGCATTTCTTCAACACTTTCGAGCGCGTCCTGCGGGCCACCGATCCAGACCGGCATTTCCAGGCACAGATGCTCGAGCTGCCGAGCGAGACTTACCTCTCCGAAGCATTCGAAGTCATCGACCCCGAGGCGATCTCGCTGGCCCGGCGCGGACTGAAGCGCGAGCTGGCGTCGCGCCTCGAGCGCGGCTTCCGCGAGCAGTACCACGCCATGACGGTGAAGCAGAGATACCGCCCGGAGGGCACCCAGATCGGCGCCCGGGCGCTGCGCAATTGCTGCCTGTCCTACCTGGTGGAGCTCGGCACGGCCGAGGTCCGCGCTCTCGCCGTCGATCAGTTCAAGGCGTCGGACAACATGACGGACCGCCTGGCTGCACTGCGGTGCCTCGTCGCCACACGCGGCAGGGAACGCGACGAAGCCCTCGAGAGATTCTACGGCGATTGGCACTCCGAGCCCTTGATCGTCAACAAGTGGCTGGCGGTGCAGGCCACCTCACCGGAGGACGACACACTGGAGCGGGTCGTTTCGCTGACCGGGCACCCGGCCTTCGACATCAGGAATCCCAACAAGGTGCGCGCGCTGATCGGCGCCTTCGCACAGGGCAACACCCTGCATTTCCATCGCGGCGACGGAAAGGGGTACGAGCTCGTCGCGGACTTCGTGTTGAAGCTCGATCGCCTCAATCCGCAGGTCGCCGCGCGGCTGGCGTCCTCTTTCAGCTTCTGGCGGCGGTACGAGCCGGGGCGACGCGAGCTGATGCGCCGGACTCTCGAGGACATCAGCAAGTCGAGGGGCCTGTCCCGGGACGTCTCCGAGATCGTCTCAAAGGCGCTGAGCCCCGGTCCGACGCGCTGATCCCGCCGCACCCCGGCCCTTTGACCGCCGCGCAGGCAATCGACCGGGTGGCCCGCCCGCCGGGACCCTCAGCGGGTGGTGTTGAGTATTCACCCGTCTCAAGGTCAAATTGGCGCTGAGAAACGTCTCATCGCAAGCCTCTCCCGACCGGGGCATCCGGACAAATTGCGCGAGTACAATGAATAAGACCAGGCTGGCGGTCCTTCTCCTCATCGCGGCGGCGGTGGCGGCGTTCTTCTATTTCCATCTCGGCCAGCACCTCAACATGGAGGCCTTGAAGGCACGGCAGCACGACATCGACGCGTACTACCGTGCCCACCCGTTGAGGACCATAGCCGCCTACTTCGTGGTCTACGTGGCCATGGCCGCGCTGTCTCTGCCCGGCGCCGTGTGGCTGACACTGGCGGGCGGCGCCATCTTCGGGCTGTGGGTGGGAACCGTCGTGGTTTCGTTTGCTTCCTCGATAGGCGCGACCCTGGCATTCCTGGCTGCCCGTTTTCTGCTCCGGGACTGGGTTCAAGGCCGCTTCGGCCGAAGTCTGCGGGCGGTGAACGAAGGTGTGCGCAAGGACGGGCCATTCTACCTGTTCACCTTGCGCATGGTGCCCCTGTTCCCCTTCTGGGTGATCAACCTGGTGATGGCACTGACGCCGATCAAGACCCGGGCGTTCTACCTCGTCAGCCAGGCCGGAATGCTCGCGGGCACCGTGGTCTACGTCAACGCCGGCAGCCAGCTCGCCGGAATTCATTCCCTGAAGGGCATCCTGTCGCCCGCCCTGCTCGCCTCCCTGTCGCTGCTCGGCATCTTTCCACTGGCGGCGCGCCGGATCGTCGACCTGTTGAAGACAAGGAAAGTCTATCGCGACTTCCGCAGGCCGAAACGATTCGATCGCAACCTGGTGGTGATTGGCGCGGGCTCGTCCGGGCTGGTGAGCGCGTACATCGCCGCCGCCGTGAAGGCCCAGGTGAGCCTCGTCGAGGCGAACGAAATGGGCGGCGACTGCCTGAACACCGGCTGTGTGCCCTCCAAGGCCCTGATACGCTCGGCCAGGTTCGTCAACGACGTTCGAAGGGCACGGGAATTCGGCATGACATCGGCCAGCGTCGATTTCGAATTCGCCGACGTCATGGACCGCGTGCAGAAGATCATCGAGGCCATCGCGCCCCACGACTCGGTGCAGCGCTACACCGGCCTCGGCGTGGACTGCATAAAGGGCCGGGCGGTGATCCGTTCCCCCTTCGAGGTCGACGTCGGCGGCCGCGTCCTGACCACCCGCAACATCGTCATTGCCGCCGGCGCACGCCCGCTGGTGCCGCCGATTCCGGGCCTGGACGCGATCCAATACTGGACGACGGACACCATCTGGAGCCTGCGCCGCCTGCCGGCCCGCCTGCTGGTGCTCGGCGGCGGCCCCATCGGCTGCGAGATGGCCCAGTGCTTCGCACGGCTCGGGAGCCGCGTCACCCAGGTCGAGCTGCTGCCCCGGCTCCTGGTCCGCGAGGATCCGGAGATCGCCGAAATAGTACGCGCCCGCTTCACCTCGGAAGGTATCGATGTCCGGGTCGGGCACAAAGCGGTGGCCGTCGAGGCGGGACCGGGCGGGCATGCTCTCGTCTGCGAGCACGACGGCTCACCGGTGCGCCTCGATTTCGACGAGATCCTGGTGGCACTCGGGCGCAGGCCCAACGTCGAGGGCTACGGCCTCGAGGAGCTCGGCATCGAGATCGCCCCGTCCGGGACGGTGCGTGTCAACGAATACCTGCAGACGCGCTATCCCAACATCTATGCCGTTGGAGACGTGGCGGGGCCCTACCAGTTCACGCACACGGGCGCCCACCAGGCCTGGTTCGCCACGGTCAACGCGCTGTTCGGGGCGTTCCGGAAATTCCGCGCCGACTACTCGGTGATACCATGGACAACCTTCACGGATCCCGAAGTGGCCCGAGTGGGGTTGAACGAAACCGAGGCACGGGAGCAAGGCGTCGATTACGAGGTCACCCGCTATGACATGGGCGAGCTGGACCGTGCGATCACCGACCAGGAGGGCCACGGGCTGGTGAAAGTCCTCACCGCGCCGGGCCGCGACCGAATACTCGGCGCCGCCATCGTCGGCGAGCACGCGGGCGACCTGATCGCCGAATACGTCGCCGCCATGCGCCACAAGCTGGGCATGAACAAGATTCTCGGCACCATCCACGTCTACCCGACCCTGGCGGAGGCCAACAAAATGGCCGCGGGCGAGTGGAAGCGCGCCCATGCCCCCGACGGTGTCCTCAGGTGGGTGGCCCGATACCACCGCTGGATGCGCCACTAGCCCCCCGGCCCACGCATTCCCACGAGCCCGAACATGGCGACAACCGAAATCGAAACCGACCCCGCACTGACCCTGACGGCTTATCTCGTCAACGACCGCCCGCCGGAGATCCGTCCCGGCGACCGCAAGCGTGACTGGATGGAGAGCACCCGGGGCCGGTTCGCCTATCGCTGCCTGCCCCTCACCATCGCCAACCAATCCGGCTGGGACCTGCTCTGCCCCGTGCCCTTCGCGGTGATCTGGAACGGCGGCGACTCCATCCACGACCTGTACATCAAGAGCGACGACCCGGCCCCCGGCGCCTTGTCACACTTCGGCCACGGCATACTGACCTTCGAGGTCAGCCTGCTGTTTAGAACCCCGCCCGGCCACAACCTGTGGGTGAAGGGTCCGCCCAACCTCCCCAAGGACGGCATCTGCGCGCTGGAAGGCATCGTCGAGACCGACTGGTCCAGCGCCACCTTCACCATGAACTGGAAGCTCACCCGCGCCCAGCACAAAGTCGAGTTCGCCAAGGGGGAGCCTTTCTGCCGCGTCCTGCCCTACCCGCGCCGCTACTTGAGCCGCTTCGATACCGCGATCGCTTCCCTCGACGATGCTCCGGAGATCCGGGAGCGCTATCACCAATGGAGTGACCACCGCAGGCAGTTCAACCGGGACCTCAACGTCGGCGACAGCGATGCGCGCAAATCGGGCTGGCAGAAGGATTACCACCACGGCCGCGACAGCCATGGCGATCAGTTCGAGGATCACGAAACCAAGGTGCGGGTCAAGCCGTTTCCGCCTGTCCGCTGAACAGGCCCCACTCCCTTGGGTCTCCAGCCTAGAAGCGGACCCTGAGCTTGACTCGATCGCCGGTGAACTTCACGTTCATGGGACCGTAGCTGCCGAGGCTCAGGGCGTCGACGTATCGTCTCGACAAAGTGCCCTGGTCACTCGCGGCAGTGGAGCAGCCGCGCGTCTCGACACACACGGTTCGGTGCAGGTACGCCAAGCGGTCCTGGTCGGGGAACAGCTCGTCGTGATCGCGCCACGATGTCGACAAACCGCCGGACGTCTCGACCGTGACGGCGCGCGGCCCGGGCGTTCCCGACGCCGAACGAGACCCGGCGACACCGGCGGCCGCCGCCGCGCAGCTCACTGCCGCAGCGCAAGTCAGTCCCAACACCTGTATGCCGCGCATGTTCCGGCCCTCCTCCCGCCGTGGCGGGTCCGTCTTCACAGCCAAGACTAGTACCGAGATATGGTCTTGAAATGACTTATGCGAGCATGCCTCGCCATTTTTAGCACATTTTTCCGCAGCGGAAAGGGCTGAACGGTCGATTTTGCGTGAAAAGCGGTTGTTTTCTAACTAAGCTGTGTGGCAACGACCCCAATTCCTTTTCTCCAGGGCCAGTGCACGATCTGAAGCCGAAATTCAGGAAACACCCTGGCTGTCGCGAGCGTCACCTGCGGCGCAAGCTCGGCAATCCTCTTTTCCCTGCCGCGGAGCGCGGCAAGACCACCACGGAGCTCGATGCCGAGCAGCGCCGCGACGACGACGAGCTCAGCGCCTTTCTGTCACAGGTGAAAGCTCTGGTGGCCAGGGTCGGGCGCCTGTCCGCGGACACTGCCGCCGCCGAGGTCATCGAGCTCAAGTCCAGGGCGGATGCCTACTACGAGCAATGCCTCGGCCTGCCGGGTGACCAGCGACGGGTGAAAGCGGCGCTGATCAAGCTGATTACCGAGCTGACCCGCCTCAACATGAGGACCGCGAAGGACACCCGGGCGCTGGTCGAGCTTCAGCATGAGCAGGTCAAGCGCCTCGCCCACTTCACTCGCCTGGAATTCCCGATCACGGGGGACATCTGCCGCGAGCAATCACCGGTCGGAGAAGGCGAGCTGGTCCCGACCCTGTTGAGCGAGCCGGACGACGCTCTCGACGCCGCCCTCGGACTGTTCGACGCGGAGCGCATCGCCGCCATACGCGACGAGGCCCGGGCCCTGATCGAGCACTGCAGTGAGGAAGGCTTCGACATGTCCCTGGCGGAGGGGAAGCTCGCCCGGATCATCAAGCACCTGGAGGACGCGACCGCCTGAAGGACGGCCGTATGAATCAGGCGAGCCGGATCCTGCGTGCTCCCGTGATTTCGAGCAGGCGGGCGGGAGCGATGGGGAACACGGTGTTGGGCGTTCCCGCCGCGGCCCAGATTTCGTCGAATACGAGCAGGTCTTCGTCCACCAGCGTCTCGACTCTTTCCGGGTGGCCGAACGGCGGTACACCGCCTATCGCGTAGCCGGTATGGGCGCGAACGAAATCGGCGTCGGCCATGCGCACCGCGCTGCCGACCAGGGTGCCGACGATGCTTTCGTTCACGCGGTTTCCACCGGCCGTCAGCACCAGGACGGGACGGCCCTCGTCGGTACGAAGCAGCAGAGACTTGACGATCTGGTTCAGCCGGCAACCGACGGCGTCGGCCGCTTGCTGTGCAGTGCGCGACGGCTTCTCGAACTCCCTCACCCGTGAGCCGGGCGCCAATTCGTCCAGCACCACCTGGAACCGGAGCGCCTTGCCGCTGAGCCCACCCGATGGGGATGAGTCGGGCGCCCCGCTCACCAGCTATTGCGCAGCTCGCGCAGCTTCAGGAACACGGTCTTCGGATCCGGGGCCTCGGGCAGGTCCGGGAACGCTTCCCGGAGCCGGGCGATCACCGACGGTGAGCGCAGCCTGAAGAACGTATTGATCTCCTTCTCCAGTGCCAGGTTGGTGACCATGGCGTGTGCGGGATCCTGGTTCTCCACTTCCGCGAGCAGGGCGTCCGCGCGCGCGTTGTCCGGCTCCCGGTCCAGCGTGAACTTGAGGTTGTTGCTGATGTAGTCGTGCCCCGGATAGACCCGCGTGCGCTCGGGAAGCCGGTCGAGCTGCTGCACGAAAGTATCGTACAGCTCGGCGGGGTGGCCCCCGTTGTGACAGTTGCCCGCGCCGGCGTTGAACAGGGTATCGCCGCAGAACAGGGACGGCGTGTCGGTATGGGAGAGCAGGCAGATGTGGCTCATGGTGTGCCCGGGGGTATCGAGTGCTTCCAGCTCCACGGTCTTGCCGACCTTGACGACATCGCCGGCCTTCAGGCCGACGTCGATGCCCTTGATCTTGTCCCTGGCGTTCTGGTGCGCCAGCAGCCTGGCCCCGGTCGCCTCGATGACCTTGGCGTTGCCGCCGGTATGGTCGGGGTGCTCGTGGGTGTTCAGGACCTGGGTGATCTCCCAGCCCTTGTCCCTCGCTCTGTCCAGGCAGCGCTTGTGGTCCAGCGGATCCACGGCCAGCGCCTGTCCCGTTTCCGGGCACGCAATCAGGTAATTGAAGTTCCGAAAGGAATTCGCAGTCCAGATTTGTTCGACCAGCATAACTGAAACCTGTCTCTTGGGCTTGGCGAGACTATAACGTTTAAGTGGGGGTGAAGAACAACATTCTTCAACAGAACTCCGGGCGCCTTCTCGATGTGCGGGATACCGACGCAGGCGCGTGCACCCCTGTGGGTCGGTCGGCTCTCGTTCCCGACGTTCTCCGACACTCCCCCACTTCCCTGTGGGTCGGAATTTATTCCGACAAGCATCGTTTGACCGTACTGCGCTGTTGGAGCCTGCCGAGCCTCACCTGGAGTGCCCCGCATGAACCGGGGAGGGTCTATGTCGACACGCCGTGAATACATCCACGCCGGCTCGCTCTCGGCTCCTGCCTCCTGTGGGTCGGAATTTATTCCGACAGGCATTGTTCGATCGTACTGCGCTGTTGGGGCCTGCCGAGCTCCACCTGGAGTGCCCCGCATGAGCCGGGGAGGGTCTTTGTCGACACGCCGTGAATAC
>JBAUWJ010000262.1:0-4768 GCA_049583715.1 Arenicellales bacterium | reverse complement strand
CACCACATGCATTGGTCTGGTCCCCGTAGCACGGGAACGCGGTTCATGTTCGTGAAGCCGCTGGTACGCTTCCAAAGGTGCTTGTCAGAACCAAGAGCCGTGGATCCCCCAGGGCCGGTTGAGAGCGCTGCGGCGTCCATCATAGGAGAATTCCACGTCTCTTGTTCGAGTAGCACCCAGATACTTTGCCGCCGGACTGTGCTTGGCAATGCGATTCGGTTGCAGCTCGAGTACGTATTCGGATGCTTTGCTAAGACGTGCTTCGACAGTCTTGTGCCGCGGCCAGCCGGAGTGAAATTCCGGGGCTAGTTTCAAGCTGAACTACATGAACTACAAGTGCCAGGCGCGTAATTGTGAAAGCCCGGAGAGAAAAGTGATGAATCTAGAAAAGACAGGTACAGCTGCTGACAACGATTGGTTGATCGACGTCAGAGTAATAGACGCCGATGGCCATGTGGGGTCTACGCCAGAGACCTGGGAAAAGTATCTGGAAACGCCTTATCGTGAACGTGGTCCACGTATTGTGAAGGATAACCGCGGCACGGAACGCTGGATGGTCGAAGGGATTCTTTACCCGAAGCCTGAGGGTATTGCATCGGGTCAACCGGAGGGTATCAAAGGCTCCATGCTGCACGACGGCGTTTCCGATCCCGTTGCTCGCTTACGCGATATGGATGCTGAAGGAATCGATATTGCCGTGGTGTTTGGTAACCTGCCCGAGCTGATCCTAGCGGCGGTCGTTGACAAGGGCCTTGCGGCCGCGATGGCCAGAGCATACAACGATTGGGTTGCGGACTATTGCCGGACGGAGCCGCAACGCTTGAAGGCCGTAGCGATGTTGCCGATGCAAGACGTCGAAGCCAGCGTAGTGGAACTGCGGCGCGCGACACAGGAGCTCGGCCTCGTTGCCGCCATGTTGGCCACTAATGTGCGGGGCAAAAATCTCGATCACCCTGACTTCCTGCCGATATTTGCGGAGGCGGCGAAGCTGGGTGTGCCCCTCACCGTGCACGGGGCTCCATCCACGGGTTCGTTTGCCTGCGCCGACCGTTTCGATAATTACTTCTTCACTCACGCCGTTGCTCATCCCTTCGAGCAAATGGTTTCAGTGATGTGTGTCATTTGCGGAGGGATTCTGGAACGATTTCCCGAATTACGGATTGCCTTTCTTGAGTCCGGCATCGGTTGGGTCCCATATTGGGTGGAACGCTTGGACGAGCACTACGAGCATCGTGCCGCACTTGTGCCAGAGATAACCCGTGCGCCAAGCGAATACATCCACGGTGGTAACGTCTACTTCTTCTGTGAATCTGAAGAGGCAATGCTTCCGTACGTGGCGCAACAATACGCGGACTCGATTGTATTCACCTCTGACTATCCGCATTGGGACGGAAAATTCCCGGGAGCTGTAGCATCACTGGTAAACAGGACCGACTTGTCCATAGAGCTTAAGCGAAAGATCCTGTCCGAAAACGCAAGCCATTTCTACGGCTTGTAACATCAACAAGTCATCTCAATCACGACAGAGGGGACCAAGCGATGACCAGGAATTATTTGAATCTCAAATCCGTATTCTTCGTTCTTCTGGTGCTTCTTCTTGCGGCGGCGGGATCCGAACGCACCGCATATGCGACCGAAAGTGACTCGGTCATAGCCAAATTGGTTGCCGAGTCAACGCTAACCAAGGCCACCAAGGCCAAAAGCTTACGGGTAGGCTGGGCTTCCTGGTTTCCGTTCATGTATCGAGACCCGAAGAGCGACAAGCTGACCGGATTCACTGTTGATCTTTACGAGAATTACCTTGGCCCCGCGATGGGGGTGAAGGTCGTGTGGGTGGAGCAGCCTTGGAGCACCATGCTTGCCGGCTTGCAGGCAGACCGGTTCGACGTCGTGGCAAACGCCAACCGTACGTCCAAACGGCTTCTGGCAGCTGACTACGCGGGACCAATCACCCAGACGGGCAAAGCCTTACTTGCGAGACAGGACGGTGTAACGAAGTACCACGATTGGCAGGACGCCGATAATCCGAACACAAAGATATGCGTTGCCCTTGGCACTTCCGCTGACACGGAGGTTACCGAGTACTTCAAGCACGCCGACATTATGCGTGTCGAAGGTGATCCGGCCTGTATCGCAGCCTTGGCAGGAAAACGAGCGGATATCTATGCCACGGACATTGGTAACCTGGTGGCACTGGAGCAGGCCCACCCCGAATTCAAGATTGTCCCTAACAGCACGTTCACAAAGACCGAACTGGGAGTCTATGTGAAGCAAGGCGACGTGGTTATGCTTAACTGGATGAACCAGTTTATCCGGCAGGTCAAGCTCTCCGGAGCCATCGACGAGCTAATCAAGAAATATGACCTCAAGGGGGTCAAGGTTGCGTGGTAACCCTGCCGGCGCTGTCGTCGTAGCCGCCGGGGAAGTGGCGTGAGATAAGGCAATGTACGGATTCCGCTTTGATGTGATATGGCCGTACCTGCCCTATATGAGTAAGGGTGTTCTCACCACGCTGCTGGTAACCGGCGGTTCAATCGGCATCGGGCTCGTACTGGGACTGGTGGTCGCGTTATGCAGGCTATCGAAGCATCCGATACTCTCGCTGCCAGCACGCATCTATATCGAGTTCTTCCGGAACATCCCGACACTGGTCAAGCTGGTTTGGGTATTTTATCTGATTCCGATAGTCATCGGCGTGCAACTAAGTGCGCTGACCTCGGCTGTATTGGCGATGGGCGTGGCAGCCGCGGCCTTCATTGCAGAAACCTTTCGAGCGGGGATCCAGGACATTCCACGCGGAGATATAGAAGCCGCCCAGGCCATAGGCATGACGCCGCGGCAGGTCATGCGACGAATCGTGCTTCCGCAGGCGATACGCAAGATGATACCGCCGATGGCCAACATATTTATCATATTTTTGAAGTATTCGTCTCTGGTCTCCATTCTGGGAGTCGGCGACCTCCTGTATCGCGCCAATGTGATCTCAACCACCACTTTCCGGCCCCTGGAGGCTTATACGGTTGTAGCCGTCTTTTACTTCGTCCTCTGCTACGGACTTTCCATGGGGTTGCAATACCTGGAGCGATTGATGGCTCTCGACGTGCAAGATGATTCACCGGAATAGCTGCTTGTGTACACCAAGCGACAGGCGGATATTCGATGCGTAACTCGAGGTCCTACGCGAGGGCATTCTCCTCCGGCGGCTTATCTTTTGAAAAGCCCAAGGCCCAATTCGAGGGCGGCGCAACAGCTGACACAACGCATGACAACGCTCTAGAGCCGCCGCAGCGGTTGGTGCGCGCCCCGACGATGGTATTGATCGAAGACCTGCATAAAGCCTTTGGGCGCACTGAGGTGTTGCGCGGGATCAACCTGCGTGTTGATCCTGGGGAAGTCGTGTGTATTCTCGGCCCGAGTGGCACCGGCAAGAGTACTTTGCTTCGTTGCATCAATTTCATCGAAGAGCCGACGCGCGGGCATATATATATTGATGGCGAGCCCATTGGTTACACGCGATCAGGGGAAAGATGGGTGCGCCAGAAACAGGCGGAGCTTTGCGCCATGCGCGCGCGCATAGGTATGGTTTTCCAGCATTTCAACCTGTGGCCGCACATGACCGCACTGGGGAACGTCATTGAGGGCCTGGTGCAGGTAAGGTCGCTACCTGAAGCCACAGCGAGGAAGATGGGGACGGAGCTGCTCGAAAAGGTGGGGCTGGCGGAGAAAATCAACTCACCACCCATGAATCTTTCCGGTGGACAAAAGCAACGTGTCGCAATCGCCCGCGCGCTGGCAATGCAGCCGAAACTTATCCTGTTTGATGAGCCCACTTCGGCACTGGACCCTGAGTTGATCGGAGAGGTCCTTGACGTCATGCAGGTTCTCGCCTCAGAGGGGATGACCATGCTCATAGTCACCCACGAGGTGGGATTCGCGCGCGAAGTCAGCGATCGTATGGTGTTTATGGATCAAGGCGTGGTTCTCGAGGACGGACCACCAGACACCGTGCTGCGTGCGCCGCAGCACGAAAGAACTCGGCAGTTCCTGCGGCGAATCCTCCGGTACGGGGCGTGATTAGAGATAAGAAGCGACATTCAAAAGAAATCACTGCTGACAGGCTCGGAGACAATACAGACTCTTCCTATGCGCATTGCCGTGCTTATCAAACAGGTCCCTCGCGCGGAAACCTTCCGACTCGGTGCCGATGGCAGACTGATACGGCAAGGCGTAGAACTCGAGATGAATGCTTATTGCCGGCGTGCGGCGCGCCGGGGAATCGATCTCGCACATTCATTTGACGGACGATGTACGGTCTTCACGCTTGGGCCGTCGACGGCTGAAGATGTACTGCGAGAGGCGATCGCAGCAGGTGCTGACGACGGTATCCTGATCTCCGATCCTGCCTTCGCCGGCTCAGATACACTGGCTACGGCGCAAGCGCTGACCGCGGCACTCCGACTGGAAGGGCCATTCGACCTCGTACTTGTGGGTCGCAACTCTATCGATGCCGATACGGGGCAAGTGGGGCCGGCTGTAGCGGAACTGTTGGATCTGCCTTTCGTCTGCAGTGCACGCACCCTTGAGATCGAAGGGAAGAATTTGCGGGCGCGTTGCGAGAATGAGAAGGGGTGGTGTGAACTGGAAGTGACGTTGCCGGCCGTTGTTTCCGCCGCGGAGCGCCTCTGCCATCCCGTCAAGGTACCACCCGAAGAGCGCCAACAGGTCCCGCCCAATAAGATTAGGTATCTTCGAGCAGTGGATCTTGGGC
>JBAUWJ010000261.1:0-9909 GCA_049583715.1 Arenicellales bacterium | reverse complement strand
CCTGGATCCTCGTGACACCGACGCCACGGCGGTGATTACACCCTGGATTACCGGTGGAGGCCCTTTGGTGTCTACGAAGCTCCTGGGAGGCGGTTTTGGCGGCCGGGCGTCGTGGGAGCAGCCCGCCAGCATGGCGAAGAGCGCAAGAAGGACAACGGTACCCCGCCACGCCGCGCTGCGTCTGTCGATCCGCGATCCAACAATCATGCCACGGCGCCCGGGGGTGCCGTTCGAGAGCGTTCTTCTTGTGTCATGTGCCGTTGTGATTCCAGCCGCTCCGTCCCGGTTCCGAGGTTCAGTATAGCTGCAAGCTCGGCACCATTTCGTGTCGGTGCGGCCTCCCGGCGGCGTGGAAGCAGCCGCAGGCGCTGCAGCAGGTCGGTTCCATCAAAGGACCCGGAGCAGTGGGAGTGCGCTTCGGAACTACCATCAACGGGCTCCCACTGCCGGCCGCGGTTGTTTCCCTCGATCAGCCGATCAGCTCCTCGCGCCGCAGCGCCACCAGCCAACCCATCGTGAAGAAAACCGCGAGAATGTAGTAGAAGGAGCAGAAGCCGTAGATGAACAGCCTCAGCGAACCACTCGCCGCCGCAAGGAGGACGCTCAGCACCATGTCGCCGGCCACCGAGAAGACCGCCAGCACCAGGCAGGCGGCCCAGTAGCTTGGGCCGATGCGGCCGATCAGGGCAGCGATGCGAGCAGGGCTCAACGCATTGACGATGCTGCCGTCCAGACCGATGATCAAGGCGATGGCGGGTGCCAGCAGGTTCGCCATGACCAGCACCACCCGGGCAGCTCCCTTCCCGGCGTAGTGGGTCGTGACGCCGTGGACCACGGCGAACAAGGCGATGACGATCACCAGCTTGAAGGGCTCTTCGAAGCCCTGATTGAATGACCTCCAGTCCGTGATGGCATCGCCCCGGCTGCCGGCGGCCCGTCTCTCGATGATCCAATAGCCGTAACGCAGGGTCACCAGGAGGGCCAGCACATGGACGAGAGCGCCCCAGACGCCGGGCCTGTACAATACGGTGTCCAGGCCCGACAGCGTCAGGCACAGCCCGAGCGGCGCTGGACGCAGCGGCCGTATCAAGGACTCAAACAACGATCGGCTCCCCGGTGCACCGGCGCGGTGCAGGCTTTCCATGTCTCGTAATTGTATTCCGCGCGGTCAATCGCGTATGCTTGGCGACCCTCGATGCCGCCCGGCCCCGCGCCCGGGTCAGGTATCCGGTTGAACGTCTTCCCAGGAGTTCATCGATGAAGCTGTCTTCCCTGCGATCATTCACGGCCTGTATTGCCGTCCTCGCGCTGGGCGCGTGCGACAAGGCGCCGCAGCAGGCCGCGCAACCGCAGCAGCCTCCGCCTCCCGAGGTCACCGTGGTGGCAGCCCATGAAGAATCACTGCCCGAGATCAAAGAGCTGGTGGGCCGCCTGGCGCCAACACGGGTGGCCCAGGTTCGTGCTCGCGTCACGGGCATCGTGCTGAAGCGCACCTACACTGAAGGCACCGACGTCGAGCAGGGCCAGCAGCTCTTCCAGATTGATCCCAAGCCTCTCCAGGCCCAGGTTCACGTCCAGGAGGCAGCCTTGGCCCAGGCCACGGCGAGCGCCGCCAATGCCGCCCAGACGGCGCAGCGCTATCGTGACCTGAACGAGAAGAAGCTGATCTCCCAGCAGGATCTGGATAACGCCCTGGCTACCGAGCGAACCACCGCGGCGGCGGTGAAGCAGGCGGAGGCCAACCTCGAGCTGGCGAAGCTCAACCTCGGCTATGCGTCCGTGGAAGCGCCGATCTCGGGCCGCGCCGGGGAGGCCCTGGTGACCGAGGGAGCTCTCGTCAGCCAGAGCGAGGCGACGAAGATGACCACCATCGAGCAGATCGATCCCATCTACGTCAATTTCAGCCTTCCCAGCAACGACGTGGCCGACATCCAGCGCGCCGCCATGGAGGCCCGGGCCGCCAACGGTGGCGAGGCGCCGCAGAGCACGACACGAATCACCGTCCTGTTGCCTGACGGCAAGCCGTTCAAGCATACCGGCGTCCTCGACTACCTGGATTTGTCCGTCGATCCGAACACCGGCACAACTTCCATGCGCGGCATCGTTCCCAACCCCGAGCGCAGCCTGTTGCCGGGCATGTTCGTGAAGATCAAGCTGACCCTGGGCACGCTCGCCCACGCCTTCAGCCTTCCCCAGGCGACGGTGCAACGGGACGCCCGGGGCGCCTACGTGCTGGTCGTGGACAGCCAGGGGAAGGTCGAGCAGAAGCGGGTCGACACCCACGGCCTGACGCAGACCAACTGGGTGGTGACCGGCGACCTCGCCGACGGCGACCAGGTCATCGTGGACGGCATTCAGAAGGTTCGCCCGGGTGGGCCGGCCAAGGCCGTGCTCGAGCAGGCGGGCACCGCCGGCAGCGGCGGTGAGACCAGCGAGGCGCAGGCGCAGTAAGGGGAGGCCGGACGGATGCCCAGTTTTTTCATTGACCGGCCGATCTTTGCCTGGGTGGTCGCGCTGCTGATCACCCTGGCGGGAACTATCGCCATCTTCAAGCTGCCGATTTCGGCCTATCCCGCCATCGCGCCGCCCCAGGTGAGCATCAGCGCCTCCTATCCGGGCGCCAGCGCCGACGTACTGGAGAAGACCGTGACCTCGGTGATCGAGCAGCAGCTCACCGGCGTCGACAATCTGCTGTACTTCGATTCGACCTCCCGCTCCAACGGCACGGTGGCAATCACTCTGACCTTCGAGAGCGGCACCGATCCCGACATCGCCGCGGTCCAGGTCCAGAACCGCGTCAACGAGGCCGAGCCGCACCTGCCGCAGACGGTCCGGGACAACGGTGTCACGGTGAAGAAAGCCAACTCGGATTTCCTGCTGGTCATCGCCCTGCAATCGGACAACAAGGCCATGGACAGCAACTTCCTGAACAACCTGATCGCGGCACAGGTCATCGATCCCATCCAGCGGCTCAGCGGGGTGGGCAGCGCCACCCAGTTCGGATCCGAGTACGCCATGCGTATCTGGCTCGACCCGGACAAGCTGCGCGGGTACGGTCTGAGCGCCGCCGACGTCAAGTCGGCCATCAGCGCCCAGAACGAGCAGTTCGCGGCCGGCGCCATCGGTGAGGACCCCGCCCCGCCGGGCCAGGGCATCACCGCCTCGGTGACGACGGAGGGGCGCTTCACCAGCCCGGACGAGTTCCGCAACATCATACTGCGCACCAATCCCGACGGCAGTACGGTGCGCCTGAAGGACGTGGCCCGCGTCGAGCTGGCCGCGGCCAGCTTCGGCAAGCAGGCCCGGCTCGACGGCGACCCCATCGCCGGCTTCGCCGTGCTGCTGGCGCCGGGCGCCAACGCCCTGCAGACCGCCCAGGCCGTGCGCGACAAGATGAAGGCGCTGGCGCAATACTTCCCCAAGGGCGTGACCTGGCTGTCGCCCTACGATACGACGGAGTTCATCCGCATCTCCATCGAGGAGGTGATGATCACCTTAGGCATCGCCTTCGTCCTCGTATTCATCGTCATCCTGCTGTTCCTGGAGAACCTGCGGGCAACGTTGATTCCAACCCTGGTCATACCTGTGGCGCTGACCGGGGCCTTCGCCGGCATGTACATCGTCGGTTTCTCCATCAACGTCCTCACCTTGTTCGCGCTGGTGCTCGCCATCGGCCTGGTGGTGGACGATGCCATCGTGGTGGTGGAGAACTGCGAGCGCATCATCACCGAGGAGGGGCTGCCGCCCAAGGAAGCGACCCGCAAGGCCATGGGACAGATCGCGGGCGCGGTTGTGGCGATCACCGTCGTTCTGGCGGCGGTGTTCGTGCCCATCGCCCTGGTGGGCGGCTCGGTGGGCGTCATCTACCGCCAGTTCGCCCTCACCATCGCCATGTCCATGCTGATATCGGCGACCATGGCGCTCAGCTTCACACCGGCGCTGTGCGCGAGCATTCTCAAGCCGGTGGAGGGCCGGGGCAACTGGTTCTCGCGCGGCTTCAACCGCAGCTATGAAGCCGTCCGGAACGGCTACATGGCCGCGATCAGGCGCATGGTGCGCAAGACGCCGCGGTGGATGGTGGTCTATTTCGCACTGGCCGCGTTTTGCGGCTACATGTTCACCCAGCTTCCGACCAGCTTCGTCCCCGAGGAGGACCAGGGCTATGCGCTCGTCATCGCCCAGCTTCCTGCCGGTGCGACCATTACGCGCACTACGGGGGTGCTCCACCAGGTGGAGCAGATACTGCACAAGAATCCGGCGGTCTACCAGGTTCTGGACGTTGCCGGCTTCAGCTTCGTCGGCCAGGGAGAGAACGTGGGCCTCGGTTTCGTCCGCCTCAAGAACTGGAGCAAGCGCACCAAGCCGTCGGAATCCATCAACGCCTTCATCGGCTGGGCGAACGGTGCGCTGCAATCCATCAAGGGGGCGCAGATCTTCGTGGTCAACCTCCCGGCCATTCGCGGTCTCGGGCGATTCGGGGGGTTCGATTTCCGGCTGGAGGACCGCGCGGGTCTCGGCCATCACAAACTGATCCAGGCACGCAACATCCTGCTCGGGGCGGCCGCCAAGGACCGGCGCCTGGCCGGTGTGCGTCCCAATCAGCTCGAGGATGCTCCCGAGGTGCACATGCACGTCGACCGCGTCCAGGCCCAGGCCATGGGGCTGTCGCTCGACGATATCTACGCGGCGATCCACATGATGCTGGCGCCCGTGTACGTCAACGACTTCAACTATCAGGGCCGCGTGCTCAAGGTCCTGCTGGAGGCGGATGCCAAGGACCGCAGCAGCCCCGAGGATCTCAGCAACTACTACGTGCCCAGCAGCAACGGCGGGGTCGACAAGATGGTGCCGGTGAGCGCCGTAGTCGACACCCAGTGGACCCTGGCGCCGCCGGCGCTGGACCACTACAACGGCTACGGCGCCATCCAGATCACCGGCGGCCCGGCACCCGGCTACAGCTCGGGCCAGGCCATGGACGCCATGGCTCAGATCGTTCAGAAGGACCTGCCCACCGGCATCGGCTACGAGTGGTCGGGCCAGTCGCTGCAGGAGATCATTTCAGGCCAACAGGCGCCGATTCTGTTCGGCTTGTCGATCCTGGTGGTCTTCCTGTGCCTGGCGGCGCTTTACGAGAGCTGGTCGATTCCGGTGGCGGTGCTGATGGTGGTCCCGTTGGGGGTCCTGGGCTCGGTGCTGTTGACCTGGGGCCGGGGCCTGGATAACGACATCTATTTCAAGGTCGGTTTGATCACCGTCATCGGGCTGTCCGCCAAGAACGCCATCCTGATCATCCAGTTCGCGGTCCACCAGCGCATGCAGGGCACGGGATTGCTCGCGGCCACCATCGAGGCCTGCCGCCTGCGGTTCCGCCCGATCCTGATGACCTCGATCGCGTTCGTCTTCGGAGTCATGCCGCTGGCGGTCTCGAGCGGTGCGGGCGCCAACAGCCGCCACGCCATCGGAACCGGCGTCATGGGCGGCATGCTCGGCGCCACACTGTTCGGCACCTTCCTGATCCCGATATTCTTCATCGTGGTCCGGCGCATCCTGGGCGACAAGACCGACGGCACTGAAAAGGCCGGTGCCGAGACAGGCAATACCGGGGTTGCTGACGAGCCGGGCAAGTGAACCCGGCGTGTCTCCCGGTACGTGCAGGAGCGGCTATCGGGCCAGGGCAATGGTGATCGCATCACTATGGCCGCGCCTGCAGCAGCCTTTGTGAACGATGTTGTTCTCGAGGATGATCGTGCTGCCGCCTGAAGGCTTCTCAGCGCTTCAGGGTCTCAACGCGCGGCGGTGAATGCCACCTCGCCGCCGACCAGGGTGTACCGCACCCGCCCCTTCAAAGGCCAGCCCTGAAAGGGTGTATTCCTGCCGCGGCTGACCATCTCGCGGCGGTCCAGGGTCCACTCGGCGTCGGGATCGAAGATACAGACGTCGGCGGTCGCTCCCACCGCCAGGTGGCCGGCGTCGATACCGAGTATTCTCGCCGGCTCCATGGTGAGCAGCGCGAGGGCTCGCGGCAGGTCGATGACCCCGTCGTCGACCAGGCGCAGCGTCAGCGGCAGCAGCGTCTCCAGGCCGGAGATCCCGGGCGCGGATTCGCTGAACGGCGCCAACTTCGCGTCCGGCTCGTGGGGTTGATGGTCCGAGCACACCGCGGCGATGGTGCCGTCGCGAATTCCCTCGAGCAGACGTTCCCGGTCGCGGGAGCTGCGAAGCGGTGGAATCACGTGGCACTGGGTGTTGAAGAATCCAATGTCGTGCTCGGACAGGTGAAGATGATGGGCGGTGACGTCGGCGGTCGCCGGGATGCCGTCCCGCTGGGCGCGGGCGATCATGTCCACCGACCGCGCCGTCGACAGGCCGTTGAAGTGGCAGCGCGCCCCGGTCGTTTCCATCAGGGCCAGGTCGCGTCCGACGCCGACGGTCTCGGCGGCCTCGGGTATGGCCGGCAGGCCGAGTCGGGTGCTGACCTCGCCCTCGTGCACGCAGCCGTTGCCCTGCAGCCACGGATCCTGCGAGTGCAGGAAAACAGTCAGGTCGAAGGTGGAGGCGTACTGCATGGCCCGCCGCATCACGACGGTGTCCCTCACCGGCTGCAGGGCGTTGCTGACGCCGACGCATCCGGCCTCGCCCAGCGCCGCCATGTCGGTCAGGTGTTCGCCCGCGAGGCCCTGGGTCAGCGCGCCCAGGGGATGGATGAAGCTCTTGCCGATCTGCCAGGCTTTCTGCTGGATCATCTGGGCCATGGCAGGGGTGTCGATGGGAGGGAAAGTATCCGGCGGCACTGACAGCGTGGTGATCCCGCCGGCCACCGCGGCGTCGATTTCGCTGGCCATGGTGGCCTTGTGCTCCTGGCCCGGTTCGCGCAAACGGGCCCGGAGGTCGATGAGTCCCGGGCACACGATCATGCCGGCGGCGTCGATGCGGCGGCCCGCCACGAAGCCTTCGGGCCCGTCATCCAGGCCGACCACGAATCCCTCGCCGATGTACACAGTCGCGATCCGGTCGACCCCGTTGGCGGGATCCACGAGCCGTCCGTTCTCGATCAATACGCCCGTCATTGCCCGGCCCTCTGCCTGCCGCCCATGAGTATGGCCATCACCGACATGCGCACGGCGATGCCGTTGGTGACCTGGGAGAGGATCACCGAATGCTCGCCGTCGGCGACATCGGAGGCGATCTCGAGGCCGCGGTTGATGGGGCCGGGATGCATCACCAGTACCTCGGGTTTGGCACGGGCCAGCTTGTCCTGCGTAAGGCCGTAGAGGTTGAAGTACTCCTGCTCGCTGGCGATCAGGCTCCCCTGCATGCGTTCGCGCTGCAGCCGCAGCATGACGACGACATCGACGTCCTCCAGACCCTCGCGCATGTCGGTGCAGGGCCGCACGCCCAGCTTTTCGACCTCGGTCGGCAGCAGCGTACGGGGCGCGACCACGCGGATGTCCGGCACGCCCAGGGTATTCAGGGCGTGAATCTGCGAGCGGGCGACCCGCGAGTGGAGGATATCCCCGACGATGGCGACGCTCAGGTTGTGGAAGTCCCGGCGGTGCTGGCGAATGGTGAAGACGTCGAGCATGGCCTGGGTCGGGTGGGCGTGGCGTCCGTCGCCGGCGTTGATGATGCTGACGTGCTCGGGCACGTGCTGCGCGATGAGGTAGGCCGACCCGCTCTGGCTGTCGCGCACCACGAACAGGTCCGTGTGCATGGCCTCGAGGTTCCTGACGGTGTCGAGCACGGTTTCACCCTTGCTGGTCGACAGGCGCTTGGCGTTCAGGTTGATCACGTCGGCGGACAGGCGCTTGGCCGCGATCTCGAAGGTGGTGCGGGTGCGGGTGCTGTCCTCGAAGAAGAGGTTGACCACCGTCTTGCCGCGCAGCAGGGGGACCTTCTTGATCTCCCGATGGCCGAAATCGATGAAGCCTTCTGCGGTGTCGAGGATCCGGGTGAGCGTCGCCAGGGACAGATTCTCCGTGGTCAGGAGGTGGTGCAGGCGGCCGTCGCTGGTGTATTGCAGGTCAGCGCCGCTCACGGTTTCTTCTCGCTGATGGTGAAGGACAGCTTCTCCGGACCGGTCAGCTTGACGTGCTGGCTCGGCGTCAGGCGCAGGTGCATACCCACGATGTCGGGCTGGATGGGCAGCTCGCGGCCGTTGCGCTCGATGCCGACGGCCAGGATGATGGAGCGGGGCCGGCCGTAGTCGAACAGCACGTTCATCGCCGCCCGGGTGGTGCGCCCGGTGTGCAGCACGTCGTCCACCAGCACGATATGCCGGTTGTCGATGTCCACCGGCAGGTCCGAGGTCTTCACCTGGGGATTGATGCCGATGCGCGTGAAGTCGTCGCGATAGAAGCTGATGTCCAGCGTGCCCATGGGCTCGGCCAGAGCCGCGGCGCCATGAAGACGTTCGGCCAGCCAGGCGCCGCCGGTGTGGATGCCGACGAGCAGCGGGTCGAGCGCCAGGGTATCCCGAAGGCCGGTCTCCAGCGCTCGAAGAATCCGGTCGATATCCGGTTGAGGTTCGCTCATTGCCGCGCCCGAAGAAAGGATTCCAGTATCAGGACGGCGGCGGCGTTGTCGATGTCCGCCTTGCGGGCCTTGCGGTCCGGTCTCGAATCGCGCAGGGCACCGCGCGCCGCCTCCGTCGAAAGCGTCTCGTCGATGAAGTGGACCGGCCGATTGTAGCGTTCGCTCAGGCGAGCCCCAAACCTGCGGGCTTCGCGGCTCGCGGCCGTATCCTCGCCCCGGGAGTCCAGCGCCAGGCCCACGACGAATCCCGCCGGGTCCCATTCCCGCACGAGCTTCTCGATGCCGTCCCAGCGGGGACCGGAGCGGGCCACGGGAATCGCGGACAAGGGCGTGCCGAGCCCGCCCGGCCCGCTGCCCGCGGCGGCGCCGATTGAATGGGATCCGAAATCGAAGGCGAGGAAGACTCTGCGCCCCGCGCCGGTCAAGCGTGCCCCGCCTCGCGGGAGAGCAGGGTGAGGTCCACGCCCAGCAGGCCTGCGGCCCGGCTCCAGCGCTGCTCCACGGGGGTGGTGAACATCAGCTCGACATCCGCCGGCCCGCTGAGCCAGGCGTTCTGGGTGATTTCGCGCTCGAGCTGGCCGCTGCCCCACCCGGCGTAGCCCAGAGCGATGAGCGCGCGTTGCGGCCCTTCGTTTCTGGCGATCGCCTCGAGGATGTCGCGCGAGGTGGTCAGGCCGATAGCGCCGTCGATTTTCAAAGTGGACTCGAAGGCATCGGGTTGGTCGTGGAGTATGAAGCCCCGCTCTGACTGCACCGGACCGCCGTAATGCACCGCTTGTCGGACACGGTCGCACTGGTCCGAGGGAATGTTCATCTGTCCCAGAACGTCGCCCATGGTGAGGTCCATGGTGCGGTTGATGACGATTCCAAGCGCCCCGTTCTCGTTGTGCTGGCAGATAAAGCTCACCGTCTGCTCGAAATTCGGGTCGGCCATCGCCGGCATGGCGATGAGGAACTGGCCCGTGAGTGACTCCGTTCCGGTCATGAGGGTTAGTATCCTTGAGATGCTCCCAAGTCTCAAGCTGGATGAGGGAGGTCCGGATCTTCGGCGGGATGCTGACTCCCAAAGCCGATCTGAAACGAAGGGAGCGGCGTCGAGGCATGAACCGGGGACGTTCTTTGTCGGAATGAATTCCGACCCACAGGGAGGTGGGGAGTGCCGGAGATGGTCGGGGGCGGGATCCGGCACGTTGATCTCGTTCGCTCGGGAGAGGCCGGAATGTCCCGCTTCGAGATCCCGCCCGGGCGGATCAGCGGCTGACCAGGTGGTTGCCGTGCATGAACTGCCAGGTGCGCGTGATGTGCAGGATATCCACATCCTTTCGGATATCCGGCGGAAAAGGCTCGTAGGGGGCCGCCAGCTCTACGATGCGCGTT
>JBAUWJ010000260.1:0-8980 GCA_049583715.1 Arenicellales bacterium | reverse complement strand
GCCTGAAGGAAGGCGACCGCATCGTCCTCCACCCGAGCGGCCGCGTCAGCGAAGGCACCGAAGTCGTCCAACGCACGACCGGATGACCCGGCACCTGCGGGGTCGGCCGGATCCCGCTCCCGACGATCTCCGGCACTCCCCACATCCCTGTGGGTCGGAATTCATTCCGACTTACAAGCTAAGGAAGCTCTGATTAGTCGTCTACGTTGTCATTGCGAGCGCAGCGAAGCACTCCAGGGTCCCCGCTATTCCTCGCTTTCTGGATTGCGTCGTCGCGTCGCTCCTCGCAATGACAGCATCAATCAGAGCTTCCCTAACGCCCTGCCAACTTTTTGACTCACCCTCACGCGCCCGGCCGACACCCATTCCATGCTATGTTCACCGAGGCAGACAAGGCAGGCACCCCGAAGATGACTCACACAAATATCAATGGCGCGGAGCTCTTCCACGAGCTGCAGGGCTCGGGCGAGCCGTTCGTCTGCATTCACGGCCTCCAGGGCGATGCCACCAACTTCGCCACCCTGGCGGCGGCACTCGGCCGCGACTTCACCGTTCTCACCTTCGACCAGCGCGGCTCCGGCCGCAGCGAGAAGCCGGATGAGCCCTACAGCCTGCAGCAGCTCGCCGACGACACCGCGGCCCTGATCGAGGCGGTGGGCTTCGATTCGGCTTTCGTCTTCGGCGTCTCCATGGGCGGCATGATCGCGCAGGAGCTCGCACTTCGACATCCGGAGAAGGTGCGTCGGCTGGTGCTTGGCTGCACCACGGCGGGCGGACATCATGCCATTCCGCCCTCCCGGGACACGATGGACTATGTCTATACAAAAGAACCGCTCTCCGCCGAGGAGCGAACGAGACGATTCACGGAATGTTGCTTCACGGCGCCCTGGCTGAGCGCCCACCCCGAGGTCGTCGAGCGCCTCCTGGAAGCCCGCCGTCAGCTACCCCTGGACCCGGACGCACTCGCGAGGCGCCGCGAGGCCTTGTCCGCCCATGACACCTGGGACCGCCTGCCCTCCATCCGCCAACCCACGCTGGTGATAACCGGCAAACCGGACCGGATCATTCCCGAGGCCAACAGCCGCCTCCTGGCCGACCGCCTTCCCAACGCGGAACTGCTTGAGCTCGAGCCCTCCGGACACCTGTTCTGGATAGAGCGGGAGCGAGATACGCTGGAGGCACTGAGACGATTTCTTCTATAGGCGCGTCGCTCTGCGCGGGGCGTAGTCGGTCGCTAGTTGGTGAAAACCGGCTGTTCCTACCAAACCAGCCTCAATGTGCAGAACACGGCTCTTGCAGGTCGGGCTTCAGCCCGACATCGGAACAATTGTCGGGCTGAAACCCGACCTGCACACAGGATGTCTCATGCCACCGCACGCGAGACGAGCGGTCTTCCTGTAAATATCGGTTCAGCACGCGAAACATCGTCATGCCCGACGCCTGAAACCACTGTCCTTAAACCGTGGTCTGTCCCCTATTCCCCCATTCCCGCGTCGGTATAGAATCGCCACCTTCATTTCCTCGGGGTCTGGCCGAATCATGAGCGTGAAGACTATCGGGTTTATCGGGCTCGGCAATGTCGGCGGCAAGCTGGCAGGGTCGCTGTTGCGCAACGGGTTTGATCTGACGGTTCGCGATCTCGACCGTGGTGCCGCGCAGCCGTTCCTCGACAACGGGGCGACATGGGGTGAGAGCCCGCGGGGCATGATCGAGGCCTGCGACATGGTGATCACCTGCCTGCCCTCTCCCGCCGCCAGTGCCGCGGTGATGGAGGCGGAGGACGGGATTCTGGCCGGGATGGCGGCGGGAAAGATCTGGGCCGAGATGAGCACCACGGATTCGGGCGAGGTCAAGCGGCTCGGCGAGCTCGTGATCGAGCGCGGCGGCGAGCCGATCGACTGCCCGGTCTCGGGTGGGTGTCACCGGGCGGCGACGGGCAACATATCGATCTTCGCGGGCTGCGAGCGCAGCGTTTTCGAACACGCCCTGCCGGTGCTGAAGGTGCTGGGGCGACGAATTCTGCACACCGGTCCGCTGGGCTCCGCGTCCATGCTCAAGGTGATGACCAATTACCTCGCCACCGCCAACCTGGTGAGCCTGTGCGAGGCGCTGGTGACGATGGCCAAGGCGGGGATGGACCTCGACACGACCTACGAGGCGATCAGGATCTCGTCCGGCAACTCCTTCGTGCACGAGACCGAGAGCCAGGTGATCCTGAACGGCAGCCGCGACATCAACTTCACCATGGACCTGGTGATCAAGGATGTCTCCCTGTTCCAGGAGATCGCCGAGAGCCATGGCGTGCCGCTCGAGATCTCGCCGCTCCTCAAGCAGATCTTCCTGGACGGGCGGGAGCGTTACGGGGCGCGTGAATGGTCTCCGAACATCATCAGGCGGCTGGAGGACGCCTGCGGCGTACGCATCCTGGCGCCCGGCTTTCCCGCGCAGATCGCCGACGACGAGCCCGAGGCGCCGGGCTACGAAGTAGTTCCCAAGGGAAAAGAGGAGACCGGCTAAACCCGCATCTGGTCGTGGTACATGGCCAGCATCTCCTGCTCGAGATGCTTGACCTCCCTGCGAACCCGTTCGGCCTCGCCCGGCTCGTTCTCGAGCTCGTTCAGGCCGTCCCAGATACGGCCGAAACGGGAGCACACGTCGTTGAACGCCGAGCTGCGGCCGGCCAGGTCCAGAATCTTGTCGCGCAGCTTCGGATGTCTCTCGGCGAAGCTGTGAATGTGGTTAACCATGCGCATTACCTCTTCATGTTGATCTGCCGATGCCGGCTTCCCGGCTCCGGTTCGGCGCATACCATTATGCCGCTTATTCGGGTCCGACGCATCGTGCGCCGCCATCAGGCGGGGACGTCGTCCCGGGAGAGCGCGCGCCGAGCAGTCCTTGGACGACCTGCCTGGCGTATGGGTAGGCCTTCGCCTCGCCGCTCGCCCTGGGGCCCGCGACGTTGAGGACCGAAATCCCGTGCCGTTCGACGAAGGCGCGCACCTTCTCGGAGGCCCGCCGGGCCGTCAGCTCGTCGCCATCGATCAGAACGTACGGCTTCCCCGCCTGGATACACAATAGCAGGGTCTTCTCGGTTCCCCCACTCGGTTGGCCGAAGTAGATGATCAGCGTGCCGTCGCTGTCCTGGACGTTTTGCCTCGTGCGCTCGGGATACCCGGCACCCGGAAGGACCTGAAGCGGGTATCGGTCGGGAATGGCCCCGTCCTCGGCCATCCTTCCTTCCGGGCACCACCCGCCGGCCTCCACGCCGGATTCCCGCGCGGCGTCCAGCGCCGCTCTGTCAACCCCGGTTTGACCTCCCGATACGATCTTCATGCTGCGCCAGGACGTGACAACCATACGCCCGATGCGGCTACTGCAGACGTTCCATTACGTAGCACAGACAGTCCCACTTCACGACCTCGGGGTCCGAGGTCAGCATCGCCGGCATGAGCGTCCTGGCGACGGTCAGCTCGCCGCCCTGGACCTGCAGCCAGGTCCTGGCGGCAGTGGTCTCGAAAGGCTGGATCTCGACACAGTCCGGCCTGCCGCCGCGGACGCGTCCGAGCACCGTGCCCGGCGGCACCTCCTTGAAGTTGAAGCGCTCGACGGTGGGGTCGAGCTCGAAGTCCGCGTCTTCCCCCGCCACTCCGCAGGTGCACTGCGGCGCCACCTTGACCACGGCAACGGTGTGGAACAAATCGACATCGAACTCCACGTGATGAATCGGGTCGGGCAGCTCCAGGCTGTCGCTGACATAGCGGACCACCGCGTCGACGCCGGCAGGCTCGCCGGGGAGTCCCGATTCGGCCGTGACCGACGGGCACAATGCCGAGAAAGACGTGGCGCAGGTGGTGTCGGGCTGGGTGGCGTAAACCACCGTCCGGGAGAAACGGCTCGCCAGGGACAAGTGAGCGCGGTCACGCCTGGCGACTACGGTATACAGGGGGTTGCGGCCGGTGTTGTTGTGAATGTCGATGCAGCCTACCGGATCGAGCCGCCGCATGTGCTCCATCACATCAAGAGTCATCCGCTGCTCCGGCCCGTCGCCGGTACCCCAGATGCGGTTGTAGTCCGGCTGGCCCTCCACCAGGCGTTTGCCCGCGGCGGCGGCGCGGGTATTGCCGACGAACAGCGACAAGGGCCTCGGCAGCTCGCGGTGCCGGTAGTATTTCAGGACCCGCTGCATGGCGAGGAGCCCGGTGATCTCGTTGCCGTGAAGCAGAACGGAGACGAACAGTGGGCGACCGGAGCGCCCGGGCAGATGACAAAGAGTCGGTCCGCCGAGGATATCGTGGACTTCGCGGGGACCGCACTCGAGCAGGGCGTCCGGCAGCTCTTGACGGACCGTCAGCATGGCCACTCCCAGTCCGCAACCGGCTTGCCCGATTCCTGGAGCCGCCAGTAGGCGCGCGTCAAGGCCCCCATGTCCCGGCCGTGGCGCGTCACGTAGTCGCGCTGCCACTGGGCACCCGTGCGCCCACCCTGCACTCGCCGCTCGATGATGCCGAGATAATCGGCGGCATCGCGTTCGTCGACGTCCAACGCCAGCAAGCCACGCCGTGCCATGGGCAGCAGGACGTCGAGCAGCAGGCTGCGAACGGACCCGCTCTCTCCGTCGAGCCAGCGCACCTCGGCATCCAGCCCAAGGCGCGCGCAGCGATAGAAGTTATCCCGGGCCTCACGGAACGACAAGGCACTCCGCCAGTCGTGATCGCCTTCGGCCAGGGCATGGACGAGGCCCCAGAACAGCGCCGCGTTGGCGACGGTATCGGGCACCGATGGGCCTGCACCGATCACCCGATGCTCGATGCGCAGGTGCATCCCCGCTTCCGGATCGACGCCGATCAAAGGCCTGTTCCAGCGCCAGATCGTCCCGTTGTGCAGCCTGACGTGGTACAGGTCCCCGGCATTGCCGTCGGAACAGAACGGGAGCAGGACGGGAAATTGCTCGAGGTTGTCCTCGAACAGCTCCAGAAGCGAGCGCTCGAGGTAGGCGTTTCCAAACGTCACGCGCGCTGGCGTCTGGAAGCGGTCATCGATCCGTCGGGCGGTATTCACCGACTGCTCGAAAAGCGGAATCCGCGTCTCGGCCCACAGGTCCCTGCCGAACAGCCAGGGGGAGTTCCCGGTAGCCGCGACGATCGGCGCCGACGCCGCCTGGGCGGCGTTGAAGTACGCAGCCGACTGCTGTTGGTTGATCTGAATGTGCACCTGCAAAGAGGTCGCCGCGGATTCGAGCATGACGTCGTCGTGGGTCAGGTCCAGGGTCTCGACGCCTTCGATGTGCAGATGCACGGGCTCACCGCCACGCATGTTGAAAACCTGCTCGTTCAATGCCCGGTAGCGATCTCGATCCGACATGCTGCCGGGGTTGAGCTCCGAGCGCCGTACCGTCGGTAGTATACCGATCATGACAAGCCGTGCGCCGAGCTCGCGCGCAGTGCGCGACGCGCGGCGCCAGGTGTCCTCGAGCTCGTCGTGGATGCGCCTCAGCACGTCGCCGGCGAGGTCCCGGCACCGGGCGTTCAGCTCGACGTTGAAGCGTGCGAGCTCCGGGACTATCCACTTCGACAAGGACTCATCCAGGCTGTTCAGGAACCGGTCGTTGCACGGGTACGGATTGAAATCGTCATCCACCAGCCAGGTTTCGAGCTCGTAGCCCGCCACGGGATGCGATTCGACGAAGCGCTGCTCGTCGAAGCAATTGTGCAGCAGCGCGGTCTCGTGCCTCAGGGCGTTCTCGAAGCGGGTGAAATCGCCCGGCGAGAAGTGGCTGCTCTTGATGTCTTGACCCACGGTAGATCGATTCTCCGATGAGCGCCAAACGATACTGGAGTTGCGGAATTTCTGGAAGCTGCCGCGCTCCCCCTTTCACCCTCACCCTAGCCCTCTCCCGCCAGCGGGAGAGGGGATGGTGCGGAAAAACCCATTCGCTTTCTTGACCGATCCCTGCCGCCATCCACTCCCTCTCCCCCGCGCGCGGGGGGAGGGTCGGGGTGAGGGGGCATGATCAATCACCACCGTTCAGCCCAGGTTCAGCTCTCGTTCACCGTCCGTTCAAGCCCCCGGTGGCACAGTTGCGCCCATATTCACCGCAACAGGAGTCACACATCATGAAACGCATCGCAACGATTCTCATACTCTCCGCCGGCCTGGCCACAGCGCCCGCCATGGCAGGTCAGAGGCAGGACATCGACGGCGCCATCGGTGCGACGGTCGGGGCCCTCGTTGGCTCGCAGATCGGACACGGCAAGGCCCGGCTGGCCACCACGGCTGTCGGTGCCGTCGGCGGATTCATCATCGGCCAGAACGTCGCTCGCAACGGCCGCGGCTACGACCGGGATCGCGATTACCGTCGCGAGGAGCACCGGTATTACGGTCACTACAGGCACCGTTTGGAGCCGGTGCACGAGATACTCGTCGCAAGGACCACCAGCAACGTGCGCGCCGGACCGGGCACCTGGTTCGGCATCACCGATACGATCTATCGCCACGAGCCGGTGCGCGTGGTCGCCAAGGTCGAAGGCCGCGACTGGCTCATGATCGACCAGCACGGCCGCAGGGGATTCGTCTATGCCCCGCTGCTGCGGCCCCGCTATGATCGGGACGACGACCACTGGCGCCACGAGCATCACGAGCGCCGCATGTGGGGTCACTGATACGCTGTAAGCGCGGGATCGATACTCACACGGACTGTAAAAGAGAACGGCCCCGGAATTCCGGGGCCGTTCATCGTCAAGAGCGCGAAACGCCGGCGCGGTCAGGCAGTCGGGCTGAAGCCCGACCCACATCTGCAAGCCCGGCGACTGTCTCGTGGGTCGGGATTCATTCCGACAGCGGCGCCAGGATTGGCCCGCCTGCCGGAATGAATGCCGGGCCACAAGGGTGCCACGACTGTGGGTCGGAATTCATTCCGACTCAGACAATCAGTCGGACCCTGGGGCGTCGGGCACTGGCCTCCTCCTGATCAGACTGTTTTTTCATGGGTCGTGACAGCTCGTCGAGCAGGTCCTGCAGGGGCTTCACCAGCTTCTCGTTGCCCTGCTGCTCGAGCTGCCGGATCTGCTTCCGCAGCCGTTTCGTCAGCTCCGCATACGATTGCCGCGCCCGCTCCTGCGCCTCCCTGGACTGGCTTTCGAGATCGTTCAGAAAGTTCCGGTAGGCATTGCCGGTCTCGTCAAAACTCTCACCCAATTGCTTCCTGAGGTCGTCGAGCTGATGATTCATCTCGTCCTTCCGGCGCCGCCACTCCTCGCTCTGGAAGTAGCCCGTCACCGTCTTCGCCAGCTCATCCATGGATTGCTTGCCGGTATCCAAAGCCTCGCCGGCCTGCCAGGCGGCATATTCGAAGGTGCCGTTCAAACCCACCAGGACGGTTCCGTTCTTCAACGGATCGCTGCCCGGGCGATAGTTGTGCAGCTCGATGGCGGTGGCCCCGCCGCGCGTCGTCAGCAGCGCCGCCGAGCCGGCCCGCAGCCCCGCGGTTCGGTCGGGGTCCAGGGACAATTCCGCGGTGGTGTTCACGCCGTCCGTCGTCAGGCCGGACACCGTGCCGACCCGGGCGTCTCCAAGGTAGATGGGCGTGCCGGTCGCGAGACCCGTGGGCTCTTTGAAGCTCGCTTGCACCTGCAAGTGCCGCCCACAGGCCGCCAGCATGATCGAGAGGACCGTGATGCCCGCCAACGCGGGCAGCCTCGCGATTGCGTGGCGCCGCGGCAGGCCGCCGGCGTGCCAGATGCTCGCGACGAGGGTGAGTTTGTCAGTCATGGAAGACCTCGCTGTCGAGTCGTGCCCCGGACGTACTCACCGTGGAGAACTCTAAGTCCCCCGCGAGCGCGCGCCGGAGTTGAAACTGCCTTATTGTACGACTTTGAGCGACGGGCGGCCTTCGGCCAGGTGGCGAGTCCTCTCCCGGATATCCGACCGCTTGATGTGCCCGTCTATCCACTCGATCAACGATCGCCACTGCTCGAGGTCACGCTGCACGATGTCGCGGTCCATCTCGAAGATCCCCAGCCCTTTCATGGAGGCGTGGGTATAGTTCTGACTGTCCCGAAACGTAGCGACGAACGGTATCTTCAGGCTTCCGAGGAATTTGCGGAGCTGATCGTACATCAACGTGTTGGTGCGCACGCGGTTGGCCACCACGCATACCGGCTTGTTGGAGTGGCGCACCTTGCCGTCGATCAGCAGATCGCGGATGAAGTCCGCACCGGCGTGGATATCGATGGGGGAAGGCAGAACGGGAATGACCACCACGTCGGAACGGGCCACCAGCATAACCATGTCCTTGGTCTGGATCTGTGCCGGGGGGTCCATCACCACTCTGTCGAAGGAATCGACGCCCCGGAACGTCCAGCCGGTGACGCCCGTGATCTCCGGGACATCGTTCGGCCGCCGCTCCAGCCAGCGCACTCCGGACATCTGCCGGTCGAAATCGAACAGCGCGGTCCGGTAGCCCCGTAACGCGTAATAACTTGCCAGGTTGGAAGACAGCGTGGACTTGCCGGCTCCCCCCTTGGAATTGATCACCAGGATCGAACGTGCACCCATGCGAAATCCCCCGAGTTTGGGGCTTTATCCGTCCAGGTGTCGCAACACCCCCGGGCTGTCCTTTTCCCTGGCAGCGGATTGTTCTTGCACCCCAAGTTTAAACCCTCCCGCGCGGCTAAATTACTCGCAACGCGGCGCATATGCAATTGTTTTCAAGGTCTTTTTTGCCCTCCGGACCCCGCGCGCGAGCCGGCAGGACACCGCCTGGACGGTGGGTTCAGCGCGGCTCGACGGGCACCGTCTGCTTCATGGACGGTCGCTGCGAAAAGCCCGCGTACCACTTGGCCAGGCGGGGGTGGCTGCTCCGCCAGTCCATGTCCGGCAGCCTGAAATCGACGTATCCCAGCGCCGCCCCCGCCGAGATCTGGCCCAGGGTCAGCTCGTCGCCCCAGTCCCCGACGACTTCTTCCAGGGCGTCCTCGGCGCG
>JBAUWJ010000259.1:0-4975 GCA_049583715.1 Arenicellales bacterium | reverse complement strand
CGTTTCGACCGCCTACGCCGGCTATGACGCCGCTGACTGGGCGGCGGGGCTGCGCTCTGACCGCCTTGGCTCCTTTGCGGTCGCCGAGCGAACGGATTCGATTCGGAGCTGGATATCGGCGCGCCTGCGGGGCCCGTTCGGTGGTTGAGGGTACCGGCGGTAAAGGGTTCGATAGCAGGATGTCGTCTGGAAGGTGTTGCATCCCGCAGGCCGATGAGGAGCAGGGTGCCTCGCTCACTTGTGGGTCGGACTTTCATTCCGACTTGACGAAAATTGTCGGGATGAATCCCGACCCACATTGCACCGTGCGTTATACTCGACACAAATCGTGAGGAAATGGTGACCATGGGTAGATTTTCGAGAACCTGGCGGATGATGGGCGCGTCCTGGGCGGTCCTCAAACAGGACAAGGAGTTGCTGGTGTTCCCGGTGCTGTCGACGCTGGCGATGGTCCTGGTGCTGATATCATTCGCGTCGCCGCTGCTGAACGGCGGCGTCAGGCAACACCTGGAGCGTGGCGATCACAGCGGCGTTATCGTCTACGCCGGGATGTTTCTGGTTTACCTTGCGGTGTACTTCGTGATGATATTCTTCAACGCCGCGATCGTGGCCTGTGCGCTGCAGCGAATGAGCGGCAGTGATCCCACGATCGGTTTCGGACTGGCGGCGGCCTGGAAGCGCCTGCCGCAGATATTCGGCTGGGCACTCGTTACCAGCACGGTGGGCCTCATTCTGCGCGCGATCGAGGAGCGGGTGGGCGTTATCGGTCAGATCGTCGTGGCCGTGCTGGGTATGACCTGGACGGTGACCTCGTTCCTCGTCGTGCCGGTGCTGGTGAACGAGGGCAAGGGGCCCTTCGACGCCTACTCGGATTCGGTTGCAATGCTCAAGCGAAGCTGGGGAGAGCAGATCATCGGCAATGTCAGCTTCGGGCTGATCTTCATGGTCCTCGGCATCGTGCCCGTGGGCCTGGTTATCCTGGCGACCATGTCGGGCAGCCAGCCTGCCACGGACGCGGCGCTCGTCATCTGTGCCGCGTACCTGATCGTCGCGACGCTGGTTCAGTCCACGCTGCAGGCGATCTACCAGGCCGCCGTGTACCGCTACGCCCGCAACGGCGCCGCCCCGGAAGGCTTCGATGCCGAGCTCCTCGCCGGCTCCTTCCGTCGCAGGATGTGAGAACCGGGGAGGAGCTGAGCGCGTCATGAAGCACCTGCAACTCGTGGTACTCGCTGTTTCCGTGGCCCTGGTCGGAGCCTGCTCCGGCGGTGGCCAGGAAAAGAACGGAGACACGGTGTGGAAGGCCCAGACGGACACCCTCGAGAAGGCGAAGCAGGTGGGTCAGACCATGCAAAAGGACGCCAACCGCCAGCGCAAGGCGATCGAGCAGCAGACCCAGTAGTCTTCGCGGCCGTCACCCCGGCGGCCGCCACGTCGTTTCCTCATTGTCGCCGGCGTCGGACCGGCGTTTACGCGTTCGCGCCGTACCTTGGGTTTTTGCGGAGAGGTAAGATGAAGAGATCGCTCGTCGCCGCTTTGTGTGTCCTGTTCTCAGTGCTGACGGCCGCGCCGGCCGTGGCGGCCCCGAATTTCAGCCACTATCGCGGTTACCACCATCATCCCTACGATACCCACCGCCACTACGACCGTTTCGTCTATCGCGGACATCCGTATGGCTACCGCGGCCACTGGCGGTCCTGGAGAGACTGGGAGGCCTACAGAAGGCACTATCCAAAGCTTTACCTCCATGGCGGGTACTACAGGGACCATGGTCACCTGATGTTCCGCTACTGCGACCCCCGGGGCGGAAGCTGTTTCTTCTTCTCGATCGGCGGTTGATATCTGAGCCCTGTTGCCGGCGGGTCGGGATTCATCCCGGGTTGACAGGGAGTGTCGAAGATCGTCGGGAACGAGATCCGACGGATTCACATGGCCATGCCCCCCTTGTGGGTCGGAATTCATTCCGACATCCATCCCAGGACAAAGCCCCGTGTCGGAATGAATTCCGACCCACAGGGTCGTGTGCCCCTTATGGGCTGGGGCTTATTCCAACATCCATCTCCGCATACCGAAAGCGCCGGGAGCAGGGAGCGTCCGACCCGCATGCACGACCATGCCCCTTGTGGGTCGGAATTCATTCCGACTTCCATCCCAAAACAAAGCCCCCTGTCTGAACGAATCCCGATCCATGGCCAACCGAGGCCCTCCGAGGCGAGGCACACTGGTGGCCGCCGCCGACAGGCGGACAGCCATGGGGCCCCCTTGTTGACCTGAGTCAAACACTCCTCCCGCGCCCCGGCGCACAGTGACGAATGCGACGGGTTCGTGGCGGCCCGTCGGACGGCAGTGTCAACGATTGCCGCGTGCCTGGCAGCGGAGCCCGTATGAAGACATCGATCAGCTTCCGGCTGAACGGCCGGCCCGTCACCCTGGAGACGGACGACGAACGCACCCTGCTATGGGTGTTGCGCGGGGACTTGGGGCTTACCGGCCCGAAGTATGGTTGCGGCGAATCGTTATGCGGGGCCTGCACCGTGATCGTCGACGGCAGGACAGTGCGCTCCTGCATCTCCACCGTCGGGAGAGTCAAGGACAAGGACGTGCTGACGGTCGAAGGCCTCGCGGACGGGGACCGGCTCCACCCGCTGCAGCAGGCCTTCATCGACCACGGCGCTTTTCAATGCGGATACTGCACTCCGGGCATGTTGATGCAGGCCTGGGCGCTGCTGAAGCAGAACCCGCATCCTTCTCGTGAAGACATCGTCGGCGGCATGGAGCGCATGCTCTGTCGCTGCGGCGCGCATCAGCGAATCATTGCCGCGATCGAGGCCGTCGCGGGGAAGGAGGGCGCGTCGTGAGCACCGCGCGCGGTATCAGCCGCCGCAGCTTCTTCAAGCTCGTTGGGGGCGGCATCGTGGTCTTCTTCGGTCTCGGGCCGGAGGCCCTGCTGGCGCAGTGGGACTGGCGGCGCATCTACCCGGAGGACTTCAACGCCTATCTTCTGATCCACGAGAACGGGCGCATCACGGTCTTCTCCGGGAAGATCGAGATGGGACAGGGCGTCATGACCTCCCAGGCCCAGATGGCGGCGGAGGAGCTCGGCATCGCCCTCGATCAGATCGATATGGTCCTGGGTGACACCGATCGGTGTCCGTGGGACATGGGTACCTTCGGCTCCCTGACCACGCGCATGTTCGGCCCCGCGCTGCGCACGGCCGCGGCCAAGGCCCGTGCCGTATTGATGGAACTGGCCGCGCAGCGGCTCGGTGTGCCGAAGGACCGGCTCTCGGTCGAGCGCGGGGAGGTCTTCGTCACGGACCAGCCGTCAAACCGGGTCGGTTACGGCGAGCTCGCGAAGGGAAAGCGGATCGTGCGCGCGGTGGACGAGAAGGCTGTCCTGCGCGGCGTCCCGGAGTTCCGGGTAATGGGCCGCTCACCGAAGCGTCTCGATGGCCGCGAGAAGGTGACCGGCGCCGCCAAGTACACCGGCGACATCCGTTTGCCCGGAATGCTTCACGCACGGATTCTACGTCCCCCTGCCCACGGGGCGACGCTCTCCCACGCCGACGTATCGGCCGCGCGCCGGCTGCCGGGAGTGACCGTTGTGCAGCAGGAGGACCTCGTCGCCGTGCTGCACGCCGATCCCGAGGCGGCCGAAAACGCTCTCGGACACATCGATGCAAGTTGGAGGACGCCCGAGGCGAGTCTGGACGGCGAGAACGTTTTCTCTCATCTCGTGCAGGCGGCGTCCTCGCCCAAGGATAGCCTGCACCACGGCGATCCCACGGGGGCGCGCGCGAATGCGACCCGCGTTTTCGACACCACGTACCACAAGGGCTATGTGGCGCACGCCCCGATCGAGCCGCATACGGCCCTCGCCGACGTCAAGGGCGGCAAGGCGACCGTGTGGGCCTCGACCCAGACGCCGTTTCCGACACGGGACCGCATTGCCGACGTCCTGAACCTGGATGCCAGGAAGGTGCGCGTGATCACGCCTTTCGTCGGCGGCGGCTTCGGCGGCAAGAGCGCGGGCCGGCAGGCTGTCGAGGCGGCGCGCCTGTCACGGATCACGGGTCGGCCGGTGCAGGTGGCGTGGACCCGCGCCGAGGAGTTCTTCTACGACACTTACGATCCGGCATGCGTGGTGAAGATCGTCTCGGGCATCGATGAGCAGGGCCGGATCTCGTACTGGGACTACTCCGTTTATGCGGCGGGGGATCGCGGCACGGACCTGTTCTACGATATTCCCAACGCCCGCGTCCGGGCCTTCGGCGGATTCGTCTACGGCGCCGAAGACGTGAAGACCAGCATCCACCCCTTCGACGTCGGGCCGTGGCGCGCGCCGGGGGCGAACATGAACGTTTTCGCGCGGGAGTCCCAGATCGACATCATGGCGTCGGCGGCGAAGGTGGATCCGGTCGAGTTCCGCCTGCGCCACCTGAGCGACAAGAGAATGCGAAGCGTCCTCCAAGCGGCGGCGGACGCTTTCGGCTGGAAGCCGGCGGCCGGCCACAGCGGACGAGGCGTCGGGGTGGCCTGCGGCGTCGACGCCGGGACCTGTGTCGCGAGCATCGCGCAGGTGAATGTGGACAAGGGCACTGGGGAAATACGGGTGCTGAGGATCGTCTCCGCCCAGGACATGGGGGTCGTCGTCAATCCCGAGGGTGCGCAGATGCAGATGGAAGGCGCAATCACCATGGGCCTCGGCTACTCCCTGGCGGAGGAGCTCCGTTTCCGCGGCGGTGAGATTCTGGACCGCAACTTCGACACGTACAAGATCCCTCGCTTCTCATGGGTTCCTCGGATCGAGACCGTGCTCGTGAAGAACGACGCGCTCGCGTCCCAGGGCGGGGGCGAGCCCGCCATCACTCCCACCGGCGCCGTGCTGGCCAACGCGGTATTCGACGCCACCGGGGCGCGCCTGTTCCGGTTGCCCATGACGCCCGAACGGGTTCGCGCGGCGCTTTCGTGAGCG
>JBAUWJ010000258.1:0-10257 GCA_049583715.1 Arenicellales bacterium | reverse complement strand
TTTCAACGCGCCGAGCACGGCGCATGTCCGCTACTCGGCTACGCCGAATCAAGCACTTACAGTGCTTGATTCGCGGCGGGACATCCCTGTCCCGCACTAGCAGGCTGTTTTTCAACAGCCTGCTAGTCCGACGAGTCTTTCTTGCCTTGCGACCCGGACGACCTGGTGGCGTTGCTGTAAATGCTCTGGAGCTTGTCGTAGGAGTTAATGAATCCCTGCTTGACGCCGTCCCAGGCTTCGGCCGAGCTGTGCTTCATGCCGCCGTACCATTCGGCAACCTTATTGCGCTGGCGACGCATCTCGTCCAGGGTTTCCACGCTCTTCTTGCGCGCCTCGGTGCTCATGGTGCTCCAGTGCTCGCTGGTCCAGGCCTCGAGCTTGTCGATGCGCTCATCCATGGCGTCCAGCGTCTTCTTGCCCGCCTCCAGGGCCTTGTCCCGCTGCTTCGCAGAGTAGGACCTCAAAGACTCGACCGTCCGGCTCCATTGCTTTTCCAGCGACTCCTGCTTGCCGGCGCCGGTCTCGGTGGTCATGTGGGTATCCGCAGCGGTTTCGGTGCCGGTTTCACTGCCGGTTTCAGTGCCGGCGCCCAGGCAGGGGCCCGCGGCCAGGAACATGAAGACGGAAGCGAGAACAGCCTTCTGGATATGTCTCATCACCTTGTGCTCCGTTGACGGTTTCGGAAACGCCGACCTGCGCGGCCGCCGCTACTTTATCTCATCCCGGATACGATTTTTCGAACCACGTTCTGCAGCGTTCTCCGTGTAGACTCTATCCTGGCCCTGGAGACCTCCCGCGCGCTTGTGCCGGTCCTTTCCAGCTCTTCCAGCTTGCGGAGCGCCGCATCCTGCTTGGCCTTGAGGTCCTCGATCTGATACTCCAGCTCCCGGCGGCCCTCGGCGCCGGCCTGCTTCATGTGTCGCTTCAGGCGGTCCATTCTATCCTGCCATTCCTTCAACTGGTTGCGTAGTTTGTCCTGGTAGGCGAGTCTTCTGGTCACGCGTCGCCTCCGGCTCGAAGCGTGTATTCTCGGGACCGGCGCGCGGCAGCATGCCGGTCCGACCGCCCGCGCGCTTTCACATTTGATAATGGAGCGTGGCGCCGGGCCGGCCTCGTCGGAGCGGCTTCAGGTAACCTGAAGAGCCCGCCGGATATCTGACGGGACCCGGGTTTCTTCCAGGTAGCTGGCGTCGAAGCCCGCCCGTTTCGCGAGGCCCGCGGTGTCGAGCAGGACCAGGCGGCCGTCGCGCAGTTCCACCAGCCCTTCCTTGCCCAGCGCCCCGAAGCAACGGTTCGCATGGACGTGACTCATTCCCAGCGTGTCGGACAGAAGGGCCTGGGTGAGAGGCAGAGTTCTCGCGTTTTCCTTGTCGAGCCCGAGCTTGCGCAGCCGCACGTGCAGCTCCACGAACAGGTGTGCCATACGTTCCGTTGCACTGCGGCGCCCCACCCGGGCGATCTGCTCGTCCAGCATGCGCTCGCCCTGCCCCGCAATCCAGCTCAAAGCCAGGAGCAGGTGCGGTGTGTGGGCGAGCGCATCGATCAGCTCTCTGCAGGGGAACACGGCCACGGACATCGGCGTGATCGCTTCGACGCCATAGTCGGAGCGCCGCAGAATCACCGAGTACAGACCGATGATGTCCCCGGGCAGCATGTAGTTGAGCACCTGCCGGCGGCCGTCGGCGAAGCTCTTGTAACGGAACGCCCAGCCCTCCAGCAGCACCCAGGTGCGGCTCATGTGCTGGTCCTCCATCACGATGAGGTCCCCGGGCACGGCCTCCTCACGGTGCTTCAGGAGCTCGTCCAGGGCCTCGAAGTCGTCGGCGCTCAGGAAGCCCAGGGCGCGCAGCCGGTGATGTAACGCGGTTTCGGACATGGGTATCTGTAATGACGAGGTTCGAGCCGTCGCGGCGCGTTCGCGGGCGTTTCGTCCGTGCGGCGGTTGGCGGCAGGCAACCGTCCTAACAATTAGGACAACGGCGGCCGTCGTCGTTCCGTAACGCCTCCGATTCCTTCCACGCCTTGATTGCTTCACGGCACCGAAACCGGCGCCATTCCGTACGCCCGCGGGACCTCGATGATACATAGAAACTATCTATATAGTAAATATGAATCATCTATTTTGAAAATGCTCCCGAATGCGTTAGTGTAAGCATGAGCGTTGCTTTCGCCGCCCAACTACAACGCAGGTCACCGAATGAAGCCATGACGACGCAAGCCGAGCGGGAATCGATTCGACCCTGGCTGCTGTTGTCGCCGGCGCTGACCTCGGTGGGCCTGCTCCTGGTCGTGCCGGTGATCTTTATCGTCGTCTATTCCTTCTGGCTGCGCACCGCCACCGGCGCCGACCAGGTGGGCTTCTTCCTCGACAACTGGAAGGAAGTCCTCAGCGATCCCTTCTATCGCGACATTCTTCTCACCACGCTGCGCATCGCGGCCATCACCACCTTGATCTGCGCCGTGCTGGGCTATATTCCGGCCTATTTCATCGCACGGTCGCGCACCCGCCACAAGGCGCTGCTGCTGCTCCTGCTGATGCTGCCGTTCTGGATCAGCTACATCATCCGCACCATGTCCTGGATCAACATCCTCGGGGTGAGCGGCGCCCTGAACGTGTTTCTGCAGGCAACGGATATCATCGATAGGCCGCTGGAGATGCTCTACAACGAGCCTTCGGTGATCCTCGGGCTGGTGCACTTCCTGCTGCCCTTCATGATCCTGAACGTGTACGTGAGCGTCGACGGCATCGACGAGAACCTCACGGACGCCGCCCGCTCCCTCGGCGCCACGGGATGGCAGGCATTTCGCGAGGTGACCCTTCCCCTGTCTCTGCCCGGCCTCGCCGCGGGGGGCCTGCTGTGCTTCGTTCTCGCCGCGGGCACCTACATCACGCCGCTGATACTCGGCGGCCCCGAGAACGCCATGTTCGCCAACCTTGTCTTCGACGCCATCATCACCCAGCTCAACTGGCCGCTCGGTTCCGCCATATCTCTGGTGCTGCTCGTCGTGCTCGGCCTGATCGTGACCGTCTACAACCGCTTCGTCGGCATCGGCCAGCTCGCGAAGAGCTTCAGGTAGGAGCGGCGCATGGGATCGACAAGCTGGAACCTGCTCCGCGGCTTCACGATCCTCATCTATCTGTTCATGTTCACGCCCATCGTCGTGGTCATGCTGCTGTCCTTCAATTCAAGCGAGTTCGGCGCCTTTCCCATGCACGGCTTCAGCTTCCGCTGGTTCGTCGCCCTGTGGCACAACGACGCCATCGTCCGCGCTTTTCACATTTCCATGGTGCTCGGCACGCTCACGGCGCTCCTGTCCTCTACCATGGGTGTGATGGCCAGCCTCGCGCTGGTCCGCTACGACTTCCCCGGCAAGCAGATCCTCACCACGGTGCTGATCGCCCCGATCCTGGTTCCGGAAGTAGTGCTGGCCGTGGCGCTGCTGCTGTTCCTGCAGTGGCTGCACATGCACAAGAGCTTCTTCCTGCTGCTGCTCGGGCACGTGATTTTCACCCTGCCCTTCGTCATCCTCGTGGTCCAGGCGCGCCTCGTGGGCATCCGGCGGGAATACGAGGAGGCTGCACAGAGCCTCGGAGCGAATTCGCTTCAGGCATTCTTGGAGATCACACTGCCGCTTCTGCTGCCGGCAGTGCTCGCCGGATTCCTGTTCGCGTTCACGATTTCCTTCGACGACGTCACCGGGACGCTCTTCTGGAAGCCGGGCGGTGTGGAGACCGTGCCGACACAGATATTCGCGATGCTGCGCAACTCCATCAGCCCGCAAATCAACGCGCTCGGGACGGTGATGATCGTCGTCACCGTCACGCTGCCGCTGCTGGGCGCCGCCATCGCCCGGCGCTTCGGAGGCGCCCAGACCAAATGACCCGCCATTCAAACCGACAAGCCCTCGAGAGGAGGAAACCCCCAATGACCACCCCAATGAACAATACGAGACGCTACCAACGACTGCTCGAAAGATACCGAAACGGCGATATCGACCGCCGCACCTTTCTTGGACTGCTCAGCGTCGCCGGTCTCGCGGCCGGCGTCTTCGGCGGACCGTTGAGACCCATCACCCGCGCGCTTGCGGACGACGTCAAGCAGGTCCGCTTCGACGGCTGGGGAGGCGTGGTCTCCGCGGCTTTTCGCAAGTATGCCTTCGAGCCTTACACCAAGAAGACCGGCATCAAGGTCGTGGACGGCACATTCGGCGGCGCCGATGAATACCTGGCGCGCGTCAAGGCGAGTCAACCGGGAGAGTTCAACATCGCCCACCTGTCCGGTGTGTTCGACTACGTGCGCTACACCAAGCTCGGCTTGAACACGGTGCTGGACGAAAGCAAGATCCCCAACCTGCAGAACGTCATCGTCGCCCTGCAGGACGTCTTCAGAAAGATCACGGACGGCAAGCTGTCGGCCGCGCCCTACGACTACGGCACCACCGGCCTTGCCTACAACCGGGCGCATATCTCGGACGACGAGATCAAGCAGAAGGGCGCCAAGATCCTGATCGACGACCAGTACAAGGGCAAGATTGGCGGCTGGGGAGAATGGAAGACCCGGATCTGGTACGCCGCCCTGCAGACCGACCAGGATCCCAACGACATCAAGGACATGGATGCCGTGTGGAAGGCCATTCGCAAGCATCGCGACCTCGCCCTGAAGTACTGGAACTCCGGCGCCGAGCTCATGAGCCTGCTGGCCGCGGGCGACATCTGGGTCACCGAAGGCTGGTCGGGCCGTATCAAGGCGCTGCAGGAGCAGGGCCACGACATCGGCTACTACGACCCGCCGGGAGGCCTCGGCTGGCAGGAATGCCTGTTCGTCATCAAGGGCAGCCCGATGCCGCAGTGCGAGGAGCTGCTCAACTTCATGCTGGAGCCCTCGGTGGCCATCGCGGTGGCGGAAGGACAGAACTACCCACCGGCGCTGGATCCCACAAAGGTGAAGTTGAGCGAAAAAGTGAAGGAGCTGCCGGCTTTCGATCCCACCGGGACCCTGAAAGGCCTGAACTTCTTCAACCCGACGTACTGGAACAGCCACGAGGCCGAATGGTCGAAGAAGTTCGGTCGCGTGGAGAAGGGATACTGAAGAAGCCCCGGCGGGGTGACGGCGGTGCGCCGCCTTGCGGCGCACCGTACTCTCCCGCCCCTCATTTCGTAAAATCCCGAGGGAGGTGCCGCCCGGCACGGCCTTCCCGACACTGGCCCGGACCAGAGGTATCGCATCGTGGCGAACACAGCGGCGGTCAGGCTTGACGCCATCGTCAAGCGCTTCGGCGGATTCACCGCCGTGCACCAGATGAACCTTGAGATCAACGAGGGGGAGTTCGTCACTTTCCTGGGCCCGAGCGGCTGCGGCAAGACCACGACGCTGCGGATGATCGCCGGACTACTGGACCCGAGCGACGGGGACATCCTCATACACGGCAAGCGCGTCAACGACCTGCCTATTCACAAGCGCAACCTCGGCCTGGTTTTCCAGAATTACGCCCTGTTCCCGCACAAGACCATATTCGACAATGTCGCCTTCGGCCTGAAATATCGCAACGTATCGAAGGATGAGCTGCGCAAACGCGTCGCCGACGCGCTCAATCTGGTCCAGCTTCCCCAGACCGCCGATCGCCATCCCTCACAGCTTTCGGGCGGCCAACAGCAACGCATCGCCCTGGCCCGGGCGATCGTCATACGACCCGAGGTGCTGCTCCTGGACGAGCCCCTGTCCGCCCTCGATGCCAACCTGCGCGAGGATATGCGGGTGGAGCTCAAGCGCATCCAGGACCAGCTCGGCGTCACCACCATATTCGTCACCCACGACCAGGCCGAAGCCCTGGCCATGTCGGACCGCATCGTGGTGATGAGCGACGGCCGCGTCGAGCAGGTGGGCACGCCACAGGAGGTATACGTCAACCCCGCCTCCCTTTTCGTTTCGCGGTTCCTCGGGAATTCGAATATCCTGTCCGGACGCCTCAACACCGATTCCGGGAAGCCGTCTGTGGACGTCGAAGACCTGGGCTCCGTCCAGGTCGATCCGGGCAAGCTGAAGAGCTTCCGCGACGGTGACCCCGTCGCGCTGGTGGTCCGCGCGGAAAAGCTCGTGTTGAGCGAGTCCGAGCAGCCCGAGGAAGGCGCCACCCATCTCGATGGCCACGTAGACGCCGTGGATTACCAGGGGCAGGCCGCCCGCTATTTCGTCACCGCGGGCGGGCACTCGCTGCAGGCCTTCAATCCCATCGACCAGGAGCCGGTGAAGACAGGCACCAACGTCCATATCCGCATCCGGGCCCGCGATTGCGTGCTTCTCGCACCCGAATCCTGACATACAATCAAGGGTCCTGTACCGGCAAGAACCGTTCCATGAATCGAACCGCCTCGCATCTGTTCTACCAGACCCGCCAGCGCCGGCCGCTCCTCGACCGGGCGGAAGGCATCTATATCTGGGACATTACCGGCAAGCGCTACATCGACGGCTCCAGCGGCGCCATGGTCGCCAATATCGGTCACTGCAATCCGCGGGTTCTGGAGGCCATGTACCGCCAGATGAAGAAGGCTACCTTCGGTTACCGCTTGCACTTCGAGAACGAGCCCGCGGAAGAGCTGGCACGTGAAGTCTCCGCCCTGATGCCCGAGGGGCTCGACCGCGTGTTCTTCGTTTCCGGCGGCTCCGAGGCTGTCGAGTCCTGCCTCAAACTGGCCCGAAGCTGGGCCGTCGCGACGGGACAAGCTCAGCGCTACAAGATCATCTCGCGCTTTCCGTCCTACCATGGCAGTACCCTGGGTGCCCTGGGCGTCACCGGCCAGACGCTCTTCAAGGCACCCTACGCACCGATGTTCGTCGACATGCCGAAGGTTCCGGCGCCTACCTGTTATCTGGACGGTGACGACCTGACGCCGGACGAGCGCGGCGTACGCTATGCCAACATGCTCCGCGAGGAGATTCTGCGCCAGGGCCCCGAAACCGTGGTGGCCTTCATCATGGAGCCCATCGGCGGCGCCTCCACCGGCGCCCTGGTGGCGCCGGACAGCTACTATCTCCGAATCCAGGAGATCTGCCGTGAGTTCGGGATTCTGCTCATCCTGGACGAGGTCATGACCGGCGCCGGCCGCACGGGCAGGTTCACCGCGGCGGAGCATTGGAAACTGAAGGCCGACATCATGGCCTTATCAAAGGGATTCGCGGCCGGCTATGCGCCGCTAGGCGCCATGGTGGCCGACCGAGCCATCGTGGAACCGGTGCTGGAGGCGGGCGGCTTCCCGCACGGCTACACCTATGCGGGAAACCCACTCGCCGCATCGGCGGGCCGCGCCGTGCTGCGCGAGATTCTCGAGCAGGATCTGATGACGAACGCCGAAGCCATGGGGGAGATCCTCAAGCGGCGACTGGAAGGACTGATGAACCGCTTCCCCTTCATCGGCGACGTGCGCGGCAAGGGACTGCTCCTGGCTTTCGAGCTGATGGACCGCAAGACACGAGAGCCGCTGGACCCGGCGCTGAACGCTCATAGCCGCCTGGTGGAGCTCGCCTACGAGCGCGGACTGATCATCTATTCCCGCCGCACCCGGGGCGGCAGTCTCGGCGACCACTTCATGGTGTGTCCACCGATGATCGTGACCGAAGCGCAGATCAACGAGATCATGGCCTTGCTCGAGGACAGCCTGCGAGCCTTCGCGGCCGAGGTCTCCCTGCCCGACGAGGACGCCCATGCCGCGTGAAGTCATCATCACCTGCGCCGTAACCGGCTCGGTGCATACCCCGAGCATGAGCCCCGGCCTGCCGGTGACGCCGGAGCAGATCGCCGAGCAGGCGATCGCCGCGGCGCGCGCCGGCGCGGCGATCCTGCACCTGCACGCCCGCGACCCGGAGACCGGGCACCCGACGCCCGACCCGGACGTGTTCATGCAATTCCTGCCCCGCATCAAGGCCGAGTGCGACGCAGTCGTCAACATCACCACCGGCGGCGGCATGGGCATGAGCCTGGAGCAGCGCATGGCGGCCTCGGTACGCGCGGAGCCCGAGATGTGCTCGCTGAACATGGGCAGCATCAACTTCGGTCTTTTCCCGATGTTGAACCGGCCGCGCGACTGGCTGCACGACTGGGAGCCGGAGTTCCTGGAGGCGAGCCGCGACTTCGTGTTCAAGAACACCTTCAAGGACATCGAGACGGCGCTCGAGAGGCTCGGCGCCGAGCGAGGGGCGCGATTCGAGTTCGAGTGCTATGACGTCGGGCACCTGTACAACCTGGCGCACTTCCTCGAACGCGGCCTGGTCGAGCCGCCGCTGTTCATTCAGTTCGTGCTGGGCATCCTGGGCGGGATCGGCGCCGACACCGAAAATCTGTCTTTCATGAAGCACACCGCCGACAAACTGTTCGGCGACGCCTACCGGTTCTCCACCCTCGGCGCGGGCCGCAACCAGCTCCCGCTGACGATGGCTTCGCTGTCCTTGGGCGGGAACGTGCGCGTCGGCCTGGAGGACAATCTGTTTCTGAATGCCGGCGAGCTCGCGCCCGACAACGCATCCCAGGTAACCCGAGCCTGTCAGTTCGTGGAAGGCCTGTCGCTGACCGTGGCAAGCCCCGGCCGGGCCCGCGAGCTGCTGAAGTTGAAGGGAGCCGACCGGGTCGCTTTTTAGGTCGGCCGGCATGCGCGCTCCATTCCAGGCAGGTCGGGTTTCAACCCGACATATCAACCGGGCCGCGGCTCGGCTCAACCCCCTGTCCAGGTCCCAGATCCCATGAAGGTATTCTATTCCCCCCTACAGACCCGGCACGATCCAAAGTGCTTCCTCGTCAATGGCGCCCAGCAGCCCAATCCCGAGGTGCCCGCGCGTGCCGACGCACTGCTCGAGGCCGCAAGGGCGGCAGGCCACGACATCGAGGAGCCGGCCGATCACGGCCTGGCTCCCATGGCGACGGTGCACACTCCCGCCTACCTCGAGTTTCTCAATACCATCCACGAGCGCTGGAGTCACATCGATGGCGCATCGGACGAGGTGGTCCCCAACATCCATCCCACCCATCGCGACGGCCGCTACCCCTCCTCCGCCGTGGCCCACGCCGGCTACCACATGGCGGACACCGCCTGCCCGATCTCCGCGGATTCCTGGGACTCGATCTACTGGAGCGCCAACAGCGCGGTCGGCGCCGCCGACCACGTGCTCCAGACCGGGAATACCGCTTACGCCCTGTGCCGGCCGCCCGGCCACCATGCCTTCGCCGACCTCGCCGGCGGCTTCTGTTTCGTCAACAACTCCGCGATAGCCGCCCAGAGGATGAGAAAGGCTTTCGACCGCGTCGCCATCGTCGACGTGGACCTGCACCACGGCAACGGCACTCAAGGCATCTTCTACCATCGCCCGGACGTCTACACGCTCTCCATCCACGCCGACCCGGACCGCTTCTACCCCTTCTTCTGGGGCCACGCCGATGAACGCGGCGCCGGCGCCGGCCTGTTCTACAACCTGAACCTCCCGATTCCCCGCGGCTCCGGCGACGACGTGTTCCTGTCCACGCTGGAGAAAGGCTTGAAACACATCGACTGGTTCGCCCCCGGCGCGGTGGTGGTGGCGCTCGGCCTCGACGCTTTCCAAGGCGACCCCTTCGGCGGCCTCGCGGTCACCACACCGGGCTTCGAGCAGACCGCCGAGCTCGTCGGCCAGCGCTGCAAGGCCAACGGCGCCGTCGCGGTCCTCATCCAGGAAGGCGGCTACCTCTGCCCGGAGCTCGGCGACAACCTGGTGAGCTTCCTGTCGGGGTTCGAGAAGGGACTGTCGAGTTAGGGACACTCCCTCTCCCGCTTGCGGGAGAGGGCTGGGGTGAGGGCAATGGAATGCAGCCTCGGCATGGAGCCGGGAAGGGCGCAAACGCAAAGTCGAACCTACCCGTCCTTCTCGACTCGCGTTCACGACTTCGTCCTACCTCCTCCATCCTGGAGTCGTCCCTCGAGGGGAGAAGGGACTCATGGCCTCATGCCGAGATTCGATTCAGGGATATCCGGATTCATGAGAGGGCCCGGTCCTCCGATTTTCCCGCTCTTGAGCGAAGGGAGCAGCGCGAAGGGCATGAACCGGGGAAGGGTTCGGGCGGGCGTCTGGAGGCAGGGACGCCGGAGGCGAGCCTACACGGACGTACTCGCGGCGTCCCGCCGGAACCCTTCCCCGGTTCATGCGGGGCACTCTCGCCCGGCACTGGCAGACTTCGACAGCGCAGTACAACCCAATGCCGTTTGTCGGAATGAATTCCGACCCACAAGAAGGGTGG
>JBAUWJ010000257.1:0-3563 GCA_049583715.1 Arenicellales bacterium | reverse complement strand
GAAAAAGACCCCGGCGGCGCCCGTTTGCGGATCAGAGCCGTCAACCCAGCCTGAAACAATTTGCATCATTTCTGGCGGGGTACACTAGCGGAAAAAGTGCGCCAGGCACCGGGACAGGTCCTTCTCTTCATCGAGCCCGGTGACTGACGGATCCGCCGCGACGCCGCTCAATCCACGACGGACCGACCAGGTGTCGACAAAACCTCCTCATCGTCCTGTGCCCAGCGTCGGTAGTATGCCTCCATGCGAGCCCGGTACTCGGTCCGCCAGTCCACCCCCGGCGCGAGCAGCATCTGATCTCCGTGAGCGAAGTAGCTCTCGGGCTCGAGGACGCCCGGCGGCGGATCCTGGCCCGACTCCAGCGCCCTGGCTGCTTTCATCAGACATTTGCGCATGCGGATGATGGCTGCATCCGAAGCGATCAGGTGCTCCCTGCTCCTGTCCACGATGGGTCCCATGCTTTCCTGCATGGCCCCGTCCTGCACGGGCGTCACGTTCTCCATGCCGGTAAAATTCACCCGCCGCTGCCGCTCCCGGTCCTGCAGATAGTCGTTGTCCCGGTTCGCGGCGAAACGGCCACGCCCGTACCAGCCGGATGTCTCGGGCTCGAAGCCGCTCGGTCCCACGCGGTCCTTCCAGCCCCGGCGCTGCTCGAGCGTCAGGGTCTCGTGCATGTTCCAGTTGGCTTCCCACACCATGGTGTGCTCATCGTCCATGGGCACCCAGATCTTCAAGCGATTGAGGCCCGAATAGGCCGGCACGCTGGTATAGAAAGGGAGCTGAAACTGGGTGACGCGCCAGTATTCCTTCTCTTCCTCCGTTTCACGCCTGGCCCCGTAGACCACGCCCACCGGTGTATCGACCACGTCCAGCTTCGCGGTCCCGGCCATCCGGGTGCGGTTGCGGTAGTAGTCCGTGCCCCACTTGCGCTCATGCCGGGTCTCCTGGAGAGTCGGGTCGAAGGCGAGGTGCAGAAAGGCCAGGTGCGAAGAATCGAAATCACCCTCCATGGCCTGCACCCAGTTGCACTCGCGCAGGTACTTCAAGGTGGTCTTCTGCTCGATGGGGACCTTCGCCCAGCCCATCTCCGGGAGCGGCGGGGGTGAGCCCGCTCCCATGTAGGTCCAGATAATGCCGTTCCTTTCACGGCAGGGATAAGCGCGGGCGCAGATCTTCTGCCGGAGGCGCTCGGAACCCGGCTCGTTGGGGATGTCCATGCAGCGGCCTTCGACGTCGAATTTCCAGCCGTGGTAAAGGCAGCGCAGCCCGCCCTCTTCATTCCGGCCGTAGAACAGCGAAGCCTGCCTGTGGGGACAACGGTGATCCAGCAGGCCGGCGCGGCTCGCGCTGTCCCTGAACGCGACGAGGCTTTCACCGAGAAGGCGTATGCGCATGGGCGGACCGTCCGGCTCCGGCAGCTCGTGGACGTAGAGCACAGGGATCCAGTAAGCCCGGAGAAGCCGGCCCATGGGCGTCCCGGGGCCGACTTGTGTCAAATAGTCATTGTCTGCCGCGCTCAGCATCTGTTCCTGCAGTCGGTGGATCCAGGGTCCCGCGGGATATATCCGGCCACCAGGCGCCGTGTTTCATCGGCCGGCGGGAGATCGGATTCACGGGGCGGTATTCGGCGCATCCTCTCGCGCAGGTGCCATCGATAGTGCAGAAACTTTATGTATTCCATGAGCACCTGGATGTGCCCGCTTTCGGAGCGCCACCAGAATTCCGCCTGCCTGCGCGAGAATTCCGTGGTAACGCAGAAAAAATCAACATCCGCGTCGTTCATCACCTTCCTGAAGGTCCAGCGGGCACGGCGGCTGTGAAAAGCGTCCGTAACGATGGCGACACTGCGATACCCGTGGGCACGGATACGGGCGCACAGCAACACCGCCTCGTCCCAGGTCCCGGCTACCCAACGGTCCGATGATCGAAAATCGACGTCACGGCGAGCCACCCCCAACCGCACCAGCAATCGAACAGTGGTCTCGCTGATGTTGGGAATCAGGCCGAGGCGCACCTCCTCGGTGTCGGCCACCCTGGCCATCAAAATGGGAACCCGGCAGCTCTCGTAGAGCTGAACCGCCCGATAGGGCCGCGTGCTGATGTTGCCGTTGAGAAGCACGATCGCGTCGCACGAGCGTTCCTCGTCGTTCGTGACAAGGGGAGCCGCAACTGCACGCAGCAACGGCCGTCGGGCGCAGTACAGCAACGCCGCCGAGGCGATCGAAACCACGGCCATGTCAATCATCCACATAGGCTACACTAGTGGTATCGAGCCGTCGATCCGGGTGATCGGCGGGCCGCGCCGTACAGCCGGTGGTATTCCTTGCATGCGCTCCAAATCGATTCTCTGTGCCTGCTTCATCGCATTGCTGCTCTGCGGCTGCACGGCGCCCAAGGTGTACCTGAGACCTTCGAACCCGCACGCGGCGCAGGACGAAGCCCTTTCGTGGCATCAGATCCGGTTCAAGTGGCACTGGCCCGGGAACCAGGAGCCGGAGTGGTCACTCGATCTGCTGGCGGCCGACCGCATCTTCTCCGGGATCATCGATCGATACCAGGGGTCCCTGCCCTTGTGGCGATTTCATCGCCGGGCCGCCCGGGACCCGGCCGGTTTCCAGTTCAGCTTCATATTCTACAGCTCCGACGCAACCGCACGTGAAATCGAGACCGACGTGACCGGACACCCGATCACCCGGGCACTCCTGGACCACGGCCTGCTGGAGCGGGTGTACACGACCCATCCGAAGAACCCGTCGAAGCTTTCCGCCACCAGCGACCCGATCTGGCCGAAGGACATCCAGAAAGCCTGGCCCATGTTCATCATGGGCGCTTCGCAGACCTGGCTGGCGCTCGTTCAGATACACGCCCGCGAGGGTCCGGCCCCCGGCAACGACATCGACAAGATGCGGCAACACTACGCCAAGGTCAACGACGAGATCGACAAGGAATGGCAGGAGTATGCCCAGCACGCATTCTTCCATCACTTGAGCGCGATATTCGGCTACGAACCCATGGTACTCAGGAAATACCTGCTGTTCTGACCTCCAGTGGCGGGCCGCCGGCCGGCCGTCGTCGGTGTGGATAGAATCGCAGCGGGCATCTACAATTCTCCGTCGGCGGCCCATTGTGGGCCGACGATCGGGACGGGATGAACTCATGCGCTGGCCGACCTTATTGCTTCTTGCCACGGCTCTGCTCTACGGACCGGGCGCCCCGGTCCGGGGGGACCAGATCAAGTACTACGTGTGGACCGATGACCAGGGCGTGATCCACGCGGCCGACACACCGCCGAGCGACTACGACTACGAGACCCGGACCCTGGACACCGAAACCAACAGCGTACCGGCTCCCGCCGCGGATCAAGGCACCGTCTCCCCGGGGACGGGGACCGAGCAAGAGCCGCCTTCCACCACGGTGACCACCCGGCCCTCGTCCGGGTCCGGGGACACGGACCGGGCGATCGCCGACCAGGAACAGAAGCGCCTGCAGCAGCAACCGGGCTTCAATGCCGGAGGCGCGGCGACGGCTCCCGGAGCGGCAACGGCCTCTCCGAGCCCCACGGC
>JBAUWJ010000256.1:0-4560 GCA_049583715.1 Arenicellales bacterium | reverse complement strand
ACCGGACCCGCCACGGCGTTTGCCTCCGCGGGCCGGTTAGCGACTGGAAGCTGGCCGAGGAGCGGAAACCTCTGAAGAGGATTGAACCATTGGAGTAGTGTGATGACACCGAACTTGAAGACTGCTGAGTATATTGCAGAATACCGAATCAAAGTCACATTCGAGGACGGAAGAGAAGGTATTGTCGATCTGAAGGACGAGCTATGGGGAGAGGTCTTCGAGCCCTTGAAGGACGTGTCGAAGTTTAGGGACTTTCGACTGGATCCAGAATTGAGGACTATCGTCTGGCCTACCGGGGCAGACTTGGCGCCCGAGTATCTCTACGAGAGAGCTGCCGCATAACAAAGCGATCGAGCCCGACGCTTGACCGCTCCCGCCTTCCGCTTCCGCGCAAGTTGGTCGCCCTCAAGCGTGGCTCATCGCAATCGTTATGCACGTGGACTGGAGGGCATTCGATGAAGTATATGAAACTAAGTCTGCGAGATCAGCAGGCTTTCCTCGCGGAACTTGAAGCGATGTCGGATTATCTCGAGAACGTCTTCAGTGACCTGAAGCCAAGTGATTTCATCCGACCTGGACCCGATGGGGGTTTTAGTCCTGTCGAACATGTTTGGCATCTTGTGGACCTTGAACGAGATGGCTTCGCCGAACGAATCCGGCGCCTTCAGGTGGAAACGCACCCTGTCCTCCCTGATTTTGATGGCACCTCAGTAGCAAAAGCAGGGAACTACAAGAGCCGTTCGATTCAGAAGGGAGTTGCCGAATTCCGAGCACTTCGAAAGACGAACGTTTCTACGTTGAGAGCGTTGAGTTCCGAAGCCTGGCTTCGTCGCGGAGAGCAGGAAGGAGTCGGTCCGGTTTCGCTATGCGACATCCCTGCGATGATGGCTGAGCATGACGAGTCGCATCGGTCGGAGATCAGTGAATGGATTAAGGCAAGTGGGCCATGGCGAACGGCGAGCGAATAAGAGCTTTTCGATCTCGATACGTCGATTTCATGAATATGGTGCAGATCGACCTTCGTGACCCGGACGGTATACGCGTAGAGTTCAATTTCTATGACAGTGAAATTGAACCAGATTGGATCGGTGATAGCGCCACATAACAGGCGCATGCAGTCGGACCAAATGCCCGTTGGGTGACCATTTGGCCGCTGACACTGGACGTTATACGCTTGAAACATCCATCGGCAAGGAAATGATGTGGTAGAAATCGAGTCGAGGTGACTTACCGCTGCGAAGGAGGAGGTCACATCAGCATTCCTTGCACTATATCGATGATCCGGTCCTGCGCGAGAAGACTCATGTGTCCCGCACGCGTCCACCTCTCGAGCCCCACGGGCGCGACCTCCGGATGGAGCCTTGCTGCGGCATGGCGGCTCCGAAGATCCGTGCGTGTAGCCCCAGTGTGGTTAAGGAGGACAATAGGAGTAGCCGATACGCCTCTGGGGTATAAAGGCAATCATGGATTCAATGCCGGGCCTGAAACAATTTCGTCTGAAGTCGGGATTCGGGGTGGCTTCGGCGCTTCCGGGGGAGAGTTGCTTCAGTGGTGTGACTGGGACTACCAGAGGCGGATCAGCCGGAAGCGCGATGTGATTCTGTGTCAGACTGTCAAACGGCCCGGAAGCGGCGCGACGGACGATCCGGTAGACTCGCCAGGAAGCCGTTGCAGGTGTATATAGCGGCTGATGGCGCAATCAGGGCGCCGGGAATCGGTGACCGGGCCGGGGCCGGGAACGACCGGGCCGCAAGACCGGTGATGTCAGGGCAACGAGAGGCGAGAATGGTGACTGAAGAGCAAAGCAGCGCGCGCAGGCGCAGTAGGCGGGCCGGCGGGCATAAAGCCAACCTGCGCGCGGCGGGGCCGGTGATCCACCAGCTTCCCTGGGAGATCCCCGTGAACAACGACGTGCCGACCGAGCCCTTGAGCGAAGAGCGGGTGCACGCGGTGCACGACGGCGCCATGCGAATCCTGGAGGAGATCGGGATCGAGTTCCTGAACGATGAGGCGGTCGAGGTGCTGCGGGCGGCCGGCTGCGAGATCGGCGGGGAGGACGGCAGGAACGTGCGCATGGATCGCGACCTGGTGATGGAGAAGGTGAAGCTGGTTCCGGGAACATTCACCATCACACCGCGCAATCCGGAGCACCGGATCACCGTGGGCGGCCGGCACATCGTCTTCGGCAACGTCTCCAGTCCTCCCAACTGCTCGGACCTCGACCGCGGGAGGCGGGTCGGCGACCGCGAGAGCTACCGCGACCTGATCAAGCTGACGCAATACTTCAACTGCATTCATTTCGCCGGCGGCTACCCGGTGGAGCCGGTGGATATCCACGCCTCGGTGCGCCATCTCGATTGCCTTTACGACAAGCTGACGCTGACCGACAAGGTCGCGCACGCCTATTCCCTCGGCACCGAACGGGTCGAGGACGTCATGGAGATGGTGCGCATCGCCGGCGGCCTCAGCCACGAGGAGTTCGAGGCCACGCCTCGTATGTACACGAACATCAACTCGTCCTCGCCGCTGAAGCACGACTGGCCCATGCTGGACGGCGCCATGCGCCTGGCGAAACGCGGACAGCCGACCATCGTCACGCCATTCACCCTGGCGGGCGCCATGGCGCCGGTAACGATGATCGGCGCCGTCACGCAGTCCATCGCCGAGGCGCTGGCGGCCATCGTGCTGCTGCAGTGCGTGAAGCCCGGCGTGCCCTGCGCAATCGGGTCATTCACTTCCAACGTCGACATGCGCAGCGGCGCGCCCGCCTTCGGGACACCGGAGTACATGCGCGCCACGCAGATCTCCGGCCAGATGGCGCGCTTCTACGGCCTGCCCCTGCGGGCGAGCAACGCCTGCGCCGCCAACTGTCCCGATGCCCAGGCCGCCTGGGAAAGTGCCTTCTCCCTGTGGGCGGTGGTCTCCGCGGGCGTGAACTTCGTCTATCACGCCGCCGGCTGGCTGGAGGGCGGCCTGTGCGCCTCCTACGAGAAGTTCGTGATGGACTGCGAGACCCTTCAGCAGATCATCAGCTACCTGAAGCCGGTCCCGGACACCGACGACGACATCGCCGTCGAAGCCATCCGAGCGGTGGGACCGAGAGGACACTTCTTCGGCGCACAGCATACCCAGGATCGCTATGAGACCGCGTTCTACAGTCCCTTCCTCTCCGACTGGAACAATTACGAGACCTGGGAGCAGCGCGGTGCCCTCGACACGCCCCACCGCGCCAACGCCATGTGGAAGAAGATCCTCGCCGAGTTCGAGCCGCCGTCCATGGACGAGGCGATCCACGAGGAGCTGAAGGCATTCGTCGAACGGCGCAAGCGCGAGGGCGGCGCTCCGACGGACTTCTGAGGGTGCACTCGTTGCGCGTCGTCTGCGAATGAAGGCGCCCAGGCATGGCCTTCTCCGGCCGATCCCCTCTCCCTCTGGCGGGACGACTCCGGGGATGGGGGAAGTAGGGCGGAGCCAGAGCCCAGAGGGACAGGGTGGGGGTGGTTCTAAGGAAGCTCTGATTAATGCTGTCATTGCGAGGAGCGACGCGACGAAGCAATCCGGAAAGCGTGGAGTGGCAGGCATCCTGGATTGCTTCGCTGCGCTCGCAATGACAACGTAAACCATCAATCAGAGCTTCCCCAAAAGATGCCCCCTCACCCCAGCTCTCTCGACTCTGGTTCCGACGTCGTTCTACCTCCTCCATCCCTGGAGTCGTCCCGGAGGGAGAGGGAGTTGAGCTGCCCCACCTCCAACAGCCGGGTGAACATGGATATCAACGCCGGTGAAGTCATCCGGGAATTCCTCCGAAGAACCGCAATGCACCCCGCCGGAGCCAAGCCCTGATTACAGACAAGGGGGGGGGTGAGGGGGCGACGTTCAAGACCGCCCTCGCCCTGACCCTCTTGGCTCGCGCTCCAGGCTGCGCCCTACCTCCTCCATCCGAAGGAGTTGTCCCGCTGGCGGGAGAGGGGTACTTCACTCCCTCTCCCTCCGGGTTGGGGTGAGGGGGCATGCTCAGAGACCGCCCTCACTCTTGTTCATTGCTCACCCTCTCGATTCCGGCTCCTGACATCCTCCCCGTGCCCGGTGCCGTGGACAAAACGGACAGGCCCGGCTGGCTCAATGCCCGGGGCGCCGCGCCTCGAGCAATCCCCAGCGCTGATGGCCGGCGCCCGCCCGCTGGAGCTTGGCCTGCCAGCCGGCCTCGAGCTTCGCCCGTATCGCGTTGTCGATGCCGGCGGTGCGAATCCGCGTCAATTCCTCCTCGAGGATCTCGCGGAACCGGCTCGTCAGGTCATGGCTCGCGACGTCAACGAAGCCGGCCGCACGCAACAGATCATCGTACTCGGGCAGGGTGTGCAGGCTGTAGGCGCGGTCCTCGACGTAGCGTGAGAACTCCTCGCTCCAGGGCTTCTCGCCGCAGCAGTAGTCCGTGAACAGCAGCCGTCCCCCGGGACGCAGCGCCCTGAGCAGTACCTCGAAGAGCTTCGCCTTGTCGTGGATATGCAGGAACACGTCGCGGCTGTAGATGGCGTCGTAACGCTGCGGCCGGTCCAGGGC
>JBAUWJ010000255.1:0-27640 GCA_049583715.1 Arenicellales bacterium | reverse complement strand
GCGGGACAGGGATGTCCCGCCGCGAATCAAGCACTGTAAGTGCTTGATTCGGCGTAGCCGAGTAGCGGACATGCGCCGTGCTCGGCGCGTTGAAAAAGGCCAGGATGGCGTTTTTCAACATCCTGCTGGGCCTGCTGATCGTTGCTGAACCCTCCCCAAAGACGGGCTGTTGAGCACCGGGGGACGGCGCTCCTGGTGCTCGCGGGTGCGGGGAGCGGGAAGACCCGGGTGATCGCGCACAAGATCGTGCACCTGATCCGGCGTGGTGGCGCCGACCCGGCGACCATCGTGGCGATGACGTTCACCAACAAGGCCGCCCGGGAGATGCGCGAGCGCCTGAGCCGGGAGCTCGACGATGAGGCCGCGCGAGCGGTGAGCGTATCGACGTTCCACCGCTTCGGGATGCGCTTCCTTTACCGGCACGGTGAAGCAGCGGGTCTGAGGATCCCTTTCACCATCCTGGACGGCGCCGATTCCGCCCTGGTGGTCGGTGAGCTGATGCGGGACCGCCTTGCCGGGCAGCGCGGTCTCGCCGAGCGTGTGCGCCAGCAGATCTCGTGGTGGAAGAACGACTGGGTCGCCCCGGACGAGGCGGGGGCCGCCGCCGCAGGCAATCCGATCGCTCAGGCCGCGGCGCGGGTTTACGAGCAATACAACCGCCAGCTCCGGGCCTGCAACGCGGTGGACCTCGATGATCTGGTCTACCTGCCGGCGCGGATGCTCGCCGGCGACGGTGCGCTGCTCGAGGCGTGGCGCGACGAGACGCGCCATATTCTCGTGGACGAATACCAGGACACCAACAACTGCCAGTACGAGTTGATCCGCCTGCTGGCAGGCGCAGGCGGCGGGCTCACCGTGGTGGGAGACGACGACCAGTCCATCTACGGTTGGCGCGGGGCGCGGCCGGAGAACCTTTCCCGCCTTCAGCAGGACTTCCCGGAGCTGGCGCTGATCAAGCTGGAGCAGAATTACCGGTCTACGGGCCGCATACTCCAGGCCGCCAACGGTCTCATCGCACACAACGAGAGAGCGTTCGAAAAGCGCCTTTGGAGCGCGCTCGGCCCCGGCGCTCCGATACGCGTGCTGACGGCGGACAACGAAGAGCGCGAAGCGGAAAGGATCGCCGGTGCGCTGCTGCACCACCGCTTTCAGAACCGCAGCGCCTTCGCGGAATACGCGGTGCTTTACAGGTCCAATTACCAGTCACGAGTGCTCGAGACGAAGCTGCGGGAGATGCGCATACCCTACGAGGTCAGCGGCGACCTGTCGTTCTTCGACCGCCGGGAGATCAAGGACGTGCTGGCCTACCTGCGGCTGGTGGTGAACCCGGACGACGACAACGCTTTCCTGCGCGCGGTGAACATCCCGCGGCGCGGAATCGGGCCGGCGGCGCTGGAGAAGCTGGGCGAGGCTGCCGGGCGGGCCGGGCTGAGTCTGCTGCGCACGGTGGACTCCAGGGAGTCGGCGGAGCTTCTGAGCGCGCGGCAGCTCGCGCCCCTCGCGCAGTTCGCGTCCTGGATCGCGGAGACGAGGGTCCGCTCGCAGAAGGAGCCACCGCTGGCGGTGGCTCGGGGGCTGCTGTCGGAGATCGATTACGACGCCTGGTTGTACGAGACGTCCGACAAGACGGAGCAGGCCGAGCGGCGACGGGACAACGTCAACGAGCTGATCGAGTGGATCGGGCGCCTGCAGCGCAGTGAGTCGGGAGCCGGTCTGGGGGAGCTCCTGGCACAGGTGCTCCTGGCGGGCCAGCTCGACCGGGACGAGGAAGAGGACCGGGACGCGGTCACCCTGATGACGCTGCACGCCGCCAAGGGCCTGGAGTACCCCTACGTATTCATATGCGGCGTGGAAGAGGAGCTTCTCCCCCACCAGAACAGCATGGAGGACGGCATCGCCGAGGAGCGGCGGCTGTTGTATGTGGGCATCACCCGGGCGCAGCGGGAGCTGGCCCTGAGCTGGGCGCGCAAGAGACGTCGCCGCGGCGAGGTGGTGGAGCGCCTCCCGAGCCGCTTCCTGGATGAGCTGCCCGCTGAATTGCTGGCGTGGGACGACGCCGAAGCCCGCACCGATTCGGTTGGGCAGGCACATTTGGACAACATCAGGACACTTCTGGGGTAGCCCCGCCGACCCAAATCCGACCGCGTTTGCTATAATCGCGCGCTACCGCCGGGAAACCGAACTCGAAGCGACAACCCAACCGGTCAGATGGTCCCCGGCCTCAACATCGTCCCCTATTGGCGGAAACATAATACGAACACTCGTCAGGAGTTCTCATGGCCGAAGATCATGTAGACAAGCATCGGCGCCGATTCCTAACAGCGGTCACTACTGGCGTGGGCGCGGTCGGGGGCATCGCGGCGGCGGTCCCGTTCGTGATGAGCATGACCCCCAGTGCACGGGCGCGGGCGGAGGGAGCGCCCGTTCAGATCGACATCAGCAAGGTCGAGGCCGGCCAGATGATCCGCGAGCAGTGGCACGGCAAGCCGGTCTTCGTGGTCAACCGAACCAAGGCGATGCTGGACGAGCTGGACAAGGATACGGACCTGCTGCTCGACCCCACCTCGAGCACCGATCAGCAGCCGTCCTATGCCCACAACAAGTACCGGTCGATCAAGCCCGAGTTCCTGGTGGTGATCGGCGTGTGCACTCATCTCGGGTGCGTACCAATCCAGAAATTCACCGTGGGCGCCGATTCCGGAATGGGCGCGGACTGGCCGGGCGGCTTCTTCTGCCCCTGCCACGGCTCCAAGTATGACCTGTCCGGGCGGGTGTTCAAGAATGTGCCGGCTCCGCTGAACCTGGTCATTCCACCGTACAGATACGAAACCGACACGACCGTGGTCGTGGGCGAGAACCCCAAAGGAGCGGCGTGATGTCCAAATTTATCGAATGGGTGGACGAGCGCTTTCCGCTCACGAAGGTGTGGAACGAGCACCTGGCAGAGTACTACGCCCCCAGGAATTTCAACTTCTGGTACTACTTCGGCTCGCTGGCGCTGCTGGTGCTGGTCATGCAGATCCTCACCGGCATCTTTCTCACCATGCACTACAAGCCTGACGCCGACAAGGCCTTCGCGTCGGTGGCCTACATCATGCGCGACGTGCCATGGGGCTGGCTGATGCGGTATCTGCACTCGGTGGGCGCCTCGATGTTCTTCGTGGTGATTTACCTGCACATGTTCCGAGGCCTGCTCTACGGCTCGCACCGGGGGCCGCGGGAGCTGGTGTGGCTGCTCGGCTGTGTGCTCTTCGTCGCCTTGATGGCGGAAGCCTTCATGGGTTATCTGCTGCCCTGGGGCAACATGTCCTTCTGGGGAGCGCAGGTCATCATTTCCCTGTTCGGCGCCATTCCCTACGTGGGCGAGGGACTGGCGGAATGGATACGCGGCAGCTTCGTCGTCTCGGACGCGACGCTGAACCGGTTCTTCGCCTTTCACGTCATCGCGCTGCCATTGATCCTGGTGGGGCTCGTGTTCCTGCACGTCGTGGCCCTGCACAAGGTGGGCTCCAACAATCCCGACGGCATCGAGATCAAGAAGAACAAGGATGCCAACGGCATTCCCAAGGACGGCATCCCGTTTCATCCGTACTACACCGTGAAAGACCTCGTCGGGGTGGTGGGCTTCCTGATCATCTATCTCTCGATCGTGTTCTTCGCGCCGAACTTCTTCGGGTTCTTCCTCGAGAAGGACAACTTCACCCCCGCCAACCCGCTGCAGACGCCCGTCGATATCGTGCCGCTGTGGTATTTCACGCCCTTCTATTCCATCTTGCGCGCTACGACCGAGGACCTGATGATATTCGTGCGCGGGCTGATCGTCCTGGCGGTGATCGTCGCGTTCATACGTTGCAGGGGCTTTACCGGCCGCGGAGTGGCCGCGGTGGTCGGGATCCTGCTGCTCATCGGTACCTACGTGTTCGTGCCCAAGTTCTGGGGCGTGATATTGATGGGGTCGTCGCTGCTGGCCCTCTTCCTGCTGCCCTGGCTCGACCGGTCGCCGGTGAAGTCGATCCGCTACCGTGGCTGGATGTACAAGACGGCACTCACCGTGTTTGCGCTCAGCTTCATCACCCTAGGCTATCTCGGCATGCATAAGCCGAACGATCTCAGCCTGTTCCTGTTCAAGAACGTCATATGGGCGCAGGCCTGCACCATGGCCTATGGGCTGTTCTTTATCCTGATGCCGTTGTACACGGTCTGGGACAAAACGAAACCCGAACCGGAAAGGGTAAAATTCAAATGAAGAAGTTAATTCTGGTACTCATCCTGGTTGCGGCGCCGGCCCTCTGTCAGGCGGCGGACGAGACCGAGCCCCTCGACTCGGTGTACATCAACCTTCACGATAAAGCTTCCCTGCAGCGCGGAGCCAGGTTGTTCGTCAATTACTGCCTGTCCTGTCACAGTGCGGGCTTCATGCGCTACAACCGCCTGGGCCATGACCTCGGCATCAGCGATCAGAATCTCAGGAACGAGATTATGTTCGCGTCCGACAAGCCCGGCGACCTGATGAAGGTGGCCATGCCGGAGGCCGAAGCCAAGAAGTGGTTCGGGACCGCCCCGCCGGATCTTTCGCTCATCGCCCGGCAGCGCGACCCGGACTGGATCTACTCCTATCTGCGGCGGTTCTATGTGGACCCGAACAGCAAGACCGGCTGGAACAATACCCTGTTCCACAACGTGGCGATGCCGGACGTTCTGTACGAGCTCCAGGGCGTCCAGCGCCTGGCGGGCCACGACAAGAACGGGTACCCCGAGTTCGAGCTGGTAAAGCCCGGGACGATGAAGCCCAAGGAGTACGACCAGGCGATCCAGGACCTCGTCAACTTCCTGGCTTACCTCGGCGAGCCGGCCAAGTTGGTGCGCTACAAGTACGGCGCGATCGTGTTGTTGTTTCTCGTGGGGTTGTTCGTCCTGACCATCTTCTTGAAGAAGGAATACTGGCGGGACGTGCATTAGGACCACCGCGGCGCCTCATCGACCCGAGATAGATCACGTTCATGGCTACGTCAGCGGGTCGCCGGTCGGTGATGGCGCTGTTTTCGGCGCCTGACTGCATATTCAGTCACAGTTGCCGTTTCGTGCTGGTCGAGAAGGCCGTCGAGTGCGACATCGTGGATATCAGCGACAAGGAAGCGGCGCTCGAGCTTGCCGAGCTGAATCCGTACAACGAAACGCCCGCCCTGGTCGACCGGGAGCTGGTCATTTACGGCGCCCAGATCATCAATGAGTATCTGGAAGAACGCCTGCCGCATCCGCCCCTGATGCCCGTCGACCCCGTTAACCGCGCGAGGGCGCGCTTGATCATGATGCGCTTCGAGCGCGAATGGATCAGCGCCTACGCCAACTCGGTCGAGTCCGGACGGGCCTTGACGGCGGGCCAGCTCAAGGAGATGCGGGACGGGTTGATCTCCATGTCGCCGGCGCTGTCCGAGCAGCCTTACATGCTGGGCGACGAGTTCAGTCTCGTCGACTGTGTGGTGGCGCCGTTTCTGTGGCGTTTACCGGCCATGGGCATCGAGCTGCCCCATCAGGCGAAGCCGGTGTCGGACTATGCCACGCGGCTTTTCAGGCGCCCCGCGTTCGCCGCGAGCCTCACCGACGTCGAAAAGCAAATGCACCGGGCATGATATCCACCAAGCCTTACCTGATCAGGGCGATACGCGACTGGGCGCTCGACAACAGCTTCACGCCCCAGATTCTGGTCGATGCGACGTTCAACGGCGTGCGGGTTCCGCAGAGCTACGTCACGGACGGCCAGATCGTGTTGAACATCGCCGATCAGGCGGTGGAGATGCTGCAGATGGGGAACGAGGTTCTGTCCTTCGCCGCGCGCTTCAATGGAAGGCCCCACGATATCGACGTTCCCATCGAGTCCGTGCTGGCGATCTTTGCGCGGGAGAACGGCCAGGGTATCTTTTTCAAGGAGCCGGACGGCACTTCTCCCGGCCCGGAAGGGAAGGACGAGGAGGCGTCCGACAAACCGGCCAAGCCGAATCTGAAGCTGGTCAAGTAGCGTTCAGTGATGGACTCAGTGACGGGCTTGGGAGGATCTGGCGGGTGGATATGCGCGAGCCCCGCCGCAAGTGACGAAGGATAAGATGTCTCGTTTTGGTGGGGGGAGGCAGCCTGGCGGGAGTGCCCTGGCGCGAACCGCGAAGGGTTTTCGTCGGAACGCCGTAAATACATCCCTGTAGGCTCCGATGCCGCATCCGTGCGGCATAGGTCCGACGAAAACCCTTCGCGCTTCGCGCTTTGACGCCGGCGGCGGAACCCGCAGCCCTCCGCCTGTCGAACACGCTTGAATCCGCAGGCCGGTGCCCCCATGCACAGCTATTGCAGCTATTGCGCGCAGTATCCGAACAATCCCGATCCAGGAAGTCCTCACATGGCATACGATCCGCATGGCACGACCATTGTCTCCGTCCGTCGCAACGATCAGGTGGTGATCGGCGGGGACGGGCAGGTCTCGTTGAACGCTACCGTGATGAAGAGCAATGCCCGCAAGGTGCGGCGGCTGTTCAAGGATCGGGTACTGGCGGGATTCGCGGGCGGCACGGCCGACGCATTCACACTTTTTGAGCGGTTCGAAGGCAAGCTGGAGAAGCACCAGGGCAACCTGATGCGCTCCGCCGTGGAGCTGGCGAAGGACTGGCGCACCGATCGTATGCTGCGCAGGCTGGAAGCCCTGCTGGCAGTGGCGGACAAGGAGGCATCCCTTGTCATTTCCGGCAACGGCGACGTGATCGAACCCGAGGCGGGCATCATGGCGATCGGCTCCGGCGGGCCCTACGCCCAGGCGGCCGCCCGGGCCCTGCTCGACAATACCGACCTCTCCGCCCGCGAGATCGTGGAGAAGAGCCTGAACATCGCCGCGGACATCTGCATCTACACGAACAAAAACCTGACCATCGAAGGGCTGGGAGGTTCCGACTGACATGTCGTCGTTGACGCCGAGAGAGATTGTTGAAGAGCTGGACAAGCACATCATCGGCCAGGATGCCGCCAAGCGCGCGGTGGCGATCGCCATGCGGAATCGCTGGCGCCGGCAGCAGGTGCCGGACGAGACGCTGAGGGGTGAGATCACGCCCAAGAATATCCTGATGATCGGTCCCACGGGCGTGGGCAAGACCGAGATCGCCCGGCGGCTCGCCAAAATGGCGCACTCGCCGTTCACCAAGGTCGAAGCGTCCAAATTCACGGAAGTGGGATACGTCGGGCGGGACGTGGACTCGATCATTCGGGACCTGATCGACATGGCGGTGAAGATGTCCCGGGAAGACGCCATGAACAGGGTCAGGTCCCGCGCCGAGGACGCGGCGGAGGAGCACGTACTGGACATACTGCTGCCGCCGGCGCGGCACTACGACGGCGCCACGGTGGAGTCCGGCAGCCCGGACGGGGCCGGCCGCCAGCGCTTCAGAAAGATGCTGCGGGAAGGGGCCCTGGACGAAAAGGAGATCGAGATAGAGGTGTCCCAGGCGGGCCTTGGCGTGGAGATATTCGGACCGCCCGGGATGGAGGAGATGACCGGCCAGCTTCAGAGCATGATGCAGAACCTCGGCGGCCAGCGCAAGAAGAGGCGCAAGGTGACCGTCAAGGCGGCCATGAAGCTGCTGACCGAGGAGGAAGCGTCCAAGATGATCAACGAGGAGGAAATCAAGGAGACCGCCTTGCAGCGGGTCGAGCAGGACGGCATCGTCTTTCTCGACGAGATGGACAAGATCGTCGGGCGCACCGAGACCCACGGCCCGGACGTGTCGCGGGAAGGCGTGCAGCGGGACCTGCTGCCGCTGGTGGAAGGCTCCAACGTATCCACCAAGTACGGCATCGTGCGGACTGATCATATCCTGTTCATTGCCTCAGGGGCGTTCCAGCTCAGCAAGCCTTCGGACCTGATCCCGGAGCTGCAGGGCAGGCTGCCCATTCGCGTCGAGTTGGACCCGCTGACCGCCGACGACTTCGTGCGTATCCTGACGGAGACCGACGCCTCTCTGACGGAGCAGTACACCGCGCTGATGGCGACGGAGGGTCTCAGCCTGCGCTTTACGTCCGACGGGGTCAGGAGAATCTCCGAGGTGGCGTTCCGCGTCAACGAGCAGACCGAGAACATCGGCGCGCGGCGCCTGCACACCATCATGGAGCACGTCCTCGAATCCGTGTCCTTCGAGGCCACGGACCGCAGCGGCGAAGTCACGGTGGACGCCGCTTACGTCGACGAGCATCTTGGAGAGATCCTCGAGAACGAGGACTTGACCCGCTACATACTGTAGAGCCCGGTCTGACGACCGGTGCCCTTTTCAGTCGGAATAAATTCCGACCCACAGGGAAGTGGGGAGTGTCGGAGAACGTCGGGAACGAGATCCGACCGACCCACTTCGGAAGTGGGGAGTGTCGGAGAACGTCGGGAACGAGATCCGGCGGACCAATAGTCGTCTCTCCGGTGCCGAACCGGGCCTCCTGTGGGTCGGAATTCATTCCGACTGGAAAAAGCTCGCCGGCGCCGTCATGACACCCGGGAACCACACCCCCAGGTCGGGCTTCAAACCCGACAAGCTTTCGGAACAGGCGTGACGTCAACCCATGGCCGGCAATCGAGAAAACCCCTCACCGCCGCCCTTGAAAATCTCCCCCGAGCCGCCATATCAGGATCAACTGTGCAGTATCCGACTGAAACAATTTTGGGAGGTAAATTCCAAATGAACGAGTTGGCTCGTGTACCTGAAAGCCGCTCCCTGTGGGGAGTATTCGATGATTTCGACAGCCTGTTCGACGATTTCTGGCGGCCGGCTCGCGCAGCGCGTCTCGGCCGCGGCGCCGGTGGGGCCTTTGCGCCGGCACTGGACGTCACGGAGACGGAGAACGAGTACCGGGTCCGTGCCGACCTGCCCGGGGTCAAGAAGGAGGATCTCGACATCAGCGTGCAGGACGGTGTGTTGACCATCAACGCCGAGACGAAGTACGAAGACGAGGAGAAGAAGGAAGGCCGCGTCATCCGCCAGGAGCGCCGCTACGGGAAGTTCGTCCGCTCCATGCGCCTCGGTGACTCCGTCGACACCAACAAGATCAAGGCCGACTACAAGGATGGCGTGCTCAACCTGGTGCTTCCCAAGGCGGAGGAAGTCCGTCCCAAGCGCATCGACGTCAAGGTGAGCTGATCCGCGTTATCGCAGGCAGTGAAGTGCAAGAAGGCCGCCCTCCGGGCGGCCTTCTTTCTTACGGCCGGCCACATCGCGCCACGGTATCCCGCCGGCCGCAAAGGGGGAATGATGACGCAGATCAATGCTCGCTACGGCAGGCCGCTGTAGCCTACCAAGTCAGGCAGCATCATTCCACCCCTGGGCGCATAGGGCCCGGGGCGCAGAGTGGGTGCTTTGCCAGCCAAATTGAATCGGCGGTCCGGCAGGGGCCGGGCCGTGTCAACAACCGTTGGGAGCTTAGCGATGAAAGACATCACCCGAGGCACTGAGCGCCGGTCCCCCTGGGGGCTCTTCGGCGACTTCGACGACATATTCGACGATTTCTGGCGTCCGGTCCGCCGTTCCGAGGGCGGCGCGTTCGCACCGGCAGTGGACGTGAGCGAGACCGAAAACGAATATCGGATCCGTGCCGATCTTCCCGGGGTCAAGAAGGAGGACCTGGATGTCAGCCTTCATGACGGCGTGTTGACCATCAACGCCGAGACCAAGGAGGAGAAGAAGCAAGAGAAAGAAGGCCGCGTGATCCGGCAGGAGCGGCGCTACGGGAAGTTCGTGCGCTCCATGCGGCTCGGGGATTCGGTCAACGCCGACAAGATCAAGGCCGACTACAAGGACGGCGTTCTGAACCTGGTTCTGCCCAAGACGGAGAAGGTCAAGGCCAGGAAGATCGACGTGCAGGTCAAGTAGCCGGTCGAGCGCCGATTCTCGGCAGGGTTGTCGCGGGCCGCATTACGCGGCCCTTCTTTTTGGGTATAGTTCCGGACTCGACAATCCGCGGGCCGGAATCCAACATTGACCGCCACCAGCGATAAGGCGCTAGATTTCGCGCGCGTCCTCACCGAGGCGCTGCCGTACATCCAGCGGTTCCACGGCAAGACGATAGTCATCAAGTATGGCGGCAACGCCATGGTGGACTCGGACCTGAAGCGCGCATTCGCCCGCGACGTGGTTCTCCTCAAGCTGGTGGGTATCAACCCCGTGGTCGTGCACGGCGGCGGACCCCAGATCAGCCAGCTCCTCGAACGGATCGGAAAGAAGAGCGAGTTCGTCAACGGCATGCGGGTGACCGACCGGGAAACCATGGACGTCGTCGAGATGGTGCTGGGCGGCCTGGTCAACAAGGAAATCGTCAACCTGATCAACAGCCATGGGGGCCGTGCAGTAGGGTTGTCCGGCAAGGACGGCGCCATGATCCGCGCCCGGCGCATAACCGTGGAGCGCGCCGATCCCGACGCCCAGGCGCCGGAAATCATGGATCTCGGCCACGTGGGAGAGGTGGCGCAAGTGGATCCGCGGGTCGTCAGGACCCTGGACGAGAACCAGTTCATCCCGGTGATCGCGCCCATCGGGGTGGGTGAGGACGGCCACACCTACAACATCAATGCCGACACCGTGGCGGGCAAGCTGGCCATCACGCTTGCAGCCGAGAAGCTCATTCTGCTCACCAATACCACCGGCGTCCTGGACCGCAACGGAGCCCTGCTGACAGGCTTGACCGCCGCCGACGTGGAAGGCTACATCGCCGACGGCACCATCAGCGGCGGTATGCTCCCGAAGATCCAGTGCGCGCTGGACGCGGTCGGCAGCGGCGTGCGCGGCGCCCACATCATCGACGGGCGGGTGCGCCACGCCGTGCTGCTCGAGATCTTCACCGACTCCGGCATCGGCACCCTGATCAAGCGTTAGGATTCTGTTCTGCCTGTTGGCTGGTGTCGTTTCGCAGCGAAAAGCCAAGCGCGCTGTCATGGGCGGAGTAGTTGAGCGGACCACGGCGAGCATGGGCTGGGGACGGTCTTTGTCGACACGGTGCTCCTGCGTTCCGGGAAGGTGCCGACGAAGTCCGCAACGCCTTAGATCAGCACTTCCGCATAGCACTCCCTCTCCCGCTTGCGGGACGACTCCATGGATGGAGGAGGTAGGACGAAGTCCGGAACCCGAGTCGAGAGGGTTGGGGTGAGGGTGGTTGAGAAGACCGAGCGGCTTCGCCGCTTCCCCCTCATCCTATCCTTCTCCCCCCGGAGGGGGAGAAGGAACACAAGGATCGGGTTCGAAACTTGAACCAAGGGTCGGATGTCACCCGGATATCATTGTTCAGTAACGAGCGCTTCCTGTCGCTCGCGAACAACCTCTCCTTGCGGCTGGAACCAAGCAGTCAATCAAAGTGCCTGTGCGTCTTCGGGATGTCCGGACGCCCGAAGGCAGGCGCGGGTGTTGTCCAGCATCCGCTCCTGAAGCCTGGCCAGGAGCTCCGGCTCACCCTCGGCAAGCTGCTCGCGCGTGACGTAGATCGGCTCGCCCACGTATTCGTGGAGTGTCGTAAAGCATTTGGGTATCTTGTGCCGGTCCCAGGTGGGCGTTCGCCATTGCCGGACGGCGTTGATCTCGTAGGGCACGATGGGGCAGCCCGCCAGGGCAGCGATCCACAGGACGCCGGGCTGGCAGCGGTATGCCGGTCCCCGGGGACCGTCCGGGGTCATCGCTCCATTGGCGCCGGCGCGCAGGGCACGCACCATGGCCCGCGCGGCCTGCGGTCCGCGGAACGAGGACGAGCCCCGCACCGGCGTGTTGCCCGCCTTCGCGATGCCGCGGGCGATGAGCTCGCCGTCCCGGCTGGCGCTCGCCATCATCGCGATCTTCCGGTTGCGCATCAGGCACACCGTGATGGCGGTGTTGTTGTGCCAACTGCACATCAGCCACGGCTGCCCGGTCTTCTCGAGATCGAGAAAGTGCTCCTTGCCGGTGCTTCGCACTTTGCAGGTTCGAAGGATGGCCACCATCACCCACTTGTAGAGGGCCGGCACGACAGCCAGTAGCAATGCATTCACGGCTGAACCGTCCATGGTACTCCCGGACGCATCGGCACCTCCTCCACGGCGCAGGCGGGCACCGACCCTATTTCATCTTCGAGAGGTCGGAGGCAAAGCGCGCTTTCGCCCAAACCGCGCTCACCTGCCCGTGCCGTCGGTGAGGCGCGACATCTGCTTCTCGAGGTTCCGCACCCGCTGCAGCAGGTCGTACAGCTTCCTGAATACCGACATGTTGCGGGTGTACTCGCGAAAGGGCTGGACCGGTCCCGCCGCGTACATGCCGGGCTCGGTAATGTCCTCCGTGACCCCGGCACGGTGAACCAGCACCACGTCATCGGTGATCACCTTATGATCGAGAATGCCCGTCTGTCCGCTGGCGATGACGCGCTTGCCGAGACGGGTCGATCCCGAGATGCCGGTGTGCGCAACCAGCACGCAATCCTCGTCGAGGAATACGTTGTGCGCCAGGTGGCAGAGCGCATCGATCTTGGTGCCCCGCGCGACGCGCGTCTCGTCGTAGGTGGCACGGTCGATGGTGACGTTCGCGGATACCAGCACGTCATCCTCCAGTACGACGATGCCCTTCTGCGGAATGCGATGGTAGCGCTTGTCCCCGTCACGTGCGAAGCCGAAGCCCTCGGCGCCGATGACGCAGCCCGGTTTGAGGCGCACGCGCCGGCCGATACGGCAATAGCGGCCGATGAACACACCGGAAAGGACAAGGGTGTCATCCCCGATCACCGCTCCGGTTTCTATCACCGCGTTGGCCTGGACCACTACCCGCTCGCCCAGCACCACGTCTTTCCCGATCACGGCACAGGGTCCGATGGTGGCACTGTCCGGCACGCGCACCGATTCGTGGACGACGGCGCTCGGGTGGATGCGCGGCCACTCATGGTCGTGGTAGTCGACGTCGTCGAAGGCCTGCCGCATGAACGCATGGGCCAGTTTGACGTCATGGCTGACCACGATCCCCAGGCCTTCGACGTCATTCAAGGCGTCGGCGATCGCGTAGCTGGTGACCAGTGCCGCCGGCGGCGAGCGCCGCAGATCTTCCACCCGCTCGGGGTCGTCCGTGAACACGAGACTCGCGGCAGTGTAATGCTCCACCGGCGAGAATCCGCTGAACCGGACTTCCGGCCGGCGCACCTCCACGGCGTAGGGGGTGTTCTTGAACCGTTCGTACAATTCGCCAATCGAGATAGTCGTCACTGTCTGCAGCACCCGTGGTTTTCACCGGTCGTGGCGGTCGGATCTTCATCGGCCGCCGTAGACCGGCATTCTATGCCGACATCCGCCCCGTGACTAAAGGCCCGCACTAGCGGTCCTCACACTCACACGCTCTCCAGCAACCCTGCTCCGGGCCGGCGGGAGCCCACACGTGTCAACAACAGGGCGCCCGCGGCAAACAGCACCAGCAGTATCAGTATCGAGACGCGGTTGCTGCCGCTGATCACGGCCGTCCAGCCCACCAGCACCGGACCCAGGACCGCCGCGAACTTGCCGAGCAGATTGTAGAAGCCGAAGAACTCGGCGGAAGCCTGCCTCGGGATCAGGCGGGCGTACAGGGCCCGGCTCAGGGCCTGCACGCCGCCCTGGACCAGGCCGATCGCAATGGCCATGCCGTAGAACTCCCAGATCCGGTGCATGAAGACCGCCCAGACGGTGATTGCGGCGTAAACGGCCAGGCCGGTCAGGATGCCTCGTTTGGGGCCGAAGCGCTGCCCCAGCCAACCGAAGGCCAGCGACGCCGGGAAACCCACGAACTGGACGATCAGCAGGGCGGTAATGAGATCCCCCGCATCGAATCCCAACGCCAGTCCGTAGTCCACCGCCATGACGATGATGGTGTCCAGCGCGTCGATATACAGCCAGTACGCCACGAGAAACGTGACGACCTCCCGGTATTGACCCACCCGCCCCACGGTGACGAGAAGCTGGCGCCAGCCCGCTTCGACGGCCGCCCGCCAGCCGGGACCCGCGCGACGCCTGCGCTCGCCGACGTACCGCAGGAGCGGCAGAGTGAACACGGCCCACCACAGGGCGGTTGCGAGAAACGAGAGCTTGACGGCCCGGGCCGTGGAGGCCAATCCGAACCAGGCCGGCTCCAGGGTCATGAGCACGCAGACGGCGAACAGCAGCCCGCCCCCGAGGTAACCCAGGGCGAAGCCCAGGGAGGAGGCCCATTCGTAGCGCGCGGGCGGCGCAACGTTGACGATCAGGGAGTCGTAGAATACGTTGGCGCCCGCGAATCCGATCACCGAGAGGACGTACACCGCCGCCGCCGCCGCCCACTGTCCCCTGCCGATCACCGCCAGCCAGGCGGTGAACAGCACGCCGGCCGCGGCAAAGAAAACGAGTAGTCGCTTCTTGTAGGCGCCCTGGTCCGCGATGGCGCCCAGGACGGGCGCGAGAATGAGCACCAGCAGGCTGGCTATGGAATTGGCGGCGCCCAGGCGAAATGTGCTCTCGGTGACCGGTACGCCCGCGCTCCAGTATTCCTTGAAAAAGATCGGAAAAAAGCCCGCGATCACGGCAGTGGCGAACGCGGAGTTGGCCCAGTCGTAAAGCGCCCAGGACCAGATCTTCTTATCGTTGCGGGTCAAGTCGGGCGCCGGCGGAAGCGCCTATTCGTGGGCGATGGATGCTTCGGTGAACAGGTAGTCCCGCAATTCCTTGTCCAGCACCTTGTCCCGGCGTCGTATCCACTCCAGGACCATGGCGGCATGCTCTTTCTCCTCGTCCCGGTTGTGGGCCAGGATCGCGGCCAGCTCCTTGTCCCGGCAGGCGTCCACCCGCTGGTTGTACCAGTCGATCGCCTCGAGCTCCTCCATCAGCGAAGTGATCGCGCGATGCATGTCCCGGGTCGCGTCGGACATCTCGTCAACGGGTTCGTGGTAGCCTTCGTTCGCCATGCTCTTCTCCACAAAATGTAAGAAAGCACCGTATCTTACGTGGGAATCCCGTGTGACGAAACGCCTGTTGAAATCTGCATCGCGCATACTATCATTGAGCGCGGACACGAGGCCGGCGCGCCCGCGGCAGCGTCGTTGGCGGGCCGCGACATTGACCTGAAACCGGAGGCACGAATACATGCTGGACAAACATGAGCAGTGGCGCGCGTTGTGCGACGAGCACGAGGTCGCCCGCGCCGGATATTTCGCCAACTCGCGTATGCTGACTGACAAGTACGCGCGCGTCTTTCATGGGGAGCTCAGTGCGAGACCCACGGAGCAGGAGATCGAGCGCGCCCGCCAGGCTCGCGAGCATTGGGAAGAAGTCCGAAAACGCATGGATGAGTTCGTACTGAAGAACGCACCATAACGGGCTTCCCCGTAGTCCTTCGCGACGTGCCGGCCCACGGAGCGGCGGCTGCGGGAAGGGCCGGTTCCATTGTTGCTGGAACCGTTCGTCGTGCTTTGCTGCCCTCTTCGACGGCGGATCCAGGGAACCGTGGGGCACACGTGGTACCCTCGGCGCAAGCTATACTTTTCAGACCGATCGGAGAGTGCATCAAGATGAAGGCAATAATGAAGCTGCTGGTGTCGGTTGTCGCCGGTTTGAGTCTCCTGTCCACGACGGCTCTGAGCGTTGCCGACGCCGCCATGATCGGCACCCAGTCCGCAATGGACATGGCCCAGCGGTCCGAGTACATCAACGATATCAATACCTGGCTGGCCCGGGACAGCGTCAAGAAGCAGCTCGAGCAGTTGGGCGTCGATCCTGCCGACGCCAGCGCCAGGATCTCCGCCATGACCCCCGAGGAGCTGCGCACGCTGCATGAGCGCATCAACAACCTGCCCGCCGGAGGGGAGATCCTGGCGGTGATCGGCATCGTGTTCGTGGTGCTGATAATCCTCGAGCTGATGGGCGTGACGCACGTCTTTACCCATATCTGACGCCTCGTCGCCCGTCGGGAAGTCAAGCGGTGCAGGGATGCGCCGCCGACGGTTGGTCGTTGGTGGGGTGCCATACCCTCGTGTTGTCGTCCGTCCCGCCTGCTCCGTCAATTCGTAAAGGTCGCCCGCGAGGGCTTTACCCCGCGCACCGCGCCGCCGTCCGGCTCCTTATCCTGGCAGCGCTGAGTGCGGTGCTCGTTGTGCTTCAGGGCTGCGTGTCCGGTGGTCCCGTGCTGCCCGGCGCATTGTCCAAGGCCGATGCCGGCAGGACGGTGGAGCTGTCCCGGACGCCGTTCTTCCCCCAGACCCGGTACCACTGCGGTCCGGCGGCTCTGGCGACCGTCCTGAACAGCGCGGGAGTGAACGTGAAGCCGGAGCAGCTCAGCTCGAGCGTCTACCTGCCGGGGAAGAAAGGCAGCCTGCAGATCGAGATGGTGGCGGCCACGCGCCGGTACGGGCGCCTGCCGTACCGCATCGACCCGGACCTCGCCGACCTGCTGGCCGAGCTGCGCGCCGGGCGACCGGTACTCGTGTTCCAGAACCTCGGGATCAAGCTGATCCCCGTATGGCACTACGCGGTGGTCGTGGGCTACGACCCCGTGCAGGATCTGGTCTTCCTGCGCTCCGGCACCGAGCGCCGCAGGGTTACCGCCGCGGGCCTGTTCCTGAAGACCTGGAAGCGCACCGGCAAGTGGGCGATCGTCGTTCTGAAGCCCGGCGAGATGCCGGTCAACCCGGATCCCAGGCGCTACCTCTCGGCGGTGGCCGCCATGGGCGCCGTCAATCCTCCCGAGCTCCTGCTCACGTGGCTGCGCGCCGCCGAGAAGCGATGGCCGGAGAATGCTCTCGTGCAGTTCGCCATCGGCAACGCCTTATACGGCGAAGGCAGGAAGAAGTCGGCCGCGGGCGCCTTCCGCAAGGCGCTGTCACTGAACCCGTCGCTCGTGGCGGCGCGCAACAACCTGGCCTACCTGCTCTTCGAAGAAGGCTGCCGGGACGAGGCCCTGTCGGAAGTCGACAAGGCGCTGGCCCAGGTCGGAAAGGACGACGCGGAGCTGAAGAAGACGCTGCTGCAGACTCGATCGCAGATAGAGGCCGGGAAGCAATCGGCCGGCGACGGCGCGGCTGCCGAGTGTCCTTGACCAGGAAGCCCGCCGCGCAGGATCAGCGAGAAGACCGCGTGCGGGAAAACTGGCGCGCCCAAGAGGATTCGAACCTCTGACCTTTGGCTCCGGAGGCCAACGCTCTATCCAACTGAGCTATGGGCGCTATGAGCTCGGGGACGGGAAATGCGTACGGGATTCTGCGTTGAAAACCGAACACGCTGATACTCCGGCTCACCGTCAATTGTAACGACAGCGAGGACTTGCTGCCACTGGCGCTGCGGCCCATAAACGAAAACACCCCCGTTGTTGAAACGGGGGTGCTGACTGACCGGACAAACCAAGCCGGAGGCCTCTCGAGAATGCTCGATGGCGACTTGATTGTTCTTCGCCGCAGCCTAGTTTCCGTGGTGACAGGAGGCGCCGAGCGTCAGTGGAATGACGAACATGTCCGTATAGTTGAATGGGCCCGGTGAGCCGCCGCAGTCGTAATACTGAGTGGAAGACGTGGTGCAGTTGGCCAGGGTGAAGCTCAAGGTCACCTTGACCTGATTGGTGCCCACTGCTTCAACGCTCAACGCTGAGGACGTAACGGTGCAATCTGCGACGTAAGCGTCAGCCCAGCCCGTAAAGGTTCTCTGCGAGCCGTCCCACCCGTCCACGTACCCCACGACCCTGGGTGAGGGACTGTTGTAGACTATGCCCTTCGGACCGCCGTAGGAGGTGGTTTGACCGGCGCTCACATAGACTCTTAAAGTGGCAGGCAAGCTGCCACTCACACAGACCTCGACCGGAATTTTGTAATCATAACCGCAACCTGGTCCCATCAGCTTGATCCCCCTAAAGGCTGCCTGTGAAGTAGAAAGCTTGAGCCACTGCGCCGGGACCCGTAATCTGTCCCACCGATGTTTGCGCATGGGCTGGCAGAATCACGCTCTGCACTATTGGTTTCGACCAATGAGAAAGCGTGACACCGCCAATGCCAAGAGCCACGCCCTTGACGACGTTTCTCCGGCCGGAGTCCCGATTGGCCTCAGCCGGCATCGGAGGATTCTTCTTGATTCCGCTCATTCTCTCATCCCCGGGTTTGGTGATTGGACTGGGGGGCAGCCCCCACGCGGGTGCAGGCTGATTCAAGCCTCTCTGAAACCAAGCAACCCACCTTCGTACGGTATTGGACTTGCGGGCCTAAGTCAATCGGAATGGCGTCATGCTCCAACCCGGTGCAACCCCACCTAGGTTCGCGCCGAGCCGTTACCGAATTGTGACGCCAGAGCCCGGACCCAGCGTTCCCGGATCATGTCTGTGTCGTGATGGGCGAGGACCTCGGCGAAGCCTGTGGCGAGGGCCGTTCTCGCCTGCTCCCAATGGGGCCGCAGGTCGGCAAGTATCCGCTCGAGCGCCCCCAGGTCCACGCTGGCTTCCTGCCCGATGTCGCCGTCGATCCAGCGGAAGCCGGGGCGGGCCGGTTGGGGCGGTCCCGGCGGCACCGGAATCACGCCCGGCAGGTGACTGAACTCGCGGTGGACGTGGGCGTCGAGCAGGATCACCGGCTTACCCCGGTGCAAGGCCTCACGCGGGGTAACCGACCAGCCCTCGCCGGATGAGACGAAGCAGTACACATCCAGGGAATCCAGCCAGCCCAGGTATTCCTCGCGGCTCAGCGACCTCGCCTCCAGCTCGATGTTGGGGCAGCGGCAAGCGGCCATGAGACGTTGGTACTCGTTCTCGGTGGCCGGGTCCACAGGCTTCGTGCGGGTGTGGATACGCAGCCGAAAGGCCGGATCGTCGCCCAGCACCTTCTCGAAAGTCTCCGCCGCCAGCGCCAGGTTCTTGCGGGGCCACAGGCCCGCGGAGATGCCGATGATGATCGGACGGTCCAGCGCCGCCTTGCCGGCGCTCGGCTCGCATACCGCGAAGTGGTAGGGATGCGGCAGCCTGACGTGCCGGATCCCGCGCTCGGTCAAATAGCTCTCCAGCAGGGACGAGGTAATGATGGTCAGTTCGTGGGCCTCGAGCAGCTTCAGCATGGGCTCCCACAGCCGGTCGGTTTCCCACATCAGGTAGATGACGCTGGCCGCATCGAAGCGCCTTCGCATCCGCGCCACCTGCTCTACCTGGTCTTGGATCTCCTTCCGGCCGCCCGGCAGACCCACGACGTCGAGGTAAAGGCACTTCTGGAACAGATCCGGCCGCTGCTCGTGCACGTAGCTTTCGAGGCCGTCGTAGGGTTCCGGAGAATAGCTGGCCGGACGCTCGTCGAAGCTCTTGTAGCGGAGCTCCGGGCCGTCGAAGACCAGGCCGTCGAGCAGGCGCAGGTGGCGGCCGATGCCGTCCGGTGGGTAGTCCCAGCCGGAATACACAATGCTCGAGAATGGGAGCCGTGCACCCGTTTCGCGAGCTCGGACGCGGCCCGGGACGCCCCCGGCGCGCCTGCCCGCCTCTTCGTAATAGCGCTCGTGTTCCCCCGGCTCGACATAAGCGCCTGCCCGGTGCTCGAATCCGTCCGCGCCGCACTCCAAGGCTCCCTGCACCAGCTCCACCAGCGGCCGCAGGACGCCCGGCCAGGCGTATCGACGTCGCACCTCGGCGCCGGCGCTCTCGAGCTTGCCGCGCTCGTCTTCCCAGTGATCGACGGCGTAGCGCAGCTTCTCGACCAGGTCCTCCTCGTCCACCGCGTGATACCGGCCGCATATGTAGGCGAACCGCGGCGCTCGTATGATCCTGCCCGGACGAAGCTCGATGGAGTTGTCTTCGTTCAGGTAGTCCGCCATGCCCCCGATCGCCGGTGCGATCACGGGTGTCCCGCAGGCGATCGACTCGAGTGGGACCAGGCCGAAGCCCTCGCCCTTGGAGGGATGCACGGTGCAGTGCACCTCGGAGTAAACGGCCGCGGCGTCCGCCAGGGGAAGGGCACCCGGAGGATCGAACTCGACCAGGCCCCCATAATCCGGCCAACCCGGGCACACGGGCAGCCAGCGCGGGTCGCCCACGCGCAGTCGCAGGACGACATCGTCACGGCCCTGGAAGGCGGCCTGGAAGCACCGTATCAGCTCGCTATACCCCTTTCTGTCGTGCACCAGGCGTCCGCGGAAGGTGTTGTAGAAGACGAACTTGCCGGCGGGCCGCCGGCCGTCCAGGGGCCGGTGTTGGGGATGCACGCCGTGCGGCACCACCATCACGGGCCTGGTGACGCCGGAACGCAGGAAGGCCGTCCGACAGTGCCACGACGGCACGACGATGAGCTGGAAGCGGTTACAGACCCGCACCCACTCGGGGAGGATCTGATCCGTTTCGCAAACGAACATGCCGATCCTGATTCGGTGCGAGAAGAGGAAGTCCGGTACATCGGTCGGAAATCCCAGAAAGATTCCGACGGAGGCGCCGGTGTCGAGTCCGTATAGCGGTGCGAGCGCGGGATCTTCGGGCTCCTGTCCAAGGAAGTTGCACAGAGCGACGTCCGGCACCTCATCGCCGAGTGTGCGGGCCAGGGAGGCAAAGACATTCGAATACGAGTCGGTCCCCACCAGTGCGCCGTACAGTTGGACAGCCGTGTCCGGTTTGCGGGGTGCCTCGAAAGTCACTGGAGGAGACTGTTGGGGCAGCGAAAAAACGAACTCGCGGCGTATGCGCGTCTCCCGACGCCCTGCAGATCGTTGCCCGGAACGGGTACCGCTGCTGCGGTGATCGTGACTCGGGTCGTCAGAGTGCATCGACCCCTCCGTCATCGACCTCGTGCCGTGGCGGTGAAAGCGCTGGCCACTTCCCCTTGGGACAGGCGAATCCCCCGTACCAGGTCTTGATGCCCATGGGGCAGTAGCATCGGCGGCACTGGGTCGTCACGGGTATGAATTCCTCGCATTCGCGGCAAATGCCGTAGCGCTGCCGTTTGACCTCCGGAGGAACGCGCCAGAACTTCTCGCCCAGGTTTCGCCACCTTTCCTTTCCCACTTTCACCCAGGCGGTCCATTTCCAGCCTTGATCCCCATCATCGGGTAGCGGGTCGTTGGAGTCGCCTTGCAAAGGGCTCATGTCTCGATCCGGCGGCTCACGCTCTCAGGACGACACGCACGCCGCTGCGACAGTGCCCGCTTCCGACGCGGCGAATGGGCGGTCCTGATATAGAATGAAACATTGAATCCGAAGCAAGCCTTCTCGAGCCGACCAGAAGCAGCAGTACGAGGTCCGGCCTTTCTATCACAACTGACCGCGAGCCGCTATCTTGACCGAAGCGTCTGACCACATGTGCCGGCCACGGCTGCATGTATTCACCATGGCGAACAATCGTCACGGTGGATTCATAAGCGCCTGCGGGCTGATGGCGAGGTTGCGCGATCATTTCCGCGTGGCGGCCTGGTCGTTGTTCGGAGAGGTTCCGGACGTCAACCTCCGGGAGCTGCAAGGGGCGGCGGACGAGGTCCATGTCGGGGGGAGCCCACCGAACCTGGGTGCCTCGGATCACGCCTTGTTCTACATGAACGACTATCCGTCGATCTTCTCCAACTACTCGGAGCGGTGGCGCGAAGCGCTCGCCGAGGCCGTGAGCGTCCAGTTCGCCTTCAACCGCAACCTCGGAAGCATTCCCCTCGAGCACTGGCTGGGCGCGCGCCTGAACCGGATTTACTTCCACGATACGGGGATGCAGAGCGGCTGGCGCTTTCTCGTCGCCGAATCACCGCTGGCGGCGGTGCCCACCGAGGTGCTGGCCCCGCCCGCGGATCTGTCCCGGTTTCTCCGCCTGTCCGCGGCGAAACCGCCCCGCCTCGTGATTGGTCGCCTCGCGGGGGACGACAGTGTGCCGCCGAACGCAGTGGAGCTGTATGGACGCCTGGCGCAGGAGTTGCCCGAGGCCCGGTTCTGGTTCATGCCGGCACCGGCGATGCTGAGAGAAGCTTTCAGCGGCGATGAGAGGTTCAGCTTTCTCGACCGTGGCGCCATGGATCCCGTGGAATTCCTGTCCTCGTGTCATATCTACGCCCTGACCTACTGGGCCGGCATGCCGGTCCCCGGGCCGCGTTCCCTGATGGAAGCCATGGCGGCGGGTTGCGCGCCGGTCGTGATCGACCGGGAGGGGCCGCGTGACCGGGTGATTCACGGAGAGTCCGGCTTCCGCACCAACGACGACCAGGAGTTCATTGGCTACGTCACGTCGCTGGCCCGTGATACGACCTTGCGCGAGCGGATCGCCGCCGCCGCCCGGGAGCGAGCGCGCCAGTGGGGTCCCCAAGTCTGGGTGGAGCGGATCGTGGCCAACAGTCTCGGCGACGCGCACATTGGCACGGCCCGCAAGTGATATGCTCAAGTAGCCGGGCGCCACCGACAATTACCTGCCAGCATGCCATCCACGCCGCGACTCACCATCGGAATGCCCGTGTACAACGGCGGACGCTTCCTGGTCGAAGCGCTGGACTCGCTGCTTGGGCAGAGCTTCGCGGATTTCGAGCTCGTCATCTCCGACAACGCCTCGGAAGACGATACCGGGGCGATCTGCCGGGACTATGCCGCGCGCGATTCCCGGGTTCGCTACCTTCGCCAGGACATCAATCGCGGTGCGGCCTGGAATCACAATTGCGTGGTGAACGCCGCGCGCGGGGAGCTGTTCAAGCTCGCCTGCCACGACGACGTCTGCGACGCCGGCATGATCGAGGCCTGCGTTCGCGCCCTCGACGAGCACCGGCAAGCCGTTCTCGCCTGCCCGCGGACCCTGATGATGATGCAGGGAGACATGAGCAGACTCGAGGAGTACCGCAGCGAGATGGAGTTGTCCTCGCCGTCGACGGCCGTGCGGTTCGGCGACCTGATCGACGAGGCGCCGCCGTCCTTTCCGTTGTTCGGCGTGGCGCGCCTGGCGGCGCTGAGAAAGACGCCCCTGTTCGAGTCCTACAAGGCCAGCGACCGCGTCGTTCTGGCAAGGCTAGCGCTCGCCGGGCCGTTCGTGGAGGTGCCGGACGCCCTGTTCTATTACCGATGGCACGACAACAACGCCACCAGGCTGGTCGCGGAGCCCGCGCTCTTCTACCAGTGGTGGGACCCCTTAAAAGGGCGGCGGGTCATCTTTCCCGAGACGAGGCTGCTGTACGAATACTACCGGTCACTGTGGATCATGAAGCTCTCGCTGCGCGAGCGGCGTGAGTGCGTGCGGGAGATACGCCTGTGGTACCAGTTTCAAAAGCCGCTCATCAAGTGGGAGCTTCGCGCTCTGATCGGCCGGCGCACCGTCGAGCCGCCTCGTTTCACGTACGTGGACAAGCTCATCCGGCGCGCCCGGCGCAAGCAGATAAAGCAGCGGCTCTATGCCCTGGGCGCCGAGTAGTTGTCCCGCCGGCGGGGTGAAGCGAGCCTCGGTCGCCCAGCCATTCACAAAGGCCCAGGCGTTTACTCAGCCGGACGGTTTCTCGAACAGGGGCGGGTGGTATTCCTGCCGGCCCTGCGCCGCCGAGGGATTGGTGTAGTAGATGGTCGCGAGGGACTTGCGCCGTATCTGAGGTGGTGTGGCGAGGGGTTTCGGGTGGCCGTGATAGGCCTTCTCCACGTTCAGAAACAGTACCGTGCGGTTGAAGAGCGGCGCGATGGTGCGCGCGCACTCGCGCAGGCCGGCGTCCCAGAGCTCCAGGTCGCCGCCGTAGGACTCCTGCCAGTCACGGTTCAGATAGATCAGCACGCTCAGGGTACGTTTCAGCCCGGAGAAGCGATGGTTGTTGAAATCCTCGTGCAGGCCGAGATGCCCGCCCGACAACACCTGGGTCACGCCCGCCCCGTGAAAGTGCGGATCCGGGATGAGGCCGACGACGCCGCTCACCAGCTCGCAAAAGCGCACGAACTCCGAGGAGTTCAGATAACGCAGGAAGTGCTGGATCACGGGCGCGAAGGCGGCGTCTCCATTGCTGGCCGCGTACTTGTTCTCGTGCTCGCTGGCCCACTGAGTCCACACGGGGCTGTCGTGCTCCGGGAATTCCGCCGCGATGCGATCGAGGACACGATGGTCGAACAGGTCGTCGATCACGACGTGCGGGAAGGGGCGCGCCGCCAGGAACTCCGCGCGCTTGTCGAGGCCGAATCTGGCAAGCGCGGCTTCGGGCATGGCGGCAAAGCGCCGTGGGAGCTCCGCCCAGCCGTGGTCCTCGATCGTCGCGTCGCCTGGCATGACCCGATTATCCCTCAGACGGACGAAATAGTCAGGGCAGGCACAGTAGCCGAGCAGCGACCCCCAGGGCCGCGAGTCGATCCTGGATCTCCCGCCGATACATTCTGTTCATCACTATCACCAGCCGGGGAGGGCGGTTCGCCAGCTCTGTGGGAGGCGCTACCCGGTGCGCTGTTACCGGCAGGTAGGTGCCGTGCTTGCGCTGGTTGATGTCCACCACGAAGTCGACCTCGGGACCGGGATCCAGGGCGGTGAGAAAGGCCACGGCCTTGGAGCCCCCGCCCCACAGGACCGTCCGCCCCCCGGCGCGGCGCACGCGCGTGACGACGGAGCGCCAGCGCGCGATCGTCGATGAGACCTCGAGCCTGAAGGCATCAACCCGCCGGCCGATGCCGGACATCTCGTAGTCGACGGGCGCAGCGCCGCCGCCGGAGCGGGCAAATACGGTGAGGTACTGGCCGCCATAGCTCCACGAAATCTCCTCGACGTCGAAGCCGGTGCCGGAGAACAGCGCGGCGAGCGCCGGCGCGGTGAAGTACGAGCAGTGCTCGTAGTAGATGTCCCAGAATGCCCGTGCACGGTAAATGCGTTCGGCGTCGGGCACCTGGAAGAACACCGGGATGCCGTCGCGGGGCAGGGCCCGGCGAAGCGCGCGCAGAAACTCCCGCGTCTGCCTGATGTGCTCCAGGGTCATCTTGCAGCACACCAGGCCGGCATCGGCAATGTCCTGCCGGCCGGTAAAGTTCTCCGCCAAGACGCGCATGTCGCGGGCAAGATCGATCCTCCCCGGCACGTAGGCCGGATCGAAGCCGGTGCCACGATTGCCGCCGAGCCTGCAGAGCAGCGCGAGGAACTCGCCTTTTCCGCAGCCGATCTCGACGACGTGGGCGCCGTGCAGGCGGTAGCGCTGAACCAGATCTCCGGCAAGCCGCCGGTGGTATTCGTTGAAGGTCGAGGAGGCGCCCTGGGTTTCCTCGCAGCGGCCGTCGTAATGCATGGCCCGATCGTCGAAAGCGGTGTTGGTTGCGAAGCCGCAGTGGCGGCAGTATCCCAGGCGAATGTCGCCGCGCGGGAAGGCCAGCGCCTCGCTGCGGCTCTCGATCAAGACCACGTCGTGCACGGGAACGCCGGATTGGGTGTAGATCGACTCGAGACCTGTACCGCCGCAGTTCGGACACTGCGTATCGATGAAGTGCGGAGAGTGGGGCGCGGACGCGGCTTGCATCGGTGACACGATCATCTTCAGGCGCGGCGATCGGCCGAAGAGGTCGTATCGGCGGCCGGACCGGCGCGCCAGTACAAATCCTCACTCAACCGGCCGTCCGCGATGAGCCGGCGGACGTGGGCGATGCGGCTGAAAGCGGGTCCTTCGAAGTCGTCGGGGGCGACCGGCCGCGCGTGCAAGGCGGCGTGGAGCTCCCCGGCACCGCGCAGCGCGTCCCAGCAGGGCTCGAAACCCTCGATCCGGGATTGGATCTTGCCGCAATCGACACGGTAGTTGCGGCGGTCCGCTGTTGCCTCGTTCGAGTATTCGATACGCGATCCCGGAACGGTACGCTGGACGATCCCCGCCAGCTCCTGGATACGGAAGTTCTCGCGCGTTCTCCCGGCGTTGAAGGCCTCATCGTGAATCAAGTCCCGCGGGGCCTCCAGCAGCGCGCAGTACGCCCGCGCCACGTCGCTGACGTGGACCAGGGGCCTGAAGGAGCGCCCGTCGCTCTTGAGACGAACCGCTCCCGTCGACGCCGCCCAGGCCACCAGATTGTTCAGAACCAGATCGAAACGAATGCGCGGCGAGACCCCGTAGACCGTCCCGGCCCGGATGTAGGTCGGGGAGAAGTGTTCGCCGGCGAGGGAGGAAAGCTCCTCCTCCGCGCGTGCCTTGGATACGCCGTACGGCGTGACGGGATTGATCGCAGACTCCTCGTTCAACATCTCCTCGGTCGCGCTGCCGTAAACGCTGCATGAGGAGGCGAACAGAAACCGTCTCACACCCGCGCCCACCGCCAGCCCGGCGAGGCGCACCGTGGCGTGATGGTTGATGGCATAGGTCAACTGCGGCTCGTAGTTACCGAGCGGGTCGTTAGAGAGCCCCGCCAGGTGAATGACCGCATCGAATCCGGCGACATCGGCTGCCGTCAGGACCCGGATGTCCCGGGGCAGGTTCGGCACCGGGCTCAGCTCTCCGGCGAAGCTGCAGTCTTCGTACAGGCCGACATCACAGCCGACCACTTCGTGCCCGCGCCCCGACAACATCGGCGTGAGAATCGAGCCGATATAGCCCCGGTGGCCGGTGACGAGCACCCGCATCCTCAGCGCCATACCCGCCACGGCGGCGCGCCTCGCCGCCACAGCGATTCGAGCACTTCCCGCTCGTGCAGCGTGTCGACGCACTGCCAGAACCCTTCGTGGCGAAAGGCCATGAGCTCGCGGTCTTCAATCAGCGCTTCCATCGGCGCCTCTTCCCATGGGGTGGCGTCCCCGGCGACGAGCGCCACGGCGGCCGCCTCCAGCACGAAATAGGCGCCGTTGATCCACTCGAAGCGGTCCGGCCGCTTCTCGGCGAACCGCGTGACGGTCTCGTCTTCCAGGAACAGGCGCCCGAATCGCGGCGGAGGGTGCACCGCGGTGACGGTGGCCTTGCGGCCATGCCGGCGATGAAAGGCGAGCAGGGCGTCGAGGTCCACGTCGGAAACGGCATCTCCCCAGGTCATCATGAAGGTCCCCTCGCCGAGCACCGGCAGGAGACGTTTCAGGCGTCCGCCGGTGGCGGTGTCCGGACCCGTGTCCAGTATCTGCACGCGGCAGTCCAGAGGCGTGGATTCGAAGTAGTCCCGGATGATCTCGCCGCGGTAGCCCGCGGCGATGACGAAGTCGTCGAACCCATGGTGCAGATAGTGTTTGATAATGTGCCACAACAGCGGCCTGCCACCCACCGTCACCATCGGTTTGGGCTTGTCCCGGGTTTCCTCGAGCAACCTGCGTCCCTGTCCCCCTGCGAGAATCACGACCTTCATCGCCTGCTCATGGCTCGACCACCGGTGGTAAACGCCGCCAGTGTACATCAGCGGCACAGGCGGGATGCCGGTGATCTTTCCCGTCGAACGCCGTTGATCGTTCGAGGGGAAGCACTGACAAATATCCAGCTCGAGCACGCAGCGGCAGCGACTCCGGGCGTCACGAGCTCCCTCTACCCTCCCGGGCGGGATTCGGGCAAAGGGGCAGTGGCTGGAACCACCCTCACCCTGGCCCTCTCCCGCCAGCGGGAGAGGGAAGTCACTCCCTCTCCCTCCGGGAGAGGGTCGGGGTGAGGGGGCGTTGTTCGGGACCACCCTCTGCCTGTTCCTCCTGCTCTGTTTCCTCGCCTCGTCCTGCGTCTGCCGCCAGCGGGAGCGGGAAGTCACTCCCTCTCCCTCCGGGAGAGGGTCGGGGTGAGGGGGCGTTGTTCGGGACCGCCCTCTGACTGTTCTTCCTGCTCTGTTTCCTC
>JBAUWJ010000254.1:0-19542 GCA_049583715.1 Arenicellales bacterium | reverse complement strand
GTCCGCGGCACCGGCGTGGCCCTGGCGATCGGGATGTGGCTCGCCGCGCTCGCCGTGCTGTGGGTCTCGACGCGCAGCGTCACCGCCGGATTTGCCGGCCTCTTCTTCACCGTGTTCGGTTTCGCGTTCCTGGTGCCCGCCGGCCTGCAGCTCGGCATCCGCTGGTCGGCGCCCGCGTTCGGCAAGGTCTTCGGCTGGATGGGCCTCTGGTCGGCGCGCAACATCCTCGCCTCCATGAGCCGCACCCAGATCGCGGTCACGGCGCTGACGGTCGCGCTCGCCGCGACCATCGGTGTCTCGGTGATGATCGAGAGTTTCCGCGGGACAGTGGCCCACTGGCTGAACGGTTATCTGCGCGCCGACGTGTATATCTCCCGGCCCGGCGAGGAAGGCGCGAGGCCCGGTATCGATCCGGCGCTGCTCGAAAGACTCCGGCAGGCACCCGGCGTGGCGGCGGTCAGCACCGGACGCTGGCGGCACCTGCCAACCGCGGGTGAGCCCACGCTCCTGTTCGTCCTGGACGAGAGCGAACGGGGGTTTCGCAACTTCGATTTCATCCACCGGAAGAACCGGGCAGTGTGGCCCGAGTTCTCCACCCGCGATGCCGTCATCGTCTCGGAATCCTACGCCTACCACCGCGGCCTGCACGCCGGTGGCAGCGTGACCCTGCCGACGGCGAAAGGTCCCCATTCCTTCACCATTGCGGGGGTCTTCTACGACTATGCCTCCGACCGGGGGCGCGTGGTGATGCACCGGCGAACCTACGACCGCTACTGGAACGACCCCGTGTTCGAATCCATGGCGGTCTATCTGCGGCCCGGCGTCGACAGCGGCGTCTTCCTCGACCGTATCGAGCAGGGCGTGCTCGGCGGCAGCGGCCTCGTCGCCCGACCCAACGGCCGGATCAAGACCGCGTCGCTCCAGGTCTTCGACCGCACCTTCACCGTCACGGAAGTGCTGCGCCTTCTGACCATGATCGTCGCCGCGATCGGCATCCTCAGCGCCCTCGTCGCCATACAGCTCGACCGCACCCGGGAGCTCGCGGTGCTGCGCGCCTGCGGCTTGACGCGCTCCGAGCTGGTCCGGCTGATGATGATGGAGGGCGGCATGATGGGTGCGGCCAGCGCCGTCATGTCGATCCCGCTCGGCATGGTTCTCGCGGCAGTGCTGATCTTCGTGATCAACAAGCGCTCCTTCGGCTGGTCCATGCAGTTCTCGCCGTCCTTCGAGCAGGCCGCCATCGCCCTGATCCTCGGCGTCGCCGCCGGCATGTTGGCGGCCCTCTACCCGGCGTGGCGCATGAATCGCCAGCTCCTGATCTCGAGCCTGCGCTATGAATAGGCACCGCCGGGTGCTGCTGCTGTCGCCGCTGTGCCTCGCCGCCGCCTGCTCGCGAAACCATGACCAGGACAGCGGCGCGGCGCCCCTGTCGCCGGGCCGGCTGCTCAGCGAGGACACCACGGGCTATCCAAAGGTCACCGAGCCGCGCAGGTTCCGATACCCGGCAGACCACGGGCCCCATCCCCGATACAAGCACGAGTGGTGGTACCTGACCGGACAGGTCCTGACGGAGTCGGGACGACGGTTCGGATTCCAGTTCACGGTGTTCCGGGAGGCCATCTCGCCCGAACCTCCCGACAGCCCGTCGAAGTGGGCCACGAGCCAGCTCTATCTGGCTCACGCCGCCGTCACCGACGTCGCCGGCCGGAGGTACTCGAGCGACGAGCGTTCGGCGCGCGGGGGTGCCCTGGGGCTGGCGGGGGCGTCCGCGAGCCCGTTCCGGGTGTGGCTGGAGGGCTGGAAGCTCAGTGGCACGGCGGATCCCGACGGCGGCATGAAGGTTCACCTCGCCGTGGCGAGCCGCCACTTCGGCTACAACCTCGCGATTCGTAACACCCGGCCGCCGGTCGCCCAGGGCGACCACGGCATGAGCCTCAAAGGGCCACGGGGCAACGCATCCTATTACTACTCCTACACGGACCTCGCGGCCCGGGGGACGGTGCGGGTGAACGGCAAATCCTTCGAAGCGGCGGGACGCGCCTGGTTCGATCACGAGTGGTCCAGCTCGGCCCTGCAGCCCGACCAGACGGGCTGGGACTGGTTCTCGCTGCAGCTCTCCGGCGGCGGGGCCCTGATGGTGTTCCGGCTGCGCGACGAGTCCGGACCGGACCACGACTTCTACAGCGGCACGTTCATCGATGCGTCCGGGACGAAGACCGTGTTGTCCTCCCAGCAGATCGGCCTGAAGGCGCTCGGCTACTGGACCAGCCGGCGCACCAAGGTGCGCTACCCGGTCCAGTGGCGGGTGTCGGTGCCGTCGCTGGATCTCGTGCTGGACACGGTGCCTTGGCTGGACGACCAGGAGCTCGTGCACAGTTTCCGCTACTGGGAGGGCGCGGTCCGCGTGACGGGGCAGCGTGGCGGCCACGCACTCACGGGCCAGGGCTACGTGGAGCTCACGGGCTACGGGCAGGACGACCGCACCAGCGACTGAGGGAATCTCTCGCCGATCGCATTTCCCGTTCTCCCCGGCAATGATCTCTGCCCCCGGCAGGTCGGCCGACAACACACCCGGGCCAACCCCGAGCGCCGCTGTCGGGCTGAAGCCCAGCGGCCTTCGATTCGGGCCTTCCTTTTCGGGCACCTTCAGTCCATTTGGAGGATAGACCCCGGGTCCGGGAGGCGGTAGGGTCGCTTCAAGGCGACCCCGGGCCGGCGCCCGCCGGCGAGGGGCGAGACAGAACAGAACGCCAAGAACAAAGGGGGATTGAAACATGGACGATCCGAGAACGACGCGGCGTGAAGCCGCGACCCAAAGACGTCTGCTGCTGGCCCTGGGCGGCGGGGCGTTGGGGGTGAAAGCGGTGCCCGCCACCTGGCTGCGGCCGGTGGTGGACGCGGTGCTGCCGCCGGCGCACGCCCAGACCTCGGGCTGCGGCGGGGCGACCTTTTACGTGAACGGCGCCGCGCCGATGGCGCAGAACGACAACTTCGACGTAGCCGCGCTAACTGACCGCGATCGAGCGGCCAGGATGTTGGACTGGATGGTACCGCCGGCCCGGGCCGACGTCGGCGCCGGTAACGGTCATCTCATTGTAACTGACGTTTACAACACCGTGGTTCGCCAGGACATCCAGGTGACGGTGACCGGTCTGGACATCCCCTGCGACTGCAGCGTGATCAACGGCGACATCAACGCGAGCAAGCATGAGCTGGTCCAGCAGACCCTGGCCGATCTCGGTATTCCGTCGAGCGCTTTGATCTCCTCGACCCTCGTGGATCCGGGCGCAACCACCACGACGCATACCACCAGCTATACGGTCGATGCGACGTCCGACGCGGTCGTAATTCCTGACCCACCGGGCCTCGGTGGGGATCCAAATGCGCTTGGCTACGCGCTCGTGCATGGAACCGCGCTGGTCACACAGGGCACGGTCACCGTGACCGAGACGAAGACGACCATCGAGACCCACCACGCCGAGCTCGATATCGTCGTGGCGGTGTGAGGGTGGCCGCCTCGGGGCAGTCGGGGCGTCCCGGCAGCAGTAACGCAAGCAACCGGCCGGCGCAACGGCCGGCAGAGGGAATCTTCGTTTCATGCTCCGATGCCGTTCCGTCGAAGAGGCAGGCTCGTCCGGAATTGCGGCCCGTCGGCAGGAAGCTATCGGTGAAGAGTGCAGACAGGGATGCTCTCGTCTTCGATCATCCTTCATTCTTTTTCCTTGGCGTTCCTGGCGTCTTGGCGAGAACACAAGACAGCGCGTGACGCTGTCGGTCGTGAGGGCCCTGTGGGTCGGGCTTCAGCCCGACATCGTAATAAGTCGGAATAAATTCCGACCCACTTCGGATGTGGGGAGTGCCGGAGACCGCCGGCCCACCTGCAGCCCGACCCACAGGCCGAGCTGCAAGCGAAGGCACGGGGATCGGTGGTCAGGCGGCGGGGACGGGCTTGCGGAATCGGGCCTGGAGGCGGCTCCGCCAACTGCTCTTGCGGCGCCACTCGCGCTCGATGTCGTCGATGCGCGCCATGGTGTAGCGGTAGCCGAGGTCGATGAGCTCGCCCGCCGCGCTGAAGTCGAACGGACTGTAGCCGTCCACGTCGGGATGGAGCACGTAGTCCGCCAGGCGGACGGAGGGCTCGACGTTCTGGCGCGACACCATGCTGATGTACTGAATCACCAGTCCGAGCTTGTGCCGGGCGGGCTGGTAGTCGTCCAGGCGGGTGTTGAGGTTCACGCCGATGGTGAACTGGGGGCCGAAGCGCCTGACGGACTGCACCGGCAGGTACTCGGACAGGCCGCCGTCGACGTACGGCCGGCCGTTGATCTCGACGGGCAGATAGATCTGCGGAATGCTGCAGCTCGCCCGCACCACGGGTGCCACGGGGCCCGTTCGAAAGACCACGCATTCGCCGGTGACCAGATCCGTGACGGGAACGGCGCAAGGTATCCCGAGCTCCTCGAACCACGCGCCCTGCAGGGTCTTGTCCATGAAGGACTCGATCGGACGGCTGGAGATGAATCCCAGCCGGCTGACGCGGATGCTCGCGAGCTTCCACCAGCTCAGGTGGGTGGCGACCTCCTCCATGACGCCGATGGACTCCCCGTGGGCGAAGATGGCGGCCGCGATGGCCCCGCCACTGGTGCCCGCGATGTAATCGATGGGTATACCGGCTTCGGTCAGCGCCTTGAGGACCCCGACGTGCAGCACGGACCGTGCCGTCCCACCCGACAGTGCCACGCCAACCGGCAGCCTCGCCATCAGGGCTTATACGCCGTCCGTGTCAAGCCCCGGACAGAGCGCTTGAATCAGGCCGCGATGGGACCCGCGGACTTGACCTCGTCCGAGACTTCGTCGGCATACTTCTCGAAGTTGTGAGCGAACTTCTCCGCGAGCGCGCGGGCCTGCCGGTCGTAGGCGCTCTTGTCCGCCCAGGTGTTCCTGGGGTCGAGCACCTGGTCGGGCACGCCGGGGCAGCGCACGGGCACCTCCACACCGAAGATGGGGTGGGTGGTGGTGGGCACGTCCTTGAGGCGGCCGTCCAGGGCGGCATTGACGATGGCCCGCGTATGGTGAATGGACATGCGCTTGCCGACCCCGTATGGCCCGCCGGACCAGCCGGTGTTGATCCACCAAACGTAGGTGTTGTGGCGGGCGATCTTCTTCTTCAGCAGCTCGGCGTAGCGGAAGGGATGCAGGGGCAGGAACGGCCCACCATAGCAGGGGCTGAAGTTCGGCGTCGGCTCGTTCACTCCCTTCTCGGTGCCGGCCACCTTGGCGGTGTAGCCGTTGATGAAATGGTACATCGCCTGGGCCGGGGAAAGCTTGGCGACGGGCGGCAGCACGCCGAAGGCGTCGCAGGTCAGGAACACGACGTTGGTGGGATGCCCGCCACGCCCCGTATCGCTGGCGTTCGGGATCTGGGAGATGGGATAGGAGCCCCGGGTGTTCTCCGTCAGCTTGCCGTCGGACAGGTCGATCTCGCGGCTCGCCTCGTCCATGATCACGTTCTCGAGGATGGTCCCGAAACGCCGGGTGGTGGCATAGATCTCCGGCTCCTGCTCCGGCGACAGGTTGATGACCTTCGCGTAGCAGCCGCCTTCGAAATTGAACACCCCGTTGTCGCTCCACCCGTGCTCGTCGTCGCCGATCAGCATCCGCGAGGCGTCGGCGGACAGGGTGGTCTTGCCGGTACCGGACAGGCCGAAGAAGATCGTAGTCTCCCCCTCGGGCCCGATGTTCGCGGAGCTGTGCATGGGGAACACGCCTTTATGGGGCAGCAGGTAGTTCATCAGGCTGAACACGGCCTTCTTGGTCTCGCCGGCGTAGCTCGTGCCGCCGATCAGGACCAGCTTGCTGGCGAAGTTGATCACGATGAAGGTGCCGGTGCGGGTACCGTGCACGGCGGGGTCGGCCTCGAACTCCGGCGCGTTGATCACCGTGAACTCCGGCACGTGCCGGCGCAGCTCGTCGTCGGTTGCCGCGACGAACATGTTGCCGGCGAAGATGTTGTGCCAGGCGTAGTCGTTGATCACCCGGATGGGCAGTCGGTAGCCGGGATCGGCCCCCACGAAGCAGTCGCGGACGTAGACCTCCCGGCCCTCGAGGTAGGCGCAAAGGTCCTGGTGCAGCCGGTCGAACTGGGCGGGCTCGAAAGGCGCGTTGACCGGTCCCCACCAGACATCGTCCGCCGTCGAGGCATCCTTCACCACGAACTTGTCCCCGGCGGATCGCCCGGTGTGCGTGCCGGTGTTCACCACCAGCGCGCCGTGCCGGGAGAGACGACCCTCGCCGCGGCGAATCGCGTGCTCGATCAGGGCGCCGGATGACAGGTTCCAGTAGGTGGATCCCAGATTGTGGAGCCCATGCTGCTCGAGGCCGTAGTCACTGCGCGGGCGGACACCCAATTCGGTCATGAGAGTACCTCTGCCAATCGGTCAATCTTGTCTGCGCGAGTCCCCCGGAAGACGGGCCCGCGGCCGGGCCGGGCGGGGATTGAAATTATACGGGTCAGTGTAACGCAACTGGTTCGTTATTTCAGGGGCGGCACAGGGTGGGCTATTTCAGGGCGACGAGGTAGGCCACGTAGGAAGCGCAGTGCTCTCCCCTGGCCTCCTTGGTGAAGATGCCGTCCCCGCTCTCGCCGTCCTCGTCCGTACCCTCCCAGTAGCAGTCGACCCGGGAGAAACCCGCATCCTCCAGTATTTCCTTGAGCTCCACCAGTCCCCACAGGCGCCAGTCGTACTCGAAGGCCCGGGGCATCTCGGTGCCGTCCGGGAACCGGAAATGGATGAACAGGCGCGCTTCCCCCGTCACCGGCCAGTGCTGGTCCTGGTCCCAGACGTAGGTAAACCCCTCCTCCTCGAGCTCCGTCTCCTCTTCCATGACGTCGACGGATTCCGGACCGCCGTGAAGGTCGATCACGAATATGCCCTGGTCCGCGAGGTCCTCGCGGGCCTTCGTGAAATAGTCCAGCATCTCCGGCCGGGTCTTGAAGATCCAGTAGGAGAAGTTCTGCGCGCAGCGCACGTCCGGTGGCTTGTCGCTGGGATCGCGGGCGTCCTGCAGGTGGATCGTCGCGCGCTGGGCGGCCTCCCCCAGCTCGGCGAAGTGGCGGGCCCGACCCCAGGCGACGGGCTCTGGATCGATATCGAAACCCTCCGCCGTGTTGGCGGGGTCGCGCTTGATCCAGGTCGCCGTGAGCAAAGCGGTGCCGCAAAAGTCCTCCCGGAAATGCCGGGGGGTGCGGCCCCGTTCCGTGCGATACACGTCGATCAGAAAATCGACGTCCTCCTCCGGAGACTGCACCGACATCTGGTACAGCTCGTACTTGTCCGCCGTCGCGGCGGTAAAACGGTGCTTGGGGAGCCTGTGGTGCTTTTGCTTGTCTTTGCGCTTCACGTTGAACTTGCTTTTGACTTGTAATGAGATGCCGGTACACTTCCGGGACGATTTTTGAAAGACAGCGTGCCGGGTCAAAGGCCGCGCAGCATAGCGCCATACGCTCCCATCGACAAGATGATCCCGTCGTACTCATGAACTATTGCTCGAACTGTGGCCAACCGGTCGTGGTGCGCGTACCCGAGGGCGACACGCTGCCGAGATACGTTTGCGACCACTGTGACGCCATCCACTACCAGAACCCGAAGATCGTCGCAGGCTGTATTCCCGTCTGGGGGGACGAGATCCTTCTATGCAAGCGCGGCATCGAGCCGAGGCTCGGTAAATGGACGCTGCCCGCGGGCTTCATGGAGAACGGGGAGACCGTGCAGCAGGCCGCCGCCCGGGAAACCCTGGAGGAGGCCCTGGCGCCCGTGAAGAACATCGAGCTGTTCGGCATGTTCAACATCCCCCACGTCAATCAGGTCTACGTCATGTTTCGCGCTACCCTGCCGGAAAAGGAGTTCGGCGCCGGCCATGAAACGCTGAGCTGCATGCTGGTGACCGAAGACCGGATTCCCTGGCCCGAGATCGCATTCCCCGTCGTGGACCGGACCTTGCGCCTGTTCCTCGAGGACCGGCGCAACAACGAGTTCAGGATTCACACGGGCGATATCGAACCGCGGCGCGGGTAGCTCCCGGCATCAGGGACGGGGCGATCAGCGCGAACTTGACGGGAGCACCGCCGCGAAACAGGCGCCGTCATGGGACCGCCCGCGACGGCGACCGATACCGGCGAGAGCACGATCGTAACGGGGCATGGGCGCCCGGTGATACACTTGGATGACGATTCCACATTGACCCTGTTTCGGCGCGCCGGTGATGCGTGGCCGGAATGTCATGCAGAGGTAATCCGACAGAATGAGCGCAGATGATTTGAGGAGGCTTGTCGGCAGGCTGCGGAGCGAGCTGGATGCCATGCCGAGTGAGGACGTCGACGCGAGGAAACGCCTCAATGCCATCCTGGAGGAGCTCGACAAGAAGATTACCGAGCCCGGGACCGAGGACCACCATGGCCTGGTCAGCAACCTGCAGGATTCCATCAAGGAGATGGAAGTGCGCCACCCCGAGACCACGTCTTTGCTGAACAACATCATGATGACCCTCGCGAACATGGGGATCTGAGCCGTCGGTCCGGCGGACAACGTCGCCCGGTTCCACGTTCGCTCCCCCCTTCGTCGCACGTCCGATGCACCCCGTTCAGCGGGCCAGCAGATCTTCGATCATGGCCCTGGCCCGGCCGGCGTAGCCGCCACCGAACAGGTTGAAGTGATTGAGAACGTGGTAGAGGTTGTAGAGCGTCTTTCTCGATTCGTAGCCCGGATCCGGCGGCCAGGCCTCGCGATACGCCTGGTAGAACGCCTCGTCGAAACGACCGAACAGCTCGCTCATGGCGAGATCGGCCTCCCGGTCGCCGTAGTACACGGCCGGGTCGAACAGCACGGGCCCTCCCTGCTCGTCCGCCGCCACGTTGCCGCTCCACAGGTCTCCATGCAGGAGGGAAGGACGCGGGTGGTAGTCCGCGAGCAGGCCGCCCAGGCGATCGAGCAGCTCCTTCCCGCGGCTGAGCGTAGCGGCATCGAGTCCCCTGCCTGCCGCGATTTCCAACTGGTAACCGAGGCGGTGGCGGCGCCAGAACTCGATCCAGCTCGCCGTCCAGGGGTTGGTCTGCGGCGTCGCGCCTATCGTATTGGAGCGGTGCCATCCGAATTGGGGTGCAGTGCTCCGATGCAGGGCGGCAAGCTGCTCCCCGAGTGCCGCCCATCCATCACGACTCAGGCGCCGAAGGGGAATGAGCTCGAGCACCAGAAAGGCGAAGCCGGTGGTGCTGCCGGCGGCGAGGGGCGCGGGGACCCGCACCGCTCCCGCGGCAGCCAGGGTCGCGAGCCCTTCCCGCTCCGCTTCGAACATGTCCACCGACGCCGGCTCGTTGAGCTTCACGAAGTAGCTGCGCCATCCATCGGAAAGCCTGACCGCCCTGTTGATGCAGCCTCCCCCGATGTCCGCGACGGTGCGCGGGTGAAAAGGGGCGCCCGTGGCTTCGCCGATTGCGTCGCAGACTTGCCTCCACGCTACGGAGGACTTTAGCGCATTGTCTTGAGGCATCGAGGCAGGTCTTTCCTCTAAGTAATTGAATTGCTTGAAGGGCGCCAAGCGGGTCGCTCCGGTAATTTATGCACAGCCGAGGCGCCGCGCCAACACCGCGGCGGAATCGACCACCGCGCGCTCTCCGGTTCCGGAGACGGCTCGCAAGCTTATGATTTAATTGAAGAAACTTCACCCCGTCATATTTGTGCAACAAAGCTTGAACGATCGTTCCACAAGAGCTGTCACGGTCCTGTCACGACTTACCCACAGACTTATCCACAGTCGCGAGCCTCGTGAAAACGGGCACCGAAAACAAGGACTTAGCCCGCGGGCGCCGCCAAGCCCCTGTGGTAGATTGACTGTATGAGCCCATCGCCGATCGTGCGCGTGGCGGTCCCGGTGCCGCTTCGCCGGGAATTCTCCTTCCTGCCCCCCGACGACGGTGACGAGGCACCGTCCCCGGGGGTGCGTGCCCTGGTGCCATTCGGCAACCGGCACCTGGTCGGGGTCGTGACCGGTACGGCTCCGCTCACGGAGTTCCCTCCGCATGGCTTGAAACCTATCCTCGCCTTGCTTGACGACGAGCCGGTGCTCCCCGACAAGCTGGCGGAGCTGGTACGCTGGTCGGCGGAGTACTACCAGCAGCCGATAGGCATAGCCTGGCGAACCGCTCTGCCGAGCAATCTGCGCGGCAGGCGGGCCCTGACGCCGGACATGCCGGAGCACTTTGCCCTGTGCGATGCGGACGTCCGGATAGAGGAAGCCCTGGCCCGGGCGCCGCTGCAGCGGCGAGTCATGAATGCCCTCGCCGAGGCACCGGGCCGCTGCCTGGACGCGCCGGCCCTGAGACTGATCTCGGAACAATGGCGCAGGCCGATCGAGTCGCTGATCGGCCGCGGCTGGGTTGAGCGAGTCCCGTACACCGAGCCCGCACCCGACGCAGCGCCGCCGCGAGGCTTCGAGCTGAACGACGATCAACGGCGGGCGGCGGGTGCGATCGGGGACGCGGGCGGCTTCGCCTCCTTCCTGTTGTACGGCGTCACCGGCAGCGGCAAGACCGAGGTCTATCTGGAAGCGATCCATGAGGTCGTGAAGGCGGGCAGGCAGGCGCTGGTGCTGGTGCCGGAGATCTCCCTCACGCCACAGCTCGTTCTGGCACTCAGGCGGCGGTTCGGGAAATCGGTCGCCGTGCTCCACTCCGGCCTGGCGGCCGGCGAACGCCACTACAATTGGTGGCGCGCGCGACAGGGCCACGCGCCGGTCGTGCTGGGAACCCGGTCGGCGGTCTTCACCCCCCTGTGCCGGCCGGGCCTGATCGTGGTGGACGAAGAGCATGATACGTCCTACAAGCAGCAGGACGGGTTGCGGTACCACGCCCGCGACGTCGCGGTCTATCGCGCCAAGCTCGAGGATGTTCCCATAGTGCTCGGGAGCGCCACGCCGTCGCTCGAGTCCATGCACAACGCTTCGGCGGGCCGCTACCACCGGTTGACCCTGAGCGGGCGCGCCGCCAAGGGCGCCGAACTGCCGCGCATACGCTTCATCGATATGCGTCGGACCGCGGCCCAGGACGGCATCAGCTCGGTCCTTTTCCACGCCTTGAGCGATCGCCTGGAGCGCTCCGAGCAGAGCCTGCTTTTCATCAACCGCCGCGGCTATGCACCTGTATGGTGCTGCTACCAGTGCGGATGGCACGCCCAGTGCGAGCGCTGCGACGCGCATCTCACGCTGCACCGCAGTGTCAACAAGCTGCTCTGCCATCACTGCGGCAAGGAACGGCGTCCCCAATCCCGGTGTCCGCAATGCGAAGGCACCGCCCTCGGTGCGCTCGGCGCCGGAACCCAGCGGCTCGAGGACGGCCTGCGCAAGAGACTACCGAAGGCGCGGATCGTGCGTATCGACCGCGACAGCACCCGTCGCAAGGGCTCGCTCGAAACCAGCCTGAAGGCGGCGCGCGAGCGCGATGCCGATATCCTGGTCGGCACACAGCTCCTGACCAAGGGACACGACTTTCCCTACGTCACCCTGGTCGGTGTGGTCAATGCGGACCAGGGCCTGTACAGCGTCGACTACCGTGCCACGGAGCTGTTGTTTCAGCAGCTCCTGCAGGTTTCGGGCCGGGCCGGCCGCGATATCCATGCGGGAGAGGTGATGATCCAGACCATGTACCCGGATCACCCGGTACTTCAGGAGCTGGTGCGGCAGGACTACACGCACTTCGCCGAGTACGCCCTGGCCGAGCGCCATGCGGCCTCCTACCCGCCCTACACCCGGTTTGCGCTGCTGCGCGCTGAATCGACACGGGCGAATACCGCCCTCGAATTCCTGCGCGCCGGGAGACGCCGGCTGCTGGAGCTGCCGCAGTGCAACCGGGTGCGGGTCATGGACGCGGTGCGTGCGCCCATGGAAAAGCGCGCCGGGCGCTTCCGCGCCCAACTGCTGCTGTGCTCCTCGGACCGCACGGCGATGCGAGACACCCTGACGCCGTGGCTCGGCTGGCTGGAGTCCTGGCCGCAATCCAGAAAGGTCCGCTGGTCCATCGACGTCGACCCGGTCGACATGTACTGAAGCGGTGTCGGCTTCGGATCGTCAATCACGCAGTGCATGGCAGTATGCCGCCGGCAACCTGTTCCTCCTGGGCGCGGCGCTGGCCTTCGGGGTCGGTATCCGGGCGCCGATGCTGACCCTGACCAAGTGGATCCTGGTTCATAACACCTACTCGGTGCTCTCCGGAATCTGGGAGTTCTACCTCGAGCACAACTATCCGTTGTTCGCGCTGCTGGCGCTGTTCACGCTGGTGTTGCCCACCGTCAAGCTGGCTCTGCTGTTCTACTCCTGGAACCGCCCGCGGGCGGCGAATCGGCGCCTGCTGCGCTGGATCGACGTGCTCGGGAAGTGGTCGATGCTGGACGTGTTCGTGGTGGCCATATTGATCACCAGCGTCAAGCTCGGGAGCCTGGCAACCACCGAGCTCCATTACGGCCTGTACGTGTTCGCCGCATCCGTGGTGATGATGATGCTTGCCAGTCACGTGGTATATCGTGAAGTCCGTCGGGCGGTGCAGGATACGAGCGGCTAGTTTCCGCTAACATGGCGGTTTCATCCTGTTAGAATCGCGCCCACTTTCGCACACCGCCCCACCATTGAAAGACGCCCTGCAAATCCTGTTCGCCGACGCCCTCGAGCGGCTGCGCGAGCGCAGCGTGCTGCCGGCGGACTCCGGTCTCGACATTCACTTCGAGGAACCCCGCCAGAAGGACCACGGCGACCTCGCCACCAACGTGGCCCTCGCGCTTGCCAGGACGGCGGGCATGCCGCCCCGCGAGCTGGCTCGTCTGATTGTCGAGGCGCTGCCCGAATCCGCCCTCGTCGACAAGGTCGAGGTCGCGGGTCCCGGTTTCATCAACGTCTTCGTCGCCCCGGCGGCGCATTTCGACATCGTGAAACGGATCCGCGACGAAGGTGGGCGCTTCGGCCAGTGCGACCTCGGAGGCGGCGCCCGGGTGCTGATCGAATTCGTTTCGGCCAATCCCACGGGTCCCCTGCACGTGGGGCACGGACGCGGCGCCGCCTATGGCGACACCCTGGGCCGGATCATGGCAGCGGCCGGCTACCGGGTCGAGCGCGAGTACTACGTCAACGATTCGGGCCGTCAGATGGACATCCTCGCCTTGAGCATCTGGCTGCGCTATCTGCAGGCCCGCGGTGCCGACCTGCCGTTCCCCCGGCGCGCCTACCAGGGCGACTACGTCAGCCAGATCGCCCGCCGCGTGGCGGACTCCCATGGTGAAGCGCTCGTGCGCGCGCCCGACGAGGCCTTCCGGGAACGGCTTCGTGGGGAGGAAGAGCGGGACCTGGACGCCTCGATCCAGTGGATGCGGGCGGCGCTCGGCCAGGAGAACTTCCAGGCCGTGCTGGACACCGGCCGGGACTGGCTGCTCGACGACATCCGCGGCGACCTCGAGGAGTTCGGCGTCACCTACGACCGCTGGTTCTCGGAGCAGTCCCTGCGCGATTGCGGCGCGCTGGACCGTGCCATCGAGAGACTGCGCGAATCGGGCTACACCTACGAGAAGGACGGCGCCCTGTGGTTCCGCTCCAGCGCGTTCGGCGACGAGAAGGACCGGGTCATTGTGCGCGACACCGGCATGCCGACCTATTTCGCCCCGGACGTGGCCTATCACCTCGACAAGTTCGACCGCGGCTACGACCTGATGATCGATGTGCTCGGGGCGGACCATCACGGCTACGTCCCGCGCGTCAAGGCGTCGGTCCAGGCCTGCGGCTACGACAGCGAGCGACTGCACGTCGAGTTCGTGCAATTCGCCGTCCTGTACCGGGGCGGCCGCAAGGTATCCATGTCCACCCGCAGCGGCGATTTCGTGACGCTTCGCGAGCTGCGCGAGGAGGTCGGCACCGACGCCGCGCGCTTCTTCTACGTGCAGCGCAAGCCGGACCAGCACATGGACTTCGACCTCGACCTGGCCAAGTCCCAGTCCAACGACAATCCGGTGTACTACGTCCAGTACGCCCATGCCCGCATTTGCAGCGTATTCGAGCAGGCCCGCGAGCGGGGCATGGACACCGGAGGTCTCGACGATGCCGACCCCGGCACTCTCGTCGAACAGCACGAGCTCGACCTCGCGAAGCTGCTGGCCCGCTACCCGGACGTCGTGGCGGGGGCGGCGACGGCCTTCGAGCCGCACCAGGTGGTGTTCTACCTGCGCGAGCTGGCCAACGGCCTGCATACCTATTACAACGCCCACCGTTTCCTCGAATCCGACCCCGGGCTCCGGAACGCACGCCTGGCGTTGATCGACGCGACGCGGCAGGTGCTTTTCAACGGCCTGTCGATGATCGGCGTTTGTGCGCCGACCTCAATGTAGCGTGGCACAGGCCGCCCGGCGCAAGTCACGCAAGGGCAAAGGCCGCAAACGCGGCGCGGGCTTTCCCTGGGGCACGCTCGTCGTTGCACTGGTGTGCGCGGGGATCCTGGCGGCGCTGTTCGTGGGTGCACGGCACAACCGGCCGGGGGAGTTCGGCAGCGGTATACGTTCCCTGCTGCAGCAGGAGGACACGTCCGGGAAGGCCCCCAAGGCTCCGGCCGTGAAGAAACCGCCCAAACCACCGCCAAAGGTGGAGCTCGACTATCACAAGGTGTTGCCGAACATGGACGACATGATGACCGGCGGAAACGTGCTCGGTGACGATGAGTCCGCTGAGGACGACCAGCCGAACCACAGCTACATTCTGCAGGCCGGCGCATACCGGGCCGAGCGCGACGCGCAGGAAATGAAGGCGAAGCTGGCCCTGGTCGGTTTTGAAGCAGCGGTTCAAAGAGTTAGCATTCAGGGCAAGGGGACCTATTACCGCGTGCGGATGGGGCCCTACCATAGCAAGAGAAAAGTGCTGCTCGACAGGAAACGACTGCGGGAGAAGGGCTTCAGCGCGCTGGCCGTCAGGTTGGATTGAAAGCATCCACCGGGCCTGAACCGGGGCGGGGCCTTCAAGACTGTCGCCCCGATTACCGGGCTCGGCGGCGTTCACCTGCCCTCGCGAAGAGCGAAGGTCGTGGGCATGAGCATCCTCTCCCGACAGGGGATGGAAGAGGTAGAACGAAAGCGGGACAGGGGACGAGGCACCACGACAGGGGATTCAAACGACCGCACCAGCAATAGAGGGTTCTGGATAATGACATCGCACACTTTGTTGATCTTTCCCGGGCAGGGCTCGCAGTACAGAGGCATGGGCAGCGACCTCGGTACCAGGTTCAAGATCGCCGGTGACACCTACGAGCAGGCGTCTGACGTGCTCGGCTACGACATGAAGCGTTTGTCCTTCCAGGATCCCGAGAGCGTCATCAACCTGACGCGCTTTACGCAGCCGGCCCTGCTGACCCACCACATCGCCTGCCTGCGCGTGCTGCGGGAACTGGCGGGAGAGGTCGCGGTCGCGGCCTCGGCCTCCGCCGGCCACAGCCTGGGGGAATACTCGGCGCTGGTGGCGGCCGGTGCCCTGGATTTCGAGAGCGCCCTCGCTCTGGTGCAAAAGCGGGGCGAGCTGATGGGCGAATTCGGCGAAGGGGAAATGTCCGCGCTGCCGGTGGGGCTGGAGGAGGCGCGCTCGTGGTCGGACAAGTTCTACTGCGCCATCGGCGGCATCAACCTGCCGCAGCAGACCGTCGTGGCCGGCGCCTCGGACGACCTGGACCGGCTCGAGAGTGCTTTCCAGGAAGCCAACCCAAGGCGGCGGCCGGTGCGTCTCAAGACGGAAGGCGCGTTCCACACCTACTACATGGTGGATGCCGCCCGGCGTTTCCGGACCGTGCTCGATGACGCGCGCATCGGTGAGCCGCGGTTCAAGGTGCTGTCGAACTACACCGGCACCTACCACGATCCCGACCCGCAGCAGATCAAGTCGCGCCTGTTCTTCCAGCTCTTCCACCCGGTGAACTGGATCGGCTGCCTCGAGACGGCGCTGGAGGACGGCGCCGCCAGGGTCATCGAGCTCGGCGGCGGCATCGGGTCGGGCGAGACGCCGGCGGAGAAGCGGCCCAATCTCGAGGGCATCATCAGGAAAGCCGCGCGCGGCGCGGGCAGGGAGGTCGAGTACGTACCCGCGATCAACCTGGAGACTATCGAGGCCGCCGCGAAATCGACCGCCCCATCCTGATCGAGGAACCTGACACAGATTGTCCTGCGCTCTCGCCAGGACGCCGGGAACACCAAGGAAGTGTCAGCCTGATAAACTTCCCGGCGTTCTTGGCGTCCTGTCGAGAGCATATCCGTGCTTCGCTCCCGCAAGTTCTCCCGACGAAGGGCGCGACTGGCGACTTCGGCTCATCGGCGCCGAACCGACCCAGTCAAACCTCTGTTCCCGATCACGCGCCCAGTGTGATTTGTACTACGCAGCGCAGCCTCCAGGTGTCCACGAAGTCGTCCCACCACGGCTGGCCATTGGAATTTCGTGGCAAACCTGCGGATAGCCTGCGCGTCGATCTCTTCGCGCGACGACGCGAATCTCACAATGCCGTCGGCGATGCCGTACGGATCCGAGCACTGCACCACGATCCCGGTCTTCCCGTCGACCACCACCTCGGTGACTCCGGCCTCTCGACTGCATAACACGGGCGTACCGCTCGCACAGGCCTCGAGATAGACCATTCCAAAGCCTTCTACATCCCTTTTCGACGCTTTCGGCGCCAGCACGAAGAGATCCGCCCGCTGATATTCTCGAACCAGTTCCTCGATTGCTATCCGTCCGGCGAAGCGAACTCGGTCGCCCAATTCCAGCTCCTGCGCGAGCGTCTCCAGGCGCTGCCGGTCATTGCCTTCTCCCACCACCGTGTAGCGGACATGCAGTCCTTCCGGCAGAAGGGACACGGCCTTCAATACTCCATCGATGTTCTTTCTGGCACTGGTGCTGGATAGTCGCGAGACCGTCAGCAGGCGCAGAACATCCCGACTTCCATTGACCGTGTCCCTCTCGACGAAGTACCGGTTGTCAACGCCGGGGTACACGACGATCGGCCTTCGCCCGTAGCAGCGCTCGAACAGGGTCGCCGTATACTCGCTGTTCGTAAAGAACTGCCTTATGGCAGGCACTGCGCGCCGAAACTCTCGCTGACCGAAGTAGTTCGCTACCGGAGCGTGAAAGCGCCGCAGTGGTCCGAACTTTTCGAATACTCTGTCCGCGATGGGGTTCGTGGTGTGAACTTGCCGAAGAAAGTCGTTTCCGTGGCAATAGATGCACATGGGGTCCTTCAGCTCACCCGCGATGACGGCGTATCTTGCGTTCAGGGCCAGCCAGACATCCACCCTCCAGCTACCGAGCCGCCCGGCGTCCCGGTAGGGAGACCCGGTCAGTATGGGCTCGTGCCGGAACGCGTGCTCGTTTACGCCCCATCCTTCGCGCGTGAACACGACGACATCATCCGTGGACGACAACCCCCTGACCACGTGCTCTCCCAGCACCGCCATGCCACCGACGTCCGGCGGGAACTCGCGTGCAATAACCCCGATTCTCAATTTCACCCCACTCGTTCTCCAGCGTTGTACCCGTCGCAACGACTACGGCACGGCTTCGATGAGCGTCTCGCAAATCAACCGCCCCGTCCCGATCGAGATCAGCCGGCGCCCCCTCAATGCCGGTTCAATGAACCGCAGACCAGCTCGTTCAGCGTAGCAATATGGCGTGACATCGTGAAGTTTTCTCGTATTCTGCGCCTGCCCGCTCGTCCCATCGCCCGCCCATAATCCGGCTGTTCCAGGATCGTGCACATATTTGCGGCCATGCCTTCCACGTCGTGCTCATCCACCAGCAGGCCGGTCTCTCCATGCACCACGACGTCCGGAATGCCGGCGTGGCGCGTCGCGACCACCGGCAAGCCCGCCGCCGCGGCCTCGAGCACCGTCACCGGGGTCCCTTCCATATTGCCGGTGCCGGCAGTCACGGAATGTTGGACCAGTGCGGCGCATCGCTCGAATGCCCCGCGTATCTGGTCAGGAGTCATCGGTCCAGGCAGGCTGACGTTGCGCCGCATGTCGAAATAAGTGATGAGATGGCCGCAGACGGGCCGCAGCGGGCCGTCCCCGATCATCACCATCTCGGCGTCGGGGTGCGACGCCAGCACTTTCCGAAAAGCCAGGAGGGAGTAGTGAGGCGCCTTCTTCTCGATGAACCGCCCGACGACGGCAAACCGGGGGGGCGCCGGGTCCGCGACCTCCACTTCGAAGAACTCGTCATCCGGGCCGCATACCGTGTAGACGAGCTTCTCTCGCGGACAGCCGAGACTCAGCAGCTTCTCCTCCATTTGCCGGGAAACCGCGACCACATGCGAGGCGTAGTCGAACACCTCCTTGTATCTTTCTCCGTATTCGTCCAGCACTTCGTTGGAGGATGCATCGATTCCGTGATAGTGAACAATCATCGGCAAGCCGAGTCGCCGGCAGACCGGAAGAATCCCGGCCGCGGTCTGGCCGTATTCCGCCAGCACGACTTCGACGCCCTCTCGTCTCAGGGAGTTGCAGAAACAGACCTGGTCCGTGGTCAGCGCACCCCGCATCATCCGCTTCCTGAGCTGGACCCCGGCCCGGGCCACGAGAAGGTCTGAATGGAGCGACCCCCGGCCCTCGAGGCGGTGAGGCACCCAGCCGCCGTAGTAGAAGCGTACGTCGGCATCTATCAGGCGTCGATGAGCGGCGATGAACGTCTCGGAATAGCGGTCCAGAGTCGGGGAGACAATGGCGAGCACCGGAGAACGGACAGAGGCGAGAGGATCCCCCTGCTGCTCTCCGCGTCCGGAGACCCGCGGCGCACCTGGTCGTGTGAGGGTACCGCCCGGCCGATCGTCCGACTCGTGGGGCAAGCCGCTCTCCGAGTGTCCGTTCATCGTTGAGCTCACCGCTGCTCCAGCTCGATCAGTGTTCCACAGAAGTCCTTCGGGTGCAGGAACAGGACCGGCTTTCCGTGGGCACCCGTCTTCGGCCTGCCATCGCCGAGGACGCGTGCTCCCTGCTCGGACAGCCGCCGCGCGGCGGCCTCGATGTCGTCCACTTCGTAGCACAGGTGGTGCATTCCGCCGCCGGGATGGCGCTCCAGGAACGCGGCGACCGGTGACTGGTCTCCGAGAGGGTGAAGCAGCTCGATCTTCGCGTTGGGCAGGTCCACGAACACCGTCGTGACACCGTGCGCGGGCAGGTCCACGGGTTCCGACACCGTGGCACCCAGTTGCTCCGAGTAGATGCGGCTGGCCGCGGCCAGGTCGGGCACGACGATGGCAACGTGGTTCAGTCGACCTATCATGACGCTGACCTCATCGACGGTAGACGTTGGTCCCTCGCTCCTTTCAGGACGAAGGGCTGATACTAGTGTACCCCGTCAAACAGTCTGTAACTTGTCGGCGGCTTGCCGATCCGGGTGAATTGTTCGATAGAGCATCGACAGGGCGCCGCCTCCGGTCTTCTTCACCCAGCGAGTATCGGGGAGCGACTGAAAAAGACCGGAGGCGGCGCC
>JBAUWJ010000253.1:0-12571 GCA_049583715.1 Arenicellales bacterium | reverse complement strand
GCATGGACGGCAGCTTCAGCGCGGAGCACGGGATCGGACAGCTTCGCCGGCCCATGATGGAGCGCTACAAGTCTCCGGAAGCCCTGGGCTTGATGCGAAAACTGAAAACCATGATGGATCCCAATGGCGTATTGAATCCGGGTAAAGTCGTTTAAAGGCGTCTCCGTCGTCCCTGAGGGCGGCGCGAGACCATCGTCCCATCTCCGTGGGTCGGCATTCATTCCGACAGCAACGTCAGGACAGCACGTGCCTTTGTCGGGCCGAAACCTGATCTGCGGCCGCGATCGCAAGACCTCATTGAGTCAGGCCGGTTGCGACTGCCGAGTACCGATGGTCCTTTTCCAAGATTTTCGCATTGTCATCAATGTCCCGGCGGCCGCAGGAGTCCTGTGCTTGTTTGGATTTGTCTTGCGAAACCGTCTGATCTGGAACTGCCTCCTTAAGAGCGGGAAAGCCCTATCCGGTCAAGGATCGGCAACGTGGGCGCAGGGGAGGCTCCTGCTTGTCCCTTCGCATGTACCAACCCGCACGCCGCTGTCGGAATGAATTCCGACCCACAGGGGGCTCCGATTCCGGCCCCTGTTGGAGGGGACGTTCGTCTTGCAGAAGTGGAATTGCAGAACCCGGTTGCGGGTGGGGTTTCAGTCCTGACGATTGTTCCGATGTCGGAAGCCCGACATACAGCTCCGCCTGCGCGCAAAACGTCCTCTCTATCGACGTTAGTTCTCACTGGAAAGGGCGGGCTTCTGGCTCTCCCTGTGCCCCCGGATGCTTTGGGCCTCGATGAACACCCGGGTGATCTCCGGGCACTGGCGCTTGATCTTCTGCTCGAGCTCGGAGATCACCTCCTCCACGCGGCCGGCGGAGATGCCGTCGACGAAGTCCAGGCTCAGGGTGAGCAGGATGTCCCGCGGGCTGAAATGCATGGTGAGCATTTCGTTGATGCTGAGCACGTCGGTATTGCGGCGGATGATGTCGCGGATCCCGCGTATCACGGCCGGGCTGGCGGCCTCGCCGATGAGCAGACCCTTGCTCTCGAAGGCCAGCAACGCGGCCGTTACCGCGAGGATCAGCCCGATTCCCATGGAGGCGCCCGCGTCGAATACGTCCTTTCCGGTGTACTGGCTCAGGGCCACGCCGGCGAAGGCGACGATGAGCCCCAGCATGGCGGCGCTGTCCTCGAACAGCACGGTGAAGACCGCCGGGTCCTTGCTGCGCCGGATGGCGTGCAGCAGGCCGCGGGAGCCTCTTTGCCGGTTGAAGGTCTTGAACGCGATGCTCCAGGCCGTGCCTTCGAATATCAGCGCTATCGCGAGCACCACGTAGTTGACGACCGGATTCCGGATCGGCTCCGCGGCATGGAGCTTGTGAAGACCCTCGAAGAAGGACACGCCGGCACCCAGACCGAAGATGAGGATTGCGACTACAAAGGTCCAGAAATACAGCTCCATGCCGTAGCCGAAAGGATGGGTCGTATCGGCGGGCCGCTTCGAGCGCCTGATCCCCCACAGCAGGAGTCCCTGGTTGCCGGTGTCCACCAGCGAGTGGATCGCTTCGCTCAGCATGGCCGAGCTGCCGGTGATGGCCGAGGCGGCGAACTTGGTGGCCGCGATGAGCAGGTTGCCGGCCAGGGCCGCGTAGATGACCAGCTTCGAGCTGTTGTGGTGGGGCATGGCGCTTATGGATGCCGGGCACTCGGCGCGCCCGCCTTCCTGTTGCCTGGAGGCAGGCGCGGTCGCGGGGTGCCAGGGGCGGCGCCGGCCGATGGCCGGAGCCGCCCGAGCGCGTCAGCTACTGCCGGATTTGAAGTGAAATTCCGCTCCGTCCTTGATCCCCGACGGCCAGCGGGCGGTGATCGTCTTCAAGTGGGTGTAGAACCGCACGCCCTCCGATCCGTGGATGTAGTGATCTCCGAACAGCGAGCGCTTCCAGCCGCCGAAGCTGTGATAGGCCACCGGCACCGGGATCGGGACGTTGACCCCGACCATACCGATCCGCGCGCGGCTGGTGAAGTTGCGGGCGCAGTCGCCGTCGCGGGTGAAGATCGCCGCGCCGTTGCCGTACTCGTGGTCGTTGACCAGCTCGAGCGCCTCCTCGTAGCTGTCGGCCCGCACGATGCTCAGCACCGGGCCGAAGATCTCCTCATTGTAGATGCGCATGCCTTTCCTGACGCGATCGAACAGACAGCCGCCCAGGAAGGTCCCGTCCTCGTGACCGGAGATGCTGATATCGCGGCCATCCACCACCAGCTCCGCGCCTTCCTCGACGCCGAGGTCCACATAGGCGCGGACCTTCTCGAAGTGTTGCGGCGTCACCAGCGGTCCCATCTCGGCGCCGGGATCGGTGTACGGTCCGACCTTGAGCGCGCGCACGCGCGGCTCCAGGCGGCGGACGACTTCGTCGCCGGTCTCGTCGCCCACGGTCACCAGTACGGAGACCGCCATGCAGCGCTCGCCGGCGGAACCGTAGCCGGCGCCGATGGCGGCGTCGGTCACCTGGTCCATGTCCGCGTCCGGCATGATGACCATGTGGTTCTTGGCGCCGCAAAGGGCCTGGACGCGCTTGCCGTGGGCGCAGCCGGTCTTGTAGACGTACTCGCCGACGGCGGTGGAGCCGACGAAGCTGACGCCCTCGACGCGGGGATCGGTGAGCAGGGTGTCCACCGCGACCTTGTCGCCCATGACGACGTTGAATACGCCGTCCGGCAGGCCCGCCTCTGTCAGCAGCTCCGCCAGCCTCAGGGGGCATGACGGATCTTTCTCGGAAGGCTTGAGAACGAAGGTATTACCGCAGGCGATGGCCACGGGGAACATCCACATGGGCACCATGGCGGGGAAGTTGAACGGCGTGATGCCGGCGCAGACCCCCAGCGGCTGCCGCACCGCGTAGCTGTCGACGCCGCTGGCCACGCCCTCGCTGTACTCGCCCTTCAGGAGCTGTGGAATGCCGCAGGCGAACTCGACGACCTCCAGGCCGCGCGTGACCGAGCCCCTGGCGTCCTCGAGGGTCTTGCCGTGCTCGCTGGAGACGAGCTGTGCGAGCTCGTCGGTGTGCGCGCGCAGGACGTCGCGAAAGGCGAACATGACCTGGGCCCGCTTCGCCGCCGGCGTGGCGGCCCAGTCGGGGAACGCCCGGGCGGCCGCGGCGATGGCGCCCTCCACCTCCGCCTTGTCGGCAAAGGGGACGCGCTTGGTGACCTGACCGGTGGCCGGATCGTAGATGTCGCCGTAGCGACCGCTGTCGCCGGCGGCTTTCCGGCCGCCGATGTAGTGGTACAGGGAGTAGGCTTTGGGTTCGGTAATCATGACTGGAGGTCTCTTTCACATTTGCTTCTAGTCTATGGGCCCGGCCGCAGGCAGGCAACCGCCCCGGGGATACTGGCCGGAGAACGCCGCCAGGGCAGGGCCCCCGCCCCGAAATCCCCGACCGCCGGTGGGGAATTGCGGCAGGTGCAACACCGGGGTTTGGATCACCGACCCTTTCCTGCTATGTATGGGGCCTCGGGCCGTGGGACCTGTCAACAGGCGTTGAGGGTAGAATATCAGCATGACTGACCAGATCGACGACAAGACCCGCATCGAAATCGAAGCGGCGGTGTACCGCAAGCTCATCGAGCATCTTCGCAGGTACCCGGAGGTGCAGAACATCGACTTGATGAACCTGGCTTATTTCTGCCGCAACTGCCTGTCCAAGTGGTACCGGTCGGCGGCCGGAGAGCACGGCATCGACATCGACTACGACGCCGCCCGGGAGATCGTGTACGGCATGCCCTACCGCGAGTACAAATCGCGCTATGCCGAGGAGGCGACCCCGGAGCAGCTCGCGGCGTACAAGGAGTCCGAGAAGAAGGCCACCGAGTAGGCTCTCCGCGCATGGCTTCCACGCCCGCCCACCGCGTCGCCACCGACGAGCAGCTCCTGCGCTACAGCAGGCAGATCTTTCTGCCCGAGATCGATATCGAGGGGCAGAACCGCCTGCTGAATTCCCGGGTCGTGATCTTCGGCCTGGGGGGGCTGGGCTCGCCCGTGGGCCTGTACCTGGCGAGCAGTGGCGTGGGGGAATTGACACTGGTGGATCCGGATCGTGTGGAGCTGTCCAACCTGCAGCGCCAGATCGTCCACACCGGCGACGCGTTGGGACAGCTCAAGGTGGAATCGGCCGCCCGGACCTTGAAAGCGCTGAATCCGGATGTATCTATACAGTCGTACGACCACGCACTGGTGGGCGAGGAGCTGGATGCGGTGATCCGCGAGACGGACGTCGTCGTGGACGGGACGGACAATTTCGGGGCGCGCTTCGCCATCAACGCGGCCTGCGTGCGCACCGCCAGGCCGCTGGTGTCGGCGGCCGTGGTGCGCATGGAGGGCCAGGTCAGCGTCTATCGGCTGGACCGCCCGGATGCCCCCTGTTTCGGCTGCCTGTACCGGGATGTGGCCGAGCCCGCGCAGAACTGCGCCGAGAACGGCGTCCTGGGATCGGTGGCGGGCATCATGGGCTGTATCCAGGCCACGGAGGTGATCAAGGTGCTGTTGGACTTCGGCGAAACCCTGGAGGGACGGCTCATGTTGATCGACGCCCGGAGCATGGAGTGTCATACGGTGCGCCTGCGCAAGGATCCCAAGTGTCCGGTGTGCGGCGAGTCCGGGGCCGCCGGATCCGGGGCCTGATGAGACCGGCGGACTCAAATCCTGCTCGAGATCGTTGATTGCCCGATGACGCCATCGACCGTACAAGATGCGCTGCGAAGACCGATCCGGGACCTGAGGATCTCGGTGACGGATCGCTGCAACTTTCGCTGCGTGTACTGTATGCCGAAACACATGTTCGGTTCGGAGCACCGGTTTCTGCCGCGCACGGAGCTGCTGACCTACGAGGAAATCGCCCGTCTGGCACGCTCCTTTGCCGCAATCGGCGTGAAGAAGTTCCGTCTCACCGGGGGCGAGCCGCTGATCCGGCGCGACCTGGAGGAGCTCGTGGGTCTGCTCGACGCGGTCGACGGCGTCGAGGACATCAGCCTCACCACCAACGGATCGATGCTGAACCTGGACAAAGCGCGGGCCTTGAGGCGAGCCGGGCTGCGGCGCATCACGGTTTCCCTGGACGCGCTGGACGACCGCACGTTCATGGCCATCAACGATGTCGATTATCCGGTGCGCAGGGTGCTGGATGCCATCGACAACGCCGCTCGCGCGGGGCTCGAGCCCGTGAAGGTCAACGTCGTCGTAAAAAGGGGCATGAACGATCACAGCATCATTCCGCTCGTGCGCCACTTCCACGGCACGGGGCACATCGTGCGTTTCATCGAGTACATGGATGTCGGCCACAGCAACGGCTGGCGCATGGATGACGTTGTGCCCGCATCGGAGATCGTTGCACGCATCAACGCCGAGCTGCCCATCGAGCCGGCCGAGCCGAACTACCGCGGCGAGGTGGCGCAGCGCTGGCGTTTCGTCGACGGCGGCGGGGAGCTCGGTATCGTATCTTCGGTCACTCAGCCGTTCTGCCGCGACTGCAGCCGGGCCCGGCTGTCGGCGCGGGGAGAGCTGTATACGTGTCTGTTTGCCACCCGCGGCCACGATCTGCGCCGACTGGTGCGCGAGGCGAGCGTAACGGACGACGATATCACCGAGCGGCTTGCCGATATCTGGTCGGGGCGTTCGGATCGCTACTCGGAGATCCGCAGCGAGAACACCGTGGCGCTGCCCAAGGTGGAGATGTCCTATATCGGCGGGTAGCGCCGGCTCGCGATGGCCGGCTGCTGTCCCCAGCTCCCTGTGAGTCGGCCGTATCTCGTTCCCGACGATCTGCGACACTCCCCACTTCCCTGTGGGTCGGCCGTATCTCGTTCCCGACGATCTCCGGCACTTCCCACTTCCCTGTGGGTCGGCCGTATCTCGCTCCCGACGATCTCCGGCACTCCCCACTTCCCTGTGGGTCGGAATTCATTCCGACAAATGTCGTTTGATGGTGCCGCGTTGCCGGGTCTACCGACCCTTCGAGGGAGTGCCCCGCATGAACCGGGAACGGTCTTTGTCGACACGCCGCAAGTACGTCCGTGCAGGCTCGCTCTCGGCTCCTGCCTCGAGACGGTCGACAAAGACCGTCCCCGGTTCATGCCCCGACGCCGCTCCCTTCGTTTGAAATCCTGCTGGGAGTCGGGGTCCGGTTCCACCCAGGATCGAGATATCCCCACTGAGGCCCCACGGTGTGTGGGTCGGTGGACTGTTACTTCTCCAACAGGCGGGGCATGAGCTCCACCAGGTTGCAGGGACGGGTGCGGTAGTCGAGCTGGTGTTGGATGAGCTGGTCCCAGGCATCGGCACAGGCTCCCGAGGAACCCGGCAGGCAGAAGACGTACGTGGCGTTGGCGACGCCGGCGACGGCCCGGGATTGCAGCGTGGAGGTCTTGATGGACGCCCAGGACAGGTAGCGAAACATCTCTCCGAAGCCGGGAATCTCCTTGTCGAGCAGGGGCCGGACCGCCTCAGGGGTACCGTCTCGGCCCGTGACGCCGGTGCCGCCGGTGGTCAGGATCACCTGGGGCTCGGTCGGATCGGCGACCCACGCGGACACGGCGGCCCGGATCCGATATATGTCATCCGGAACGATGCGCTTTTCGTGCAGCCGGTGGCCGCATTTCCCGATACGCTCGACCAGCAGCTTTCCCGACTTGTCGTCGGCGTCGGTGCGGGTGTCGGAGATGGTCAGCACCGCGATGGACAAGGGGATGAACTGTCTTTCGCTTCTGTCGCTCATGGCATGGAACGGTGATGTATGACCTTGATTTGTGCGCGATAATACACCCATGCGCATCGAGATCAGAGAGCAGGCCTTCGATCCCTTCGAGGAGCTGGTCGCCCACCAGCAGTCCCTCGGGGCATACGGTGCGACCTGCGTGTTCGTGGGGACGATGCGGGATATCAACGAGTCCGCGACCGTCGATCACATGCTGCTCGAGCATTATCCGGGGATGACGGAGAAGCATCTCGAGGACATCTGTGCCCGGGCGGCGCGGCAATGGAATATCGTCGATGCACTGGTGATTCACCGGGTGGGGGATCTGTATCCCAGCGACCCCATAGTGCTTGTCGCGACCTGGTCCGCGCATCGCAAGGACGCTTACGAGGCCAACCGTTTCATCATGGAAGATCTGAAGTCCAGGGCGCCCTTCTGGAAGAAAGAGTCACTGGACGAAGGCGAGCGCTGGGTCGAGAGGAACACGCCGGGCTATTGATTGGAAGAGGTGACGCATCAATACCAAAGTGGAGCTCCGCCGCCCGACAATGCATGCAAGGGCTTGATATATCAAGCATTGCTGATTCATCGATGTCCGCCCGGTGAGAAATGCGGGCTAGACGCGCAACTCGCTGAACGGGATCACCGATACCACCGATCCGGCCTCCAGGGAACCCTGGTCGGGCGAGACCACGATGAAGCAGTTGGCGCGAGACATGGAGGTCAGGATGCCGGAGCCCTGGGGACCGGCTTTCCTGACGGTCAGCTCGCCGTCGTCGCTTGTTGCCAGCCTGCCGCGCTGGTACTCGGCGCGGCCGGCTTTCGTTCGGATCCGGCTCTCACAGCGCGCCTTCAGGACCAGCGGCTCGATCGATGTCTCCCCCATCAGGTGGCGCAGGGCCGGTTGAACAAAAAGATAGAACGTCGCCATCACGGCGACGGGATTCCCGGGCAGTCCAAAGAACCAGCTCTCGTCTATGTACCCGAATGTCAGCGGCCGCCCGGGCTTCACCGCCACCTTCTGAAATACCACGCGGCCGAGCTCCGTCAAACCGCTCTTGATGTAATCCGCTTCGCCCACCGACACGCCGCCGGAGGTGATGACGACGTCGGCGTTGGCGGCGGCGCGGCGGAACGCCTCCAGCGTCGTCTCCGGCTTGTCCCGGACGACGCCCATGTCGACCACGTCGACGCCGAGCTGGGTCAACATGCCGTAAAGGGTATAGCGGTTGCTGTCATACACCTCGCCGGGCGTCAGTGGCTCGCCGATGGAGCGCAGCTCATCCCCCGTGGAGAAGAAAGCCACCCTGGGGCGACGCGTGACGAACACCTCGTTGACACCGAGGGAAGCAAGCAGCCCGAGGTCCGCCGGGTTGATGCGGCGTCCTTTGGACAGGACCTCGTCGCCGAGCGCGATGTCCTCTCCCGCGGCGCGGGTGTTCTGGCCCTTCTCATGGCGGTCGTCGATGCGGATCGCGCCGCCGGGAAGTTGCTCCGTGTGCTCCTGCATCACCACGGTGTCCGTGCCTTCCGGCATCACCGCCCCCGTCATGATCCGAACGCACTGCCCCGACCCCACGCGTCCCTCGAAAGGATGACCGGCGAAGGAGGAGCCCACCACCTCGAAATCGCCGACCCCGGTTGCGGGCAGGTCGGCGCCGGACAGGGCATAGCCGTCCACGGCGGAATTGTCGTGGCCCGGGACCGCTACCGACGCGAGGACGTCCTGCCCGAGCACCCGGCCGAGAGCCGTCCGCAGACTCAGGCGTTCGAGGCCTTCGAGCGGCGTGATCGATGACAGGATGCGACGGAGGGCTTCATCCGTGCTTATCGATTCGGGATCGATGTCATCCGCGCAGCTGGGGTCGACGGCGATGCTCACGCAGGCAGCATAAACCTGCGGCCCGATGGTGACAAGGCCGCTGCCGGCGCGTCCAGCGCCCGATCACGGACGCAAGGTGCGAATGATTTCGTCGAGCCTGTCGGCCTGATCCGCCCAGCTCGGAATTTCCGGTTGCGGCACGTCCGGTTGATCGAGCAGCGCGAGGATCTTCGTCGCGAGCTCGGCAACGTCTCCCGGCGAGTAGAGGAAGCGGTCCTGCTCCAGCAGGTCCGCGAAGACGCCCACGCGGGCGCTCAGGACGGGCACCTTGCACGCCAGCATCTCGTAGGCTTTCTGGGGAAACGAATAGCGGCCGAATTCGTCGTCCTCCATATAGTTGAAGGCGACGTCGAGGGCATTGTAGAAGGCGTTCATGTCCGAATGCGAAAGGTCGCCAAGATACACGACGCCTTCGTGGTCCGGCGGCGGTGCCCTCGGATCGATCTTCCCGGCCAGCAGCAGCTTCACGGCGGGGCGCGCCTTCACCACTTCGAGAAAAGCGGCGTAGACCGTTCGGATTCCGCGACTCGCATACAAGGCACCGGCGGTGCCGACATAGCTGCAGTCGATGTCCAGGTTCAGACGCCGACGCGCCGCCGCTTTCTCCAGGGGCCGGAAATCGGTTTCGTTGATGGTGCTTTCGATCGTGAAGACCGCCGCTTCTTTCCGGTAGCTCGTCGCGATGTGGTCCGCGAGCCGTCCGCTGACGCAGGTTACGGCATCGGCCCCCGACAGGGCGCGGCGGTAAAGCTGTCTGACGCCCGGCATCCGGCTCAGTCCGAAGGCTTCGAAGTTGTCGTAGAGATCCAGTACCACGGGCACGCCGTAGCTCTTTCCGACCAGCGAGGCGAGGATGATGTGCGGGCTGTCCGACGCGCCGATGACGGCATCCGGCGGGCGTTCGCCGAATTCCCGGCGAAGGAGCGCGCGGTAGCGCAGCAACGTCGGTATGAGCAGGCGATGGACCCGCAAGGAGTACCAGGTCAGGTTGCCGTCATTCTCCGTGTGGCGCCGCAACCTCTCGGAGGACGGCGCCGGGTGGTAATCCGCGGTGATTGCCGTCACGTGGTGATGGTGGGAAAGCCAGTGCGGCAGCCAATAGAGGCGGCCATATCTGTCGAGGATCACGTCCTTGCGCATGTACTTCTGCTTGCACAGGTAGAGCAACCGCATGTCGCGTGCCGATTATAGGGCAGTGCTCGAAGGTCAACGCAAGCCCGCGTGACGACCGGCAGGTATGTGCGATGAGCTTCGCCGCGCCCCGGTCACCGGGACCACTCCGGATAAGGAAAAGGGTTCCTGCGGCCGTTGACCAGGGCCGGATCGCGGTAAGTGGGCTCGGTGCAGTCATGGACCAGGCGCTCCACGATTTCCATGCCTTGCATGAAGGAATGGTCCTGGTTGCTCACCTCGTACTTCCAGCCCCCGAAGCGGCCGCGCGAATAGACGGACCGGCTCTCCAGGTATCGATGAACCTCTTCCAGCGCCTCGTCGCGGTCCTTGAACGGTGTCGGATAGCCGTACTCGAGGCGGATGTGCCAGCGGCTCAGGATCCGCTCGCTTGCGTCGATCAGGCCGTCGCGGCGCAGTGCGGCAACGGTCTGGTCGACGATCTCGCTCTCAGTCACCTTCTTGTGCGCGCTTTCGGACACCTCGACCATCAGGGACCAGGCTTCGCCCGGGAGAGGCGTATTGTTGGGACTGTAGTTGCTGAACACCGTGACGCGGTAGTAGGGAGACTGGCTCTCTGGAAAATAAATCCAGCACTTTCCCTCCAGGTGCACGGGCGGCTGGCCCCGGAGCCCGATACCGATCACGTGGGTGGACGAGTGGGCGAATCGCGCCGCGGGTTCTCTCAGTCGCGGCTCGTTGGCGTAGCCGCACAGGCGGTCCACCGGTATCGTATTGATCAGACAGTCGTATGCCACGGAACCGTAATCCCGCACCGAGACCCGTTTGCCTTCGAGGTCCAGGGAGTGGATCTCGCCGTTCATGACGACCCGGTCGGGGGGCAGGCGCCCGCCGAGCGACTTCCAGATGGCCCCGGTGCCGCCCTTTCTTGGAAACCGGAAAGTGTTGTTCGGACCCCAGGAAATATTGTCTTCGTTGAGACAGATGCTCTTCAGCACCTTGTCCAGAGCCGGCACCGCCACTCGCTCCCCTATCCATTGATAGCTCATCGTCTTGGGAGGATGCGCCCACACTTTGAAGTTGTAAGGCAGCATGAACTCCTCGGCCAGGCCCGCTCCGAAGGTCGCGTGAATCCATTCCTCGAAATCCCGAGGCTCGTGGGAATTGGCGCTCCGGGACGCATCGAGCAATCCGGACACGCAGGCCCACTTCTTTTCGTCGGGGAGATGATGCAGGTTGAGCTGCAAAGGATAGGGAATGTAGCGCCCGTACTGGTAAATCCAGCTCTGCCGCTCGTGGTGCAGCCAGTCGTCCTCGCCCAGTGCCAGCGCCATGTACTCGTCGAACTTCTCGTAGTGCGAGAATTGAACGTGTCCGCCGAGATCCCAGGTGAAGCCTTCGTCATCGACGTGCGAGGTCGCCAGCCCTCCGAGGTAATCGTTCCTCTCGACCAGCATGAAGTCGCTGACCCCGAGCTCCAGCAGCCTGAGCGCGGCGGCGATGCCGCATGGACCACCGCCCAGTATCAGATAACGGGTCGCGGTGGACGTCATAGCACTCGCTCCGCCGCCGGTTGGATCAGTGGTTCGGGTTCGACCGGCAGGGCGTTCATGGTGTACTCGAGCTCCTTCCCTTCGACCATCAGCGTCGGGACTCCCCGTACCTGGGAAATTGTCCGGTATCGTGCGCCCGGTCGTCCGGGACACTGCGAACGACGCTTCCCAACGGAACCCGCGGGCTCAGCTTCGGGCCTCGACACGGGGCGAGCGGTTATAGGCCGTTTCCTTGGGAGGCGGCACGGCGTCCAGCACCACGCGGTCCGCGCCGTGATAGATGAGAAAGTGCCGGCCCTTGGCACGGGCGATCATGATGACCCCGACCTCCTGGGCGAGCTCCAGGCCCATATGAGTGATGCCGGAGCGCGACAGCAGCACCGGAATCCCCATGAGGGCCGTCTTCATGACGATCTCCGAGGTCAAGCGGCCGGTGGTGTAGAAGATCTTGTCGCCGCCCTCGAGGCGGTCGAGCCACATCCGGCCGGCGATGGCGTCCGCGGCATTATGGCGGCCCACGTCTTCCACGAACAACAGCACCTCCTCGCCGGCGCACAGGGCGCAGCCGTGCACGGCCCCTGCCTTCTTGTACAGCTCGTTGTAGTCGCCGAGAGTCTTCAGCAGCCCGTAGATCGTCGACTGCCTGAGCTCGACCTGCGGCAGCTCCACTTCGTACAAGGCCCCCAGCGTGCAGCTGAAGATGGTGCCCTGTCCGCAGCCGGTGGTCACGGTGCGCCCGGCCGTCTTCTCTTCCTGGTCGATGATGCCCTCTCCGCGCCGGGTGGTGATATTCACCTGCTCGCGCTCCCAGTCGACCATGACCGACTCGATGTCCTCGATGTTCTCGATCAGGCGCTGATTCTTGAGGTAGCCCAGCGCCAGCTCCTCGGGGTGGGTGCCGAGGGTCATGAGGGTGACGATCTCCCGGTTGTCGACCTTGATGGTCAGCGGTGACTCGCCGGCAATGCTCATATCGCGGCCGGCCCCGAACTCGTCGATGGCCACCACGTCGTGAGTCGGGGAGAGTCCGGCGTGCGACATCCGGGGTCTGTACGGTCCGTTCATTGCAGTATCACGACAGATTGACTGTAATCAAGGATACCCCCGCGCCGACGCGGTGGCCATAGCGGCCCGCCGCTGCGCCGTGATGTCCGAGCGCAGGAAAGCCTGGAGAGCCGAAGGGAGCACGGAAAACATGGGCTGGGGGCGGTCTTGGTCGACACGCCGCAAGTACGTCCCTGTAGGCTCGCTCTCGGCTCCTGCCTCGAGA
>JBAUWJ010000252.1:0-12877 GCA_049583715.1 Arenicellales bacterium | reverse complement strand
CTGCTCCGCCGACGGGCAATGGGAATGTCGACGGGCCAGCTCGTCAAAGCTCTCGAGATCCTCCTCGAGCTTCGCAAGGAGGCTCTCCGCGGCGTCCCGCTGCCGTACCCGGGCCCCGGAGTCGTCCGGAGCGGCGGCGAGAAGGATATGGCGGAGCTCCACCTCCTCGGGTGAATGAAACCGTTCGCGGTTCGACTCGAAGTAGCGGCGACAGGCCTCCTCGTCCGCCCCCGGCACATCGACCTCCGCGGACAGCAGCTCTTCTATCGCGTCCTCCGCGCCGCCCGCGGGCGAGATGCCGGCAGCCTCGGCCCGCTGGCGCAGCAGCTCGCGGATCACCAGCCGGCGCGCCGCTTCCTCACGGCGCTCCTCGATGCTGCCTTCCTCGACATGTGCGGACTCGAGATTGATTGCCTCCTTTCCAATCACCACGCGGTTGACGCGGACCAGCATAGGAGCCCCTACACGGCCCGCCGCCGTACGATCTGGTACCGCCGGACGACGTAGCCGGCGGGCAGGCTCCAGATGTGAACGAGACGAGTGAACGGGAAAACCAGGAATATCGTCAGCCCGAGAAACAGGTGTACCTTGTAGATCCAGGGCACATTGGCCACGAAGTCGGCGGCATCGGGCCGGAAAGTGACAATGTGCTGCGCCCAATCCGCGAGCACCAGCATCATGGAGCCATCCAGGTGCTGGCCTGATACCGCGATGGTGAACAGCCCCAGGATGAGCTGCGCATACAAGAGCGCCAGGATGAAGATATCCATGCGCGTCGAGTGGGCGCGCACCCGCGGGTGATAGAGCCGGCGATGGAGGAGTATGGTCCCGCCGACCAGTGCCATCGCGCCCGCGATGCCCCCCGTGACCATAGCCAGGACCTGCTTGCTGTGCGGCGTAAGACCCAGGTAAGGATACAGTGAATGCGGCATCAGCAGGCCGATCAGGTGGCCGAAGAACAGAAACAGCACGCCGACGTGGAACAGGACGCTGCCGACCTGGAAACGGAAGGAGTTGTCGAGAAGCTGGCTGGAGCTGGTCTTCCAGGTGTACTGGCTCATGTCGAAGCGAACCAGGCTGCCGAGCAGGAAGACCGTGCCCGCGACGTAGGGGTAGTAGCCGAACAGCAGATTGTTGAGAAAGTGCATGGTCAGGCGCTCCTGGGTTTTCCGCCGGTGCGGGGGTTCTCCACCCACTGAACGGACTGCTCCCGGTATTGTCTGGTTGCACCGCAGTGGGTGTGCTCCTGGCCCGGCCCGAAAATGACCGGTACCTCGGCCCACACCCGGTCCAGCGCGGCAGGCGTGTCGTCCCGCTCCTCCGACGCCGCGGTATCCACGATCGCTTCAGGCATCGGATCGAGGCCGATGATCCGCAGCAGTACACGCAGCGGCACGGCGTAGCGGCTCCCGCGGTCGTGCAGCCGCACATGCACCTGCTGCACGATCTCGCCGACTTCTGCCAGCCACGACCGCGCCTGCGCCTCCGGCAGCTCGGAGCAGAACTCCAGGAAGATGGGCAGGAAGTCGGGCAGCTCGCGGCCGTCGATCTCGAGTCCCTGCTCTCGGTAGGCTTCGCGCAGCTCCACCATGGCCGGACCCCGGTCGCGGGACTCGCCGTAGACGTGCTCGAACAGGTACAGCGACACCTTCTTGCTGCGGTCGAAGGTCTCGACATACGCGGCCTGGACTTCGAGCAGCGGCTCGTCGCCGAACCACTGCATGAACTCCTCGAGCATCCGGCGCTCGCCGGTTTCCAGCTCGGGCCGGATCACGAGCAGAGCGCCGACTTCGTCCACGTTGCGCTGCACATCGTCCTCCGGGTAGGCGAGCAGCGCGGCAATCGCTCTCAAGGGATACTTCAGAGGATTTTGATGCGGCGCGTTCATTGATGCGTCTCCGGCACCTTGGTGCGCATGGCGGCGCCGGCCGGCTTGCCGTGCTGGCGCTGGCGCGGGCTCTTGCTGCCGAACAGGTTGGTGCGGGTCACCCCGTGCGTGTGGCAGCCGTCACCGAAGCTGAAGCCGCAGCCGCTGCGCTCGCCGTAGGGATCGTCGGTGGATAGCTCGCGATGGTTCGTGGGTATCACGAAGCGGTCTTCGTAGTTGGCGATGGCCATGGTGCGGTACATCTCCTCGACCTGGTGCTCGTCGAGGCCCACCTGCTCGAGCACTTCATGGCGCGGCTCGCCGTCCACCGTCTGCGAGCGCTTAAAGGCGCGCATCGCCAGCAGGCGGCGTAGCGCATGGGTGACGGGGCGCTCGTCCCCGCCGGTGAGCATGTTCGCGAGGTACTTGACCGGGATACGCAGGGATTCCACGTCCGGGATCAAGCCCTCGAGACCAACCTTGCCCGCGTCCGCCGCGGCCTGCACCGGCGACAACGGCGGCACGTACCAGACCATGGGCAGGGTGCGGTACTCGGGGTGCAGCGGGAATGCCACCTTCCAGTCGATGGCCATCTTGTAAACCGGCGAGCGTTTTGCCGCTTCCAACCAGGAGTCCGGCACGCCGTCGGCGCGCGCCTGACGGATCACTTCCGTGTCATTCGGATCGAGAAAGATATCGAGCTGGGCTTCGTACAGATCCTGCTCGTTGGGCACGCTGGCCGCCTCCTTGATACGGTCGGCGTCGTAGAGCACCACGCCGAGGTAGCGGATGCGGCCGACGCAGGTCTCGGAGCACACTGTGGGCTGGCCGGACTCGATGCGCGGGTAGCAGAAGGTGCACTTCTCGGACTTCCCCGACTGCCAGTTGTAGTAGATCTTCTTGTAGGGGCAGCCGGAGATGCACATGCGCCAGCCGCGGCACTTGTCCTGGTCGATGAGAACGATGCCGTCCTCCTCGCGCTTGTAGATCGCGCCTGACGGGCAGCTCGCCACGCAGCTCGGGTTGAGGCAGTGCTCGCACAGCCGCGGCAGGTACATCATGAAGGTGTTCTCGAACTGGCCGTAGATCTCCTTCTGGATGTTCTCGAAGTTGTGGTCCCGCGAGCGCTTGGCGAATTCGCCGCCCAGGATCTCCTCCCAGTTCGGGCCCCACTCGATCTTCTCCATGGGCTTGCCGGTAATGGCCGAATAGGGCTTGGCGGTGGGCTGCGCCTTGGAGGCGGGCGCCGTGTGCAGCCGCTGGTAGTCGAAGTTGAACGGCTCGTAGTAGTCGTCGATCTCCGGCAGGTGCGGGTTGGCGAATATCTTCGCCAGAAGCCGCCACCTGCCGCCCTGCTTCGGCGTGATGTCGCCGTCGCTGCGGCGCACCCAGCCGCCCTTCCAGCGGTCCTGGTTCTCCCAATCCTTGGGATAGCCGATGCCGGGCTTGGTTTCGACGTTGTTGAACCACGCGTACTCCATGCCCTCGCGCGAGGTCCACACGTTCTTGCAGGTCACCGAGCAGGTGTGACAGCCGATGCACTTGTCGAGGTTCAGGACCTTGCCGATCTGCGCGCGAACCTTCATCGTACGTACTCCTGGCTGATGATGCTTTCGTCGTCGCCTTCCAGCCAGTCGACGCGGTCCATCTTGCGGACCACGACGAACTCGTCGCGGTTGGAGCCGACGGTGCCGTAGTAGTTGAAGCCATAGCTCTGCTGGGCGTAACCGCCGATCATGTGGGTCGGCTTCACCACGGTACGGGTCACCGAGTTGTGGATGCCGCCGCGCACCCCGGTGATCTCCGAGCCCGGGGTGTTCACGATGCGCTCCTGGGCGTGGTACATCATCGCCATGCCCTCGCGCACCCGCTGGGACACCACCGCCCGGGCCACCACCGCGCCGTTGACGTTGTAGACCTCGATCCAGTCGTTGTCCTGGATACCCACTTTCTGTGCGTCCTTTTCCGACAGCCACACGATGGGGCCGCCGCGCGACAGCGTCAGCATGATCAGGTTATCGCTGTAGGTGCTGTGGATGCCCCACTTCTGGTGCGGCGTGATCCAGTTGAGCACGATCTCGGGGTTGCCGTTGGGCCTGCTGCCGACGATCTGCTTCCAGGTCTTGGTGTTCACCGGCGGCCGGTAGGACACCAGCGATTCACCGAATCCGCGCATCCATTTGTGGTCCTGGTAGAACTGCTGGCGGCCGGTGAGGGTGCGCCAGGGAATCAGCTCGTTGACATTGGTCCAGCCGGCGTTGTAGCAGACCCTCTCCGACTCGATGCCGGACCAGGTCGGCGAGGAGATGATCTTGCGCGGCTGGGCCTGGATGTCGCGGAAGCGGATCTTCTCGTCCTGCTTGTGTGCCGCGAGGTGAGCGTGTTCTCGCCCGGTGAATTTCTCCAGCGCTTGCCAGGCCTTCACCGCCACTTCGCCGTTGGTCTCCGGTGCCAGGGACATGATCGCCTCGGCGGCATCGATGGCGGTCACCATGCGGGGCCGGCCGAGCGCCGCCTTGCCATCCTCGTGGCGCCCGCTCAGTCGCCCGAGGTACTCGACCTCGCTCTCCGTGTTCCAGGAGATGCCCTTGCCGCCGTTGCCGAGCTTCTCCAGCAGCGGGCCGATGGAGGTGAACCGTTCGTAAGTGGCGGGGTAGTCGCGTTCCACCACCAGCAGATTGGGCATGGTCTTGCCGGGCACCGGCTCGCACTCGCCGCGCTTCCAGTCGAGCACATCGAAGGCCTGGCCGAGCTCACCGGGCGTGTCGTGGAGCAGCGGCAGAGTCACGATGTCCTGCTCGACGCCGAGATGGCCATCGACCAGCTCGGAGAACGTCTTCGCGAAACCCTTGAAGATGTCCCAGTCCGAGCGCGACTCCCAGGCCGGATTCACCGCTTCGGACAAGGGATGAATGAAGGGATGCATGTCCGAGGTGTTGAGGTCGTCCTTCTCGTACCAGGTCGCCGTCGGCAGTACCACGTCCGAGTACAGACACGTGGTGGACATGCGGAAGTCCAGGGTCACCAGGAGATCCAGCTTGCCTTCCGGCGCCTGCTCGTGCCACACCACTTCTTCGCCGCCCTGCTCCGCCGGATCCCCGAGGTCCTTGCCCTGGACGCCGTCGTCGGTGCCCAGCAGGTGACGCAGCAGGTACTCGTGTCCCTTGCCGCTGGAGCCGAGGAGGTTCGAGCGCCACACGAACAGGTTGCGCGGGAAATTCTCCGGCGCGTCCGGGTCCTCGCAGGCCAGGCGCAGATCGCCTGACTTGAGTTGCTCGACCACGTACTCTTTCGGGTCCTTGCCGCCGGCTGCGGCCTCGCGCGCGACGTCGAGAGGATTACGATTGAGCTGCGGCGCCGAGGGCAGCCAGCCCATGCGTTCGGCGCGCACGTTGTAGTCGATGAGGCTGCCCCGCCAGTCCGCCGGGTCGGCGAGCGGCGAGAGGATCTCGCCGACCTGCAGCTTCTCATAGCGCCACTGGTCCGAGTGGGCATACCAGAAGGAGGTGCCGTTCATGTGCCGCGGCGGGCGCACCCAGTCGAGGGCGAAGGCCACCGGCAGCCAGCCGGTCTGCGGGCGCAGCTTCTCCTGGCCGACGTAATGCGCCCAGCCGCCGCCGCTCTTGCCGATGCAGCCGCACATCACCAGCATGTTGATGATGCCGCGGTAGTTCATGTCCATGTGATACCAGTGGTTCAGGCCGGCGCCGAGGATCACCATGGAACGCCCTTCCGTCTTGGCGGCGTTGTCGGCGAACTCCCGGGCCACCCGGATCACGCGGTCGGCCGGGACGCCGGTGATGGCCTCCTGCCATTTGGGGGTGTAGGGCACGTCGTCCTCGAAGGACTTCGCGACGGCGTCGTCGCCGAGCCCGCGGTCGATGCCGTAGTGGGCGACCATCAGGTCGAAGACGGTCGCCACGTTCACGGTGCGGCCGTCGGCGAGCTGCACACGCTTGACGGGGACCTTGCGCTCGAGGACGTCCTGCTGGGTGTTATGCGTGAAGTACTCGTGCTCGACGCCGCCGAAGTACGGGAAGGACACGGTTTCCACCGCATCGTGATCGTCCACCAGGGACAACCGCAGGCGGGTGTCGCTCCCCTTGCCGCCCTCCTTCTCTTCCAGGTTCCACTTGCCGCTCTTGTCCCAACGAAAGCCGATAGACCCCTGGGGCGCCACCAGTGCCCCGGAATTCTCGTCCCAGGCCAGGGTCTTCCATTCGGCATTGTCCTTGCCGCCGAGGTCCTCCGCCAGATCGCTCGTGCGCAGGAAACGGCCCGGCACCTTGCGGTCGCCGCTCTCGTCCAGCTCCACCAGCATCGGCATGTCCGTGTAGCGCCGGCAGTAGTCGGTGAAGTACGGCGTGGGCTTATCGACGTGGAACTCTTTCAGGATCACGTGCCCCAGTGCCATCGCCAGCGCCGCATCCGTGCCCTGCTTGGGCGACAGCCACAGGTCCGCGAACTTGGTGGCCTCTGCATAGTCCGGCGAGCAGACAACGATCTTGGTGCCGTTGTAGCGGGCCTCGGTCATGAAGTGCGCGTCCGGCGTGCGCGTCTGGGGCACGTTGGAGCCCCACATCATGATGAACTTCGAGTTGTACCAGTCGGCCGATTCCGGCACGTCGGTCTGCTCGCCCCAGGTCATGGGCGAGCTCGGCGGCAGGTCGCAGTACCAGTCGTAGAAGGACAGGCATACGCCGCCGATCAGGGACAGGTACCGGCTGCCCGCCGCGTAGGAAACCATGGACATCGCCGGGATGGGCGAGAAGCCGATCACGCGGTCCGGGCCGTATCGCTTCACGGTGTACACGTTGGCAGCGGCGACCAGCTCGTTGACTTCGTCCCAGGTGGCGCGCACCAGGCCTCCGAGGCCCCGGCGCTTCTGGTAGCGGCGCCGCTTGTCCGGATCCTCGACGATGGAGCGCCATGCTTCGACCGGGTCGGAAGTCTTCCCGCGTGCCTCGCGCCACAGGCCGAGCAGGGTACCGCGGACCATCGGATATTTGAGACGCGCCGCGCTGTAGATATACCAGGAGTAGCTGGCGCCCCGCGCGCATCCGCGCGGCTCGTGGTTGGGCATGTCGGGCCGGGTGCGCGGGTAGTCCGTCTGTTGGGTTTCCCAGGTCACCAGGCCGTCCTTGACATAGATCTTCCATGAACACGCGCCGGTACAGTTCACGCCGTGGGTGGAGCGCACCACCTTGTCGTGCTGCCAGCGCTGGCGGTACGACTTCTCCCAGGACCGGTCCTCACCGGTCGTGCGACCGTATCCGCCGGCAAAGTCGGTGCCCTTGCGAGACAGAAACCGCATGCGGTCGAGAAAATGACTCATCGTCTACCTCCAAAGGTGCCCTCCCCCGCTGGCGGGAGAGCGATAGGGTGAGGGCAATGGAAAGCGATCTCGGCACGACCCGTTTGGTACCCGCGCGTGCCTGCAACCGGGAAGGGCGCAAATGCGACGTCAAACCCCGCCCCCTCACCCCGACCCTCTCCCCCGCAGGCGGGGGAGAGGGAGCTTCGTGCCTCTACCGGGGTGCTCTGCCCTGACCAGGTTGGATCATTCATAAAGAAGCCATCGCCCAACGATTCTCTTCGCGCCACTCAAGCTGTCTCCACCACGCCGGCGGTTCGCCGGGGCTTGGTGAGCCATATCAGGACGACCGACAGCGCCGCGAGCGCCACGTACACCAGGTAGCCGCGTGCGTACCCCACCGGCCCCATCCATTCGACGGTCTTGCCGAGCAGTGGCGGGACGGCGAAGCCGCCCAAGGCGCCCAGGCCGCCGACCCAGCCGGCGGCGCCGCCGACGGCTTCCGGCACGTAGTCCGGCACCAGGCGGAAGACGGCTGCGTTGTTCACACCCATGCCGACGGCCACTACCAGCATCGCGAAGCCCGCCAGGACGGGAGTCTCCGAGAAGCTGACCAGCAGCGATCCCGCCAGCAGGATCAGCAGGGAGACCGCCGCCACCCGCTCGCCGCCGTGGCGATCGGACAGGCTGCCTCCCGGCACCCGGATCACGGACGACAGCAGCGAGAACGACGCGGTCATGATGACCGCCGTCCAGTTGGACACGCCGAAGTAGCTCTGCCAGTAATTCGGCAGCCAGGCGGTCAGGGCGAGGAATCCACCGAAGGTCGTGAAATAGAGCACCACGAGGATCCAGGTTCGCCAGATCCTGGCGGCCTCCCACAGCGCATGGAGGGCCGATTTCTGCGGGAACACCTCCTGGCCCTGTTGCTGCGCTCTCTTCCTGGCCTCGGCGGGCTCGGTACCGTGCCGGCGCAGTTGAAAGTACCAGGCGTTCTGGCCCAGGAAAAAGTACAGGACGAGCCCGGCGACGACGATCCCAACCGATACCAGGTAGGCCACCCACAGGCCGGCAAAGACGATGATGAGGGGCAGGATCAGCGCCACCAGGCCGGGGGACATATTCCCGAGCCCGGCATAGATGGCCAGCGCGGAGCCCTGCTGGCTGCGCGGATACCAATAGGAAACCTGCCCGATACCCACGCTGAACGTCGCAATGCCACAGCCGCCGAAGGCGCCCAGCAGGAGCAGCAATGGGTAGTATTTCTGGGTGAGGTGCTCCGGGTACAGGGTGAGCAGCATGTACCACAGGCCTGCAATCCCGATCAGGGACAGGATCAGCAGCACCAGGAACGGCTGCTTGCCGCCGGTGCTGTCCACCCAGGCACCGAACGGGATCCGCAGCAAAGAGCCTGTCAACAGCGGGATCGACACCAGCAGCCCGACCTGGAACGGACTGAGCTGCATGACCTCGATGAAACGGTGGGCAGTCGGTCCGAACAGCGATACGGCGCCGAATCCGATGAAGAACCCGACAGTAGCGCCGAACAGCGCGTCGCGCGGACTGCCGCTGAAGGCGAACCCCTGGCTCGAATCTGTCTGTGCCATTGCGAAATCTCCCGTTAGTGTCCAGACGTAACGTTAGAGAATCAGGCGCTCGGCGTAATTGACGAAAGTCAAGGCGGAAAATATTGTGGACCACCCGGCGGGACCGGCGCAAACCCGGGACACGGACGCCGGGAGTAAAACCCGAAGCCCCTTAACCACACACAGTGCAGGGAGCCGCCGCCGCGGCGAGGTGAGGGGTTCGCGCCGCGATCGGCGCCTAACATCGGCGTCCTCCTTCCAACGTGCAGGCGCACAGACTTCGCCGGAACGAGAGCCGCGGCACCGCAACCGCTTGAATTCGGCCCGGCTGCATCGCAACATACGCGGGGTCCGTGTCCGGCACGTCGCCGCGGAGTGGCTTGCCGACTGTCAAGCCGCCATCCCGACTCACGTTCGTTTTCCTGGAGGTGTGCACATGTTTCCTGGCCGCTCACTGTTGCCGATCCTGCTCGCGGCTTCCCTTTCGAGTGTGGTGTCCACTGCGTATGCAGGCGATTTCACTCTCACGAGTCCCGACGTCAAGGAAGGCGGAACCATTCCCATGGAGCAGGTGTTCAACGCCTTTGGCTGCAAAGGACAGAACGTCTCACCGGCGCTGAGCTGGAAGGGTGCTCCCGCCGACACCAAGAGCTTCGCGGTCACGCTTTACGATCCCGACGCCCCCACCGGCAGCGGCTGGTGGCATTGGCTGGTTTTCAACATCCCGGCATCGGTCACCGAGCTTCCCAAGGGTGCCGGTGATCCCGCGTCCGGCAAGGCACCTGCGGGAAGCGTCCAGAGCCGCACGGATTACGGGACCCCCGGCTACGGCGGGCCTTGCCCGCCTGAGGGTGACAGTCCCCACCATTACATCTTCACGGTCTACGCGCTCAACACCGATCATCTCGACATCGACAAGACCGCGTCCGGAGCGATGGTGGGCTTCAACCTCCACGCCACGATGATCGACAAGGCCACATTGACAGCGACCTACGGCCGCTGACGGCCGGGAGATTCACTCTCCCCGCGGGGAAAGGCTGTGAGGGTGAGGGGGGGAAACGAGCCCAACGCATCTCGCCACACACTGCCCCCTCATCCTGTCCTTCTCCCTCTAGCAGGCTGTTGAAGAACAGCCTGCTAGTGCGGGACCGGGATGTCCCGCCGCGAATCAAGCACTGTAAGTGCTTGATTCGGCGTAGCCGAGTAGCGGACATGCGCCGTGCTCGGCGCGTTGAAAAAGGCCAGGATGGCGTTTTTCAACATCCTGCTAGGGAGAAGGAACCCGTCGCCTCAGGTCTGTCAGCCCCGATCGCGCCGACAAGCCTCTCCGGTCCCCAACGGGGAGGGGGTTGGGTTTCAGGTCGGTCTCAGGCCTGCTCCGGTAAAACCCCTTCTCCGCAGCACGGAAGAGAAGGCGGGACGCGCGATGTCACTTCGGGGACGGTCCCTGGCTCACCCGAACCAGGTCATGTGGGCGCAGCCATTTCTTGAACGCCGCCTGCACGTCGGCGGCGTTCAATTGGAGGTAATTCCGCGCGGCCACTGTCGGCTCATCCAGCGGCAGGCCCAGATCGATTCGCCTGATGAATCCATGCGCTATGGCTTCGAGGCTCGCTTCGCTCAAGGGAATCTGGCGCACCAGATAAGCCTGGGCCTGGCTCAGCTCGTTCGGACTCACCGGCTCGCTCTGCATGCCCTCCAGTTCCTGGGTCACGATCCGCTGCACCCGCGCCACGTTGTCCGGATCGCAGGCGTACTCGATGTAGTACACACCCCGCGTCTTGCCGATGTCGAGTTCGGACGCGACGTAATACACGAGACCGGCTTCCTTTCTCAGGTGACGCGTCAGCCGGGTGGAGTAGAAGCTCCCGCCGAGCACGGTGTTGCCGAGAGACAAAGCGTAGTAATCCGGGTTCTTGCGGGTGAGGCCCAGGGTTTCTGCGAGGTCGACTCTGTCCTGCACCCGCGTGCTGTCGGGAACGGCGACCTTGCTCGACGCATTGTCCGGGGCGGCCGGCAGATCCGTATCCGGTGTCGGCCCCTTTGCGGTCCAGTCCCCGAAGTATTTCTCGATCACCGTCCTGGCCCGCTCCGGCGTGACCTTACCGATCACGACGATGGTCGTGAGATCGGGCCTTATCACCTGGTGATAGTAGTCCCGAACGTCCTGGATCGTGATACCCGACACGGTCTTGGGCAGCGCCTGGCGCAGAACCGGATCGTCCTTGGGGAAAAGAGCAATCCTGAGCGCACGGTCGGACAGGTAGCCGGGGCTCTTGAGCCGGCTCGTCACCGTCTGGAGGGTCTGGTGCTTCACCACCTCGAAGGCCTTCTTCGGGAGCGCCGGGTGCAGCTCGTTGTCCGCGAGCAGTTCGACGCCGCGGTCGAACTTGTCCGCCAGCACGCGCAGCGAAAACTGGTCGCCGGCCTGGGCGCGCGCACCGATCTCGTCCAGGGCGCGTTGATAGGCCAGCCGGTCGAGATGCTCGGTACCGTAGGAGAAAAGATCACCCAGCACCATATCCAGGCCCTCCTTTCCGGGAGGCACCTGCAGCGACGCCCGATGCTTGACATGACCGATCACGCTGATGGTATCGCTGACGCTTTCCGGCTGCACGATCAGCGTGATGCCGTTCGCGAGCTTGGTGACCGTCGGATGGGTCGTGCTCGCGGGAACGGAGACATGGCTCAAAGCGGCCTCCGCCCAGTCCGGCACCTTGGTGGGTTTGACGGCGCCGAGCGAGATGTTCTCCTGGCCGCCGAACCCCCCGGAGGCAGCGGGCTTGCCGGAGTGCTGCGGGACCAGCGTCGCGGTGACGGTCTGATCGAGGCGCAGGTACTTCTTCGCCGCCCGGTTGACGTCGTCGACCGTGACCTTCTCGATGCGTGCGAGGTCCTGGTCCGGGGAATCGAGCCCGTACACGGCCACCGCCTCCGACCACACGTTGGCCAATCCCTGAATGGAGTTCTTGGTGAACTCGAGGTCGCGCCGTTCCTGCAGCTTCGCGGCCGCGACCAGGTCCGCCGGGACGCCGTGCTCCGCGATCTGCGACAGGATCGAGCGCACGCGCTTGTCGAGCGCCGCTATGTCCGTCCCTTCGGGAACCTTCACATCGGCGAAAGCCATTCCCGCCTCCGGCAGCGGTTCGTAGGAGAAACTCGTGTCGAATGCCTTGCCCTCGGGAACCAGTTGATAGAGGGCGCCGCGTTTGCTGTCGATGACGTCCGCCAGCACATCCACCGCGGCGTAGTCCGGACTGTCGAGGCCCGGCATGCGAAGCGCGATCACGTGCTGCGCATAGGGGCGGTCGCTCTTCAGGGTGAACGACTGCGATTTGACGGGCTGCAGGTCGATCTTCGGCCGCGCCGGAAGGTCTTTCGCGGGAATGGGACCAAACAGCTTCTTGATGTGATCGAGGGTCGTGGTGGGATCGACGTTCCCCGCCACGATCAGGACGGCGTTGTTGGGCGCATACCATTTGTCGTGGAAAGCCTTCAGGTCGGCCGCCGTCGTCTTATCGAAGGAAGGACGGGTGCCGAGAGCGTCGTGTGCGTAGACCGTACCCTTGAACAGGGCGGCGAGCAGCTTGGTGTACATCAGGTAGCCGGGGCTGGAGATGTCCTGGGCGACTTCCTGCTCGATGGCGCCCCGCTCCTGTTCCCAGTCCTTCTCGGTGTCCAGCACGTCCCGCATACGCAGAGCCTGTACGTGGAGCGCGACGTCGAGATCCTCGGCCGGCACGGTGAAATAGTATTGCGTGACCGTGTGGCGCGTGTCGGCGTTGAAGCGCCCCCCCATGACGCCTCCGATGTAGGCAAGCTGGTCGGCGGACAGGCCCGGGCTGCCGCGAAACATCATGTGCTCCTGGGCATGGGCCGTGCCGGGGAAGCCCGGCGGCGTCTCGTTCGATCCGACCAGGTAGTTCACGGTGGTGGTCGCGACCGGTGCCAGGGTATTGCGGACGATGACGACCCGAAGGCCATTGTCCAGCGTCGCCCGCAGAACCGTCGAATCGTCCGCCAGGCACGTTCGTGAGAGTCCCAGGGTACCGAGGAGAACACCGGCCAGCATGCTGACCAGAACACCGGCGAAAACGAGCCGGGCCGGGT
>JBAUWJ010000251.1:0-11721 GCA_049583715.1 Arenicellales bacterium | reverse complement strand
CCTGAGCGTATCGGCCATCGTGATCGCCTTCACGATCGCGGTACTGCCATACGTATGGATCCTGCTGGCGAGTTTCAGAACATACGATGATCTCTTCGCTCACTCGCTGGACCTGATTTTCTCTCCGACCGCCGAGAATTATGTCCATCTCTACGACAAGGGGTACGAGGTATATCTGTTGAACTTCATCGCCCACCCCGACCCGGCCACTGTCCACGCCGTGCGGCCAGCTCACTGCGCGCGCTCTCGGTCGCTTCCTTGTCCAGTCTGCCATCGTCCCCCAGTACAACACCATACACCTCAAGAGCGCGATCTCGCGAAACGATGCCGGCCGCTACGTCCTTCTCTACCTTCGCGGGATCCCTCTCGAGCGGTGAACCGTAACCTCCCCCGCTGCAGGAAACTCCGGTGATGGTCTCTCCAGGCGCCAGTGTCAGAAGCGCCCAGCCGTTGGCCGGCTCCCGAGTCCCATCGCTTCTGACGACCCAGTTGTCGGCTCCGGCGCCCGCCGCACCCCCTCGCACCCCCTGCGGCGGATGGACGGTGCCGTCGCTCTGGTAAACGACATCTATGGGGGCGCTCGTTGGTCCGAACTCGACGAGTGAAGACGGCGCGCCGCGATGACGGCCCGCACCTTCGGTGTCGGGAACGAGCCGGCGCTGATGAACAACGATGGGGTGGCGCATTTCATCTACTTCGACGCTGTCATAGAACGACATTCCGGCGGTGCCCGTCGTAATCATTGCCAGCCAACCATCCGAAGTAGGGCCACCCGCACCGAGGGTATCGCCAAGAATCAGCTGATCCACAAAAGGACGATTTCCTCGCCGCGAGTCACGCCCCGAAATCACTGCCTGAGCGGCTGTCTGTACCCCCCCGATCTCCGCCATACCCCAACCGTCACCCAGGTTTGCAAATGCCACCTGGACCGCGCTGATCAGGCGGTCAGCGACGTTCTGCGTTGCGACAGAGCAGCTTGTGGGATGGCGGGGAATTCCAACCACGCAATTCTCTCGCAGCAGAACCTTGACTCTTCTGAAGCTACCGGCGTTGGTGGGCACCGTAAGCCCCAGACTGTTGAACGTCCCCACCATGGCGGCCGTGCGGGAGCAGGCTTCGCTCAGGTTCAAACCGTTGGGCATGCTGTCGATGTTGTCCCTGAGGTCCACTTCTATCATCTCGTGGACGCTATCGACTCGGACGTCGGCGTTGATCACGATGCCTTCTGGCGGTGTTCCAGGGAACGCATCATGCACGCAGGTCCCGCGCGCCGACTTCCCTGGCAGACGCGAGACGGCTTTCCGCATCACGCGTTCACTGTAATCGAACCAAGCGCTGACGAACTCAGCAAGATAATCCCACCCCAACTCGTCAGCGAGCCGAGCGATCTCGGCTTCGCCGACCCGCGCCGCCCCGAGGCTCGCAAGGTAATCTCCACGCCACTGCTCCGGGACCCGGATGCGCAGCTCGCAGATCCTGATGATATCCGGAATGTCCCGGTAGCCGCGCTGAACCTGGGTGGCTGGGAAGATCAAGGCGCCTTCCTCGTACACATCCTTGGCAGTCGCATGATACGTCGTTGGAATGCTATTGCCGATGTCGGCTTGGTGGGCTTTCGCCAGTACGGTGAACCGGTGAGTTCCGGCTTTGTCCAGCACCGGCACGAGCACCGACAGGTCCGCGGCATGCGAACAACCGTGGTAGGGAGAGTTGTGAAGAAACGCGTCCCCCTGCCGCAACTCTGGATGCAGCGCCTTCATGGATTTCGCCATAAGATCGGGCCCCGACATCACATGGATCGGTAGGCTTTCGGCAACGGACAGCAATTCGCTGTCCGCCGTCAGGATGCAGCAAGAAAAATCGCGGCCGGTATTGATCACGCCGGAGCGGGCGGTACGCAACAGTGTGTTCTGCATCTTGCCCGCTATGCTTTCGATACGCTTGCCGAGGATCGCGAGCTGGACATTGTCAATGCTGGCGGTAGGCATGCCGTTATCCGTCATTTCTTACCTCGTGCACTGGCAGCTCAATATCGACCACTAACGCGCCCGAAGCTGCCTGGGCAAACGCTGATCCCGAGTCGATCACGATGGTCGTGAAGGGCGTCTCGACGATAGCGGGGCCTTTGTAACGATCTCGCTCTACCATGGACTCGAATCGGTAGACAGGCGTGCTGCATCGCCTGCCACCAGGAAACACCACGTCGCGCCGTCCCATCACCGCCTCGTGATCGCACGACTCATGGAATCGCCCGAGCTCACGGTCGCGGAGCTCGCAAGACACCAGCGCCCGCCATGTCACGAACTCGATTTCGGCATCCGGATCCTCGAACGCAAAGATCTCACGATGCAGTCTGTGAAACGCCTCACACACGCGCTCAAGATCATTCGTGCCCTCGAACCGCGATACCGGCAGGGGGAGCTTGATTTCCCAGATCTGCTGTGCGTAACGCGCTTCCACGCTGAACGCGACGCTGGTCGATTTCGCGCCCTTGACTTTCGCGATGAATGACTCCGCCCGCCTGATCAGGCTGTCAATCGCCTCGTTCGCGCTGTCAAAGTCGAAGTCCACAGAGCTCGTGAGGCACAACTGCGACAGATCCTCGCTCACCGGGCAAAGCAGACCACCTGCCGCGCTCAGGACCGCACCGACGTCGGGAAAAACGACCTGTGGACATTCTAACCGGCGGGCGATCGCCGTGCTGTTCAAGCCGGCTGCACCGCCGCCGCCGATCAGGCACGCAGTTCTCGGGTCGATGCCTTGATTGACCGTCAGATCCTCGATGGCGCCCGCCATAGTTTCCGTCAGCAAGGCCAGCACCGCCAACGATGCCGCTTCTACGTCGATCCCGAGCGGCTTCGCGACCCTTCGGCTCATTTCCTTCTCAGCTTTGTCTACATCCAGCCGCATTCGGCCACCGAGGAAATAGTCCGGATCGATGTAGCCAAGAAGCAGCGCCGCGTCCGTGGCGGTCGGCCGTTCTCCTCCCTTTCCGTAGCAGACCGGCCCGGGTACCGCGCCCGCGCTCTCGGGTCCCACTCGGAGCAATCCGCCCTCGTCCACCCACGCGATGCTGCCGCCGCCAGCGCCCACGGATCGAATGTCGACCGAAGGAAACCCGGTCATGTGGCCCACAAATGGACGCCCGATCCATGTCTCGCGGGTTTCCGGAATCCGGCCATCCCGCACCAATGCGATGTCGTAAGTAGTGCCGCCCGTGTCGGCGACGATGGCGGCGCGAGTGCCCACACTCTTGGCGGCGTAGTACCGGCCGGCAACCGGCGCCATGGCCGGGCCGGATTTCACGGTGTGTATCGGGGCCGCCGCGACCTGTGATAGATCCTTCATCGCGCCCTGGGAAGTCACGACCAGTGCCCGGCCGGAAAATCCCTCATCACGCAGTCTCTCCTCAAGCTGATTCAAGTAGTAGCTCATCACCGGCTTGAGCGAAGCATCGATGGCGGTGGCGGAGGCCCTTCGATACTCCCGCAAGGAAGGGTTGACCTGATGAGACAGCGATACAGGCACTTCGGGCAGTCGTTCATGTAATATTTCTCCCGCGCGCTGTTCGTGTACGGGATTGGCGATCGACCACAGAAAGCAGACCGCGACAGCCTCGATGCTTTCACGCTCCAGGGTGGACGCGACCTCATGAACACGCCATTCGGCGAGCGGCTTCGAGACCTCACCATCCATAGTGATGCGCTCCTCGATCTCGAAAGTGAGATCGCGGGGGATATACGGATCCGGATACGGTATGGAAAAATCAAACAACGGCAGGCCAATCCGACCACCTTCCCTCAGCACTAGGATGTCTGGATGCCCCGCGGTGGTAAGAAAGGCCGTCCTGGCGATTCTGCCAGTCACCACCGCATTCGTAGCCGTGGTGGTGCCATATACGAGCACGTCTCCCCGCCCGAGGTATTTCCTCAGCGAATGATCATTCTGCTCAGCAGCCAGCTTCAAGACGTTTATGACGCCTTCGGTTGGGTTGTCGGGAGTCGTCAGTGACTTATACAGGGATATGTTTCCCCCCTCATCCTCGACGATCAGGTCCGTGAAAGTTCCCCCTGTGTCTATTGCAAAACGTAACGCCATGTTTCACGCATATATTGGTGGATCGTTTCCTCGCCAGACCCGCATCAAGAGTGCCCGACAAGCTCTGACAGCTCGTCCGGCGTCATGTCGCCATCGACGATCTGCCACGTCATTTCGCTACCGTTCTCCACAATCGCAAGCTGGTCTTGCGCGATGGGGCGTGCTGTGCAGCGGGGAAACAGTGCCTTACCCTCCCGCATCGGGATCGTGGAAATCACGATCTGCGCAAAAGGCGACAAGTCCCGCAACCGTCCTAATGAAACTTCACAGTCCAGCAACGACAAGACCGCTTCAGGCGACTCGGCAAACCGCGCGGCTACCAGCTCGTGCAGTGTCTCCGCCGGAGGTAATGGGGTTGCCCGTGCACGGGCATACATGAAGTAATCGTCGATAACAATCAGTCTCCTGGCCGGTGGCGCGTCTTTGTGGAGCTCACTCTGACCGGCTCCCCACGTAAGCGCTGCCTGGCGCTGTCCGCCGCCGGCTTGTCGATGATAGATCTCCCGGTAGGAGGACCCGAGCACGCTGTCGGGATAGCCCGTTTCCACTAGCGTGTCTCCCTGGACGTCTATTATCCCCGTGTCGGGTCTTCCGGTATTGGGCCGAAAATCGATATCGCGGACCCACGTGCAACGGTTGCCCTCCACAAATGTATGTCCCGAAAAGCCTTTCTGCTCGGTCAGGGCCAGCAGATCCTCGCGCGAGAGCTCATCGAGGTGCTTCGCGTGATGCACGGCCGGCCGCGACGCGGGGACGCGAATGTCAATGAATTCCTGTGACATCTGCGCCCAGTAGACGGCGGTCGTGTCATCCACTTCGCCGCCGGCTAGGGTGATGGATTCGCGACGCCACACGCCGACAAGAGATTCGGGTACGGTGGCGTCGGCGTTGTTTCTGTATCGTGATTGCGTCATAAACCTGCTTCGTCCCCTACGGCGCGTTGCCGGTTTCGGTCGACTTCCGGCACCGGTCGCGCATTCTGGGGTCCGAGTGAGGAAGGATGAATTGCGACCGCCGGGGTCCGACGCAATACGCGCCGGACCCCTTCTAGCATCCTTCCGTGAAGAAGCTACGCGTTCTTAAAGCGCGACATGGCGCTTTCATAGGCTTTGACGTGGTCCGGCCAACCAGGATTCCAGAACAGGTCGCTTGCGAACTTCTTCTGAAGCTTGTCGACCGCTTCCTGAATCTGTGCCACCTGCTCCTTCGACCACCCATTAGACTTCGCGAAGTCGATCCCGAGGTCGGAGCGCGGCGTCACATACCCCCTAAGCACCGCGATCTGCGCCGCATATTGCCCGCCGAGGAAGTAATCGAGGGCAGTGTAGACCTGATCCAGATTGCCCCGGTCTTTGACCTGCTTCGGAATGAAAGCATTGATCATCCATTTGTCGTAACCTTCCTTGGTCCACGCGTAAGCAACGTCCGCCCCCTGCTTCTGAGCTTCCTTCGCAGCTGGCTCCCAGGCGGTCTCCGCGACTACCTCTCGATTCAGCAGCAGGGATACTTGCTCATCGAAAGTGCCCCACATGGTTCGGAACTGTCCAGCGCGCTTACGTTCGATCAGGAAGTTCGCCACCGTATCGCACTCCGAGGGCGTCAGATTGCCACACACTTCGATGTCTGCGAGTTTGTTCCACTTTAGATACGCCGCGCAGTTCTGAAGGGTAAACCAGCTGTCGTCCAGACCTACTTGCCCAATGGTCTTCTTGTTGTCGTAAAGAAGACCCCAGGATACGGGTTCGGGCGGCGGCGGAAGATCCAGAAGCTTGGGGAAGTACGCGAACGAATCAGCGTTCATCACCATGGGCATGCTCCAAACAGCGCCCTCGCCGCCCATAATCAGCGGGCTCTTTCGAACGTTTTCCGACACCCCGGCCCATCTCTTGAGCCTGGAGCCATCGACGGGAAGTATGTATCCGCCCTTCGACAGTGTGACGAACGGCCCGCTGAACGCCGCGAACAGGTCGTAGCGCTCGCCGGCGTCGTTGGCCATCACTTCGTGAAGGAACACGCCGATATCGTCGTCCATCGGTGTGAACTCGACTTTGAGGCCAGTGGCCTTCTCAAAGCCCGACCAATCCTTCGGCGCCACCGTCGTCACACCGAGAATGCGGATGGTGTTTTCGTCGGCTCTAGCGGTCCCTGACCGGGCAGAGATGATGGCCGGTGCAGCAAGCGTTAACGCGCCTGCGGCGCTGTGTCGCAGGAACCGCCGGCGTCCGCCGTAAATTTCCCCGGCAGGGGACTTCGGTGCTTTGTATTTCATGGTACCGCCCTCTCATGTCTTGTGTGTTGGAGGTTTGACTCGTCCTGCTCGCGCACCACCGGGCCGATCAGACAATCTTCCGGCGCCCAGCCTATGACGGCCGGTGCGGAGCCCACTTGGGACGCGTCCCAGATACGTCCCGTTACTTCACCCACGCCCGTGTCCAGCACGACATCGAAGTACTTTCCTTTGTAGACCTCCAGTTTGAACGTGCAGGGGATCGTGTTCAGGCGTGCATCCACGTCGTCGTTATTGAAATACAGCCTCACTTTCTCCGCGCGCACCGCCATGAACGCATCATCGCCCCACTTGATAGACGTGCCCGGCGTCAAGCGTCCGTGCAAAACGCGGTCGCCGACATTGAACCCGGCGAGATCGTTCTCTACAGCGCCGACGCGGCCATCGATGATGTTTTCGACGCCCATGAAGTCCGCCACGAAACGAGTCTGTGGCTGCTCGAAAAGCTCCTGTGGCGTTCCGAGCTGTTCGATATGTCCGCGATTCAGAAGCACCACCCTGTCGCTCATGGTCAAGGCTTCCTCCTGACTGTGGGTGACGTGGATGAACGTGGTGCCGAGCTCGCGCTGCAGCGTGTGCAGCTCGACCTGCATATCCTGACGGAGCTTCTCGTCCAGCGCGCCGAGCGGCTCGTCCAGCAGAAGTATCGCCGGCTCCGTCACAATGGCCCTCGCCAAAGCGATCCTCTGTCGTTCGCCACCGCTGAGCTGGTGTATGCGCCGTCCGTACGCATGGCCCAAGCGCACCATCTCGAGTGCACGCATCGCGCGCTTCTTCCGCTCGGGTTTCGCGATCCCACGCACTCGCAGGCCGTACTCTACGTTCTCCCCCGCCGACATGTGCGGGAAGAGACCGTAGTGCTGAAACACCGTCGCAACGTTGCGGTGATTCGCCGGTGTATCGAGCACATCCTGTCCGCCGATTTCGAGCCGATCGATCGACGTAGGCGTCTCGAAGCCGCCAATGATCCGCAGCAGTGTTGTCTTACCGGACCCACTCGGGCCAAGGAGTGTGAGGAACTCGTGCGGACGAGCCTCGATGGAGACGTGATCCAGGGCAATCACCGAGTCGAAATGCCGCACGGCGTTGGAAACCACCAGAATCGGCGCCTCCTCAGTCTGTTCGTTCACCGTCATCTCCGATGCTTGATGAAGTTGAAGAGTGGGTCCTGTGTGATAACCAATACCTCGCCTCGCCGGATTCGTCGCGCGATGGTACTCATGCCCGCATCTTCGCTTCGTTGGATATGAGAACATACAAGGCTAAGACCACCAGCAAGATACTGACGACCGTGATGATCGTGCTGAGTGCGTATATCAGCGGAACCAGTGTGGTGTGCGCGGCCGTCTCTGCCCAGGTGAAAATCGGCAGCGTGGTTTCGCCGCCGCGCAGGAAAATGCTGCGGGGCAGTTCGTTGAAGGACAGCAGGAAACCGAAGAAACCCGCCGTAAGGATACCAGGTAGCAACAGCGGATACTCTATATGCCAGAAGCGCTCCCATGGGTTGGCACCGAGGTCGGAGGCTACCTCTAGCAGACGGTAGTCAAAGCGGGTCGAGACGACCAGCACGCTTAACAAGGCAAACGGGAAAGCCCACACAAAGTGGCCAAGGGTGATGGACCAAAGGCCAGTCTTCAACCCGAGAAACAAATGGTAGTACATGACAAACTCGACACCGAGCACGACACCGGGGACAAACAGCGAGACCAGAAATATAGGCAGCAGCCAGCCATGCCGGCGGCCAAGCTGCGGAAGTACTCGGCCCACGGCTGTCGCGAGAATCATGCACAGCACCGCCACGATGGTCGCGATGCCGACGCTGGTACCGAGCGGATCCAGCCATTTGGGCTCCTGGAACAGCATGTAATACCACTTGAGCGTGAACGGGCCAGCGCTCCCAGTCCGAGGCCTTTCGCTCACTGACATCACACCGAGCCAGACGATCGGCGCGTAGATCAGGAAGACCCCCAGATATCCGAACACCACCGCGAAGCTCGTAGCAGCGCGCAGCGACATCCGCTCGCGTGCGATCTTTCGGCTCAACGCTGCTGTGGACGACACCGTGGGTTCGCTCATCGCTTGAGCCCTTGGAAGATCACGGCCACGCCACCGAGCGGCCTCATCAATAGCCAAAACGCTCCGAAAAGCAGTAACATGATGAGCAGCACTACCGTCGACATCGCCGCCGCGACCGTGTAGTTCATGGCAGTGATCAGATCAAACATTGCCGTGCCGAGCATCTGGACCTGTTCCCCGCCTAGGAGCTTGGTGACGACGTGGTCGCCAAGCATGGGGACGAAGGTGAATACAAACCCTGCGACCACCCCGGGCATCGACAAGGGCAGGATTACCAAGCGAAAAGTATCCGCGGGGCTGCCGCCGAGATCCTTGCTGGCCTGGATCAACTCGTCATCAATCAGGATTATCGCCAGGAAGATCGGCCACACCATGTTGGGAAAATAGGGCGCGAACAGCCCGAAGTGCACGGCAGGCTCCGAGAACAGAAGCCAAGTCACTGGCGCATGCGTGATTCCGAGATGCATGAGTTCGGTGTTCACCAGGCCGTACAGGCCCAGTACAGGACGCCATACGATGGTCCGTGCGGCCGCGCTAAGGAAGAACGGAGCGGTCAGGAGCGTCCAAGTTGCAACCTGGAGCGTCAGTGAACGTGCCCCCTTCGCGAGCCACAACGCGAAGGGGAATCCCAGTACCAACTGAACCCCGGTCACCACGAGAGCGATGCGGATCGTCCGCGTCGTGACTTCCCACCTACCTGAGGTCAGCACGTCCGCGTACGCCGACAGAGTCGGTGTGAAGTCGATATGGTTGACGCTCGCGTGCATGAAAGAAAGCAGCATCACGCCCAGCATCGGCACGACAACGCCGAGAACCCACACGACGGTGAAAGAGAAAACGGTCCAGCTTCCAGTTGGAGGGCGCTTTCTGAGCCAGCTCTGGATCACTGCGACATCTCGCTACATCGCCTTAGTTGATATTCTGTATTTCATGCGTGACTACTTCGGGTCGGGAGATGCGATCGGCACTTCACTTTTCAATAGCTTATTGATATTCTATTCACAGCTCGCGGGAGCCGTCAAGATTAATCGTGAATTCACTTTGCCTCGGTGAAGCGATGCTCTGACCGTGACCATGTTTTTTGCCACACGGCAAGGCCCAAGTCGGTATGAAAAGACGCAACAAGTCAGACTCGCGTAACGCCACATTCGATCAAGAAGTCCGAGAACATCGTTCTAAACGTCGCGGCCGACCCCGTACCCGACAGGACATCTCATCGGACGACCCAGCGGCCGATATCGTAGCGACAGCCGCCGTATTGTTCGCACAGAACGGGTATGCCGGCACTACCACCGGGCAGATCGCCCGGAAGGCCGGCCTGCAGCAGTCCTCGCTTTACTATTACTTTTCCAACAAGTCCGAGATTCTTTCCGCTCTGATTTATCCCCTGACCCGAAGGCAGATCGAGTATCTGGACTACTTGAAGAAAGTCGATCGGCGGGCCGTCTTCAAGCTACGGCATTTCATCGAGTTCGACGTGGAAACCCTCGCCACCGCACCGGTCAACGTGACCGAAGTTCTGTCCACGGGCACCGACGCAGATTTTGAAGTGTTCTGGCGGGAAAGGGACGAGCTGACGATGGGAATCGACGAGCTGCTGCAGACCGGCATTTCTGAGGGTGATCTCATCGATTTGGATACCGCGACGGTTGCGCATGGCCTGATCTGCTTTTCCGAGGGAATACAAAGCTGGCTGCATAACCAACGACCCCCTCAAGGAGGCAGTTCGCGCCCCGAGCGGCCTGATACATGCCGCATCGCCTCGTTCCTTGCCGATTGGCTGATCCGCGGCCTCCTTGCCAAGGGAAGGAGGCCGGACGTCGTCCGGCGGGGTGCTCAGCGCGTCAGGGACGAAGTCAATACCATGACCGGCCACACGAGTTGATGTGACGGTGTTCGCGTGAAGCCCACTCTGACTCCCCACGCGCGCGGCTTGACCATCACGATCGTTGGCGTGCTGATCCTGTGCCCCGACACTCTGCTCATACGCCTGGCGCAAGCACAGGGGCTTGACCAATGGACCATCGCGTTCTGGCGAGGGATCCTTACTGCCCTCGGACTTCTGGCTTTTTACCGAATCCTGGAAGGAAAGGGCTCACTGAGGGAGGGGCTCAGGATGGATAGATGGATGCTCCTCGCCGCCGCCGTCATGGCCCTACAGGCGCTCGCCTTCGTGTTATCCGTCATGAATACGTCCGTCGCGGACACATTAGTCATCATTGCCACCGGACCGCTTTTCACCGCGCTATTCGCTTGGCTGTTTCTCAAGGAGCGGCCACCCCTGCGGACATGGGTCACGATCGCCACCGCATTCACCGGCATGCTAGTGATCTTTCATCATGACGTAAGCAGCGCGGCCCTGTACGGTGATTCACTCGCCCTGGCGTCGGCGATGGGCTTGGGAGGTATGTTCGTGATTATCCGCCACCACAAGGCGGTCAACATGATGCCGGCCATGGCCTTAGGCACAATCATATCCGCTGTCATTATCCTCCCTATGTCGGCGCCGCTTGCGCCGAATGCATCCGGAGCCGGCCTGCTGCTGGTTCAGGGGCTACTGGTGCTGCCCTTGGCGTTTGGCCTCCTGATCCTTGGACCGCGCTATATACCCGCGCCAGAGGTCAGCCTACTGTTGCTCATGGAAACCGTTCTGGGGCCTTGGATCGTCTGGATGGCCATCGGGGAGTTCGTCTCGAAAACCACCATACTCGGAGGCGGCATTATCCTGATCGCGCTGGCCGTGAACGCCCTGCTCGGCCTCAACAGTCGATCTCAATCGCTTAGGCGGCGATACGACTCCTCACGCTCGGCCTGAGACGTGGCGCCGTTGATGGACCGGGTCTTGCCGGCGGTAGCACCGTGAGCACCGCGCAGGCCTTGAGGTTGAACACAAGGCGGTCCGACGGACTTGCTCGCGATCGGTCACAGTGTGACCAGATTGTGACTCACTGCAGTCCAGACCCGTCCTCTAGAGTCACACTTGGTCACAATAGCGTGGATCGGCAGTGCGTAACTCATTGAATTTACGTGACTATGTGAATGAAGGTTGAATTCACACGGCAGAGGTCGCTGGTTCAAACCCAGCATCGCCCACCATTAAATCAATAGGTTACGTATGGATTAGCGGGCGAGTGGGTTCTACCCCATTTCCACGGACAGTTTGGTTAAGAGTTTTCTCTTAGGATTCAGCATAACCTTAGCTCGTCTGCGTCTCGGGTTATACCAGCGTTCAATATAGTCGAATACATCGGATCGAGCCT
>JBAUWJ010000250.1:0-21926 GCA_049583715.1 Arenicellales bacterium | reverse complement strand
GGCCCCGGCAGGGCAGCACCATCAAACAATGCTCGTCGGAATGAATTCCGACCCACTTCGGAAGTGGGGAGTGCCGGAGCTGATCTCGAACCGAGGGAGCAGCGCGTGGGCATGAAGCGGGGACGGTCTTTGTCGACCGTCTCGAGGCAGGAGCCGAGAGCGAGCCTACACGGACGTACTTGCGGCGTGTCGACAAAGACCGTCGCCGGTTCATGTGGGGCACACCCCTGCAAGCTCGGCAGGCCCCGGCAGGGCAGCACCATCAAACAATGCTTGTCGGAATGAATTCCGACCCACAGGGAAGTGGGAAGTGCCGGAGATCGTCGGGAACGAGATCCGGCCGACCCACTTCGGATGTGGGGAGTGCCGGGGACCGCCGGGACCGGAGATTGTCGGGAACGAGATCCGGTCGACTCACAGGGGCCGGGCGGGCTACAGCGTGTCGAGACGCAGGTCGCCCCGGATATCTTCCACGTCCTCCAGCCCCACCGACACTCGCACCAGCCCGTCGCCGATGCCGGCCTCTTCGCGGTCCTCGGGGCTCCACTTGCTGTGGGTGGTGGTGGCCGGGTGGGTGATGGTGGTCTTCGCGTCGCCGAGATTGGCGGTGATCGATATGAATCGCGTGGCGTCGATGAGCTTCCACGCCGCCTCCTTGCCGCCCGCGAGATCGAAGGACACGATGCCGCCGCTCAGGCGCTGCTGGCGACGGGCGAGATCGTACTGGGGATGGCTGGACAATCCCGGGTAGTAGACCCGTTCGACGGCCGGGTGCGATTCGAGCCATTCGGCGAGGCACTGGGCGCGGTCGCTGATGGCCTTCATCCTCAGGCCCAGCGTCTCCAGGCCCTTCAGAAACACCCAGGCGTTGAAGGGGCTCATCGAAGCGCCGCCGTTGCGCAGCGCGCCGTAGATGTCCCCGCTCACCAAGCGCTCGGAGCCGACGATGGCACCGCCCACACAGCGTCCCTGGCCGTCCAGGTACTTGGTGGCGGAATGCACCACGAGGTCGGCACCGAGCTCCAGAGGGCGCTGGGAAATCGGCGTCGAGAAGCAATTGTCCACCACCGACAGGATATCTCGCTCGCGGGCCAGCTCGACCACGGCGGCGAGATCCGTGATCTCCGTCAGTGGATTGGCGGGGGTTTCCGCGAACAGCATCTTCGTGTTGTCCCGCAGGGCGGCGCGCCATTCGTCCATGTCGGTCGGCGAGACGAAAGTGAATTCCATGCCGTAGCGGCTGAGATACTTGCTGAACAGCATTCGCGTGGAGCCGAAGATGCTGCGCGAGGACACCACGTGATCGCCGGCGCGCAGCGTGCCCAGGCACAAGGTCAGGATCGCCGCCATTCCCGACGCGGTGCCGATGCACCGCTCTCCACCCTCCATGGCGGCCAGGCGCTGCTCGAAAGTCCTTACCGTAGGGTTGGTGAAGCGCGAATAGACGTTGCCGATCTCCTCCTGGGCGAAGCGTGCCGCGGCCTGCGCGGCGCTTCGGAACGTGAAGCTGGAGGTGACGAAGATCGGCTCCGCGTTTTCTCCCTCGTTTGTCCGGTGCTGCCCCGCGCGGATCGAACGGGTATCCAGCCCGTAGGACGTCCAGTCGTCGATATCGTCCATCAGGAGGCCCCGAAGCCGTTCACCTCGTTCAGGTCGGCGACTCTGGAGGTCCGGGACTTCTGCGAATCATTGCGGCTCTCGCGCAGGCGGTCGAGGTATTCGCCGGTGACGTCGCCGGTGACGTACCTGCCGTGGAAGCAGGAGGCCTCGAAGTCCTTGATCTCCGGATTGCCCTCCCGGGCGGAGTCCAGGAGGTCCTCCAATTCCTGGAAAAACAGCTTGTCGGCGCCGATCTCCACTCTTATCTCTTCTTCGGTGCGGTTGTGCCCCACCAGCTCATCTGCATCCGGCATGTCTATGCCGTAGACGTTCGGGTGCCGGACCGGCGGTGCGGCGGAGGCGAAGTATACCTTCCTGGCGCCGGCCTCGCGGGCCATCTGGATAATCTGACGGGACGTGTTGCCGCGGACGATGGAATCGTCCACGAGCAGCACGTTCTTGCCCCTGAACTCGAGCTCGATGGCGTTCAGCTTCTGGCGCACCGAACGCCTACGCTCGGCCTGTCCGGGCATGATGAAGGTACGGCCGACGTAGCGGTTCTTGATGAAGCCCTCGCGGTACTTGACGCCCATCTCGTAGGACATCTGCAGCGCCGAGGTGCGGCTGGTGTCGGGCACCGGGATGATCACGTCGATGTCGTGGTCCGGCCACCGCTCCAGGATGCGGCCCGCGAGCTTTTCCCCCATGCGCATGCGGGCCTTGTGCACCGCCACGCCGTCGATGATCGAGTCCGGCCGGGCCAGGTACACATGCTCGAAAATGCACGGGCAGTGCTGCGGATCTTCGGCGCACACGCGCCGGTGCACCCGGCCGCTCTTGGTGACGAAGATGACTTCGCCGGGCTGGACGTCGCTCACCAGGTCGAAGCCGAGGACATCCAGGGCGACACTCTCCGAGGCAAACATGTGGTCGCGCCCCGCGGGCGTGTTGCGTACCCCGTACACCAGCGGCCGGATACCGAACCGGTCACGAAAGGCCAGGATACCGCCGTCCACCACCATCGCCACCACGGCATAGGCGCCCTGGCAGCGGGCATAGACCTTCCTCATCGCCTTGAACAAATCCTCGTGGGCAAGGTGCTGCTTGTGGCCCATCACGGTCCGAAGCTCGTGCGCCAGAACGTTGAGGATGATCTCGGAATCCGAGCTCGTGTTCAGGTGGCGCAGGTCCTGGGCGAACAGGCTCTCGCGGAGCTGGGCGGCGTTGGTGAGGTTCCCGTTGTGCCCGAGGGCGATCCCGAAGGGCGAATTGACGTAGAACGGCTGGGCCTCGGCGGCGGAGCTCGTCCCCGCGGTGGGATAGCGGCAGTGACCGACGCCCATGTGTCCCGCGAGGTGATACATGTGGCGCGCGTGAAAGACGTCCCGGACCAGGCCGTTGTCCTTGCGCAGGTAAACGCGGCTGCCGTCGCAGGTCATGATCCCCGCGGCGTCCTGGCCGCGATGCTGGACCACGGTCAGGGCATCATAAATGGCCTGGTTGACCGGGCCGTGCCCCAGAATACCTACGACACCACACATGATAAGGAACCTAAACCGTTTCCAGATGCTTGGCAATATCGGGCGGCAGCAGGCCGGAGAAAAACACCACCACCGGGTTCAACTGCCTGATCAGAAGCGACTGCCGCCACCACGTCTCCTGCGGATATGCGGTCAAACGCCCCAGAAGCAATATGACCGAGACCAGCACCACCGCCCGAACCACCCCGAACAACCCCCCCAGGATCCGGTCGGTGCCTTTGATGCCGCTGACCAGCAGCAGCCGGTACAGCAGATAACTGACCGCCGACAGCAGCAGCAGCGTCACGACGAACAATATGGCGAAAGCCGCCACGATTCGAAGCTGCGGGGCTTCGATGTAAGCCACCAGGTAGGCGCTGACGTAGTGGGCGAAGCTGAATGCGGCCCAGAAGGCGAGAATCCACGAGATGAGGGAGAGCGTCTCTCGAATGAAGCCGCGGTAGAACCCGACCGCGGCCGAAAGCAGGGTAATCGCGGCGATCGTCCAGTCAGCCACGTTCATTGCGGGCGCAAGGCGTCGCGGGACGGCCGGTACCGGACACCCGCCTCGCGCGGCACGGCGGGCAGGTCGGGGCCATGCCTCTTCGGCGCCGGGCTAGGGGTAGGCAACGATCAGACCCTCCGAGCCGGTGTGCCGCTTGATCCGGACCTGGGTCCGGGCCGCCTCCACCCGGGTCTCGAAAGGACCCACCCAGACGCGGGTCGCCTGCCCTTCGGACGTGTCTACCCCGGTCGTGGACGAATCGATGCCGCTGCCTTGCAGCTTGGCCACCAGCTTCTTGACGTTGTCCGGGTTCTTGAACACACCGACCTGGACGATCCAGCCTCGTTCCACGCTCTTGGCGTGAGTGCCGGCGGCCGGCGACCCCTGGGTCTTCTCCCCGGACCGAGACCCCGCCTTATCGTCGGGCTTCGATTCAGCATCGGACGAGTCATCCTTTGCGGTCGCCGTCTTCGTGGCCGGGGGCGTCGTATCCTCGGCGCTGGCGGTCCGGGTTTCCTGCTCCTTGCCCGTCGAGGTCTGCCCGTCCGCCGCCTTCGCGGTGTTGTCGTCTCCTTGCGTGGCGCTCTGCAGCCTGGCGTTCGGGGTGGCGCCGCCTATGGGCGTGATGTTGGAGTGAAACACGGTGGTATCCGAATCCGCCGGGGCACCGGGCGCCTGATCGCCCCCCCCGTCGCCGGGGGCGCCCAGCAGCAGCGGAAGCACGATCACGGCGAAACCGATGAGGACGGCCGCGCCGGTCAGGCGATGCTTGAGGACAAAAGCCTCGTTTCGGTTTCGCCCGGGCATATCAGGACGGCCTCGTCATGTGCGCGAGTATATCACCGGCGATGTGGAACGAACCAAAGCCGACAATCCGGTCCTTCGCGCCCGAATGTCGGAGTGCGCACTCGTAAGCCTCGCCGGCACTGCCATGGCAGTGAACGGTCCCGCGCACCGTGTGGGCGATGGAATCCGACAGCTCGCCGGCCTCCTGGCCGCGTTCCCCCCCGATGGTGGCAAGACACCACGCGTCGACGTGTGGGTTCATGATGCGCGCGGCCGCGAGGGGATCCTTGTCCTTGAGCATCCCGAATATTGCCGTCGTCCTGCCCGCGACGCGGTTCACGGCCAGGTAGTCGCTCAATGTCTGCACCGCCGACAGATTGTGGGACACATCGATCACTACCATGGGCTCGCGCGCAATCATCTCGCAGCGCGCCCGGATATGCGTGTTTGCGAGTCCCCGCGCCGCGCCGTCGCGATCGATCTCGACCTCTTCCCAGGCCGTCAACAGGGCCAGGACGCCCGCCGCATTGACGGTCTGGACCGCCCCCGGAATGGGTGGCCGCTCCAGGGTCCAGACTTCTCCCTTCGGCCCGTACCAGCGCCACTCGTTCCCCGTCGCCTCGTGGCGGTAGTCGCGGCCGGCCAGCAACAAGCGGGTGCCGATACGGGCCGCGTAATCGAGCAGAGAACGGGGCGGGCTGGCACCGTTGTACACGGACCAGTGTCCGCCGCGCATGATGTGCGCCTTCTCGTAGCCGATGGCCTCTCGATCCTTACCCAGCCATTGCATGTGATCGAGCTCCACGTTCGTAATCAGCGAGGCGTCGATAGACAGGGCGTTCACGGCATCCAGTCTCCCGCCCATACCCACTTCCATCACCGCCACGTCCACGCCCCGCTTCTGAAAAATGTGCACCGCGGCAAGCGTGGCGAACTCGAAGTAGGTCAGCGGGACGCCGCCGCGCAGCAGTTCGATCTCTTCGAACGCGAGGCAGAGCTCGGCATCGTCCGCGGGGCCGGTGGCGCAAATGCGCTCGTTGAAACGCACCAGGTGCGGTGAGGTGTAGATCCCGACCTTGTACCCGCAGGCCTCGAGTATGGAACCCAGCATGGCTGCGCAGGAGCCTTTGCCGTTGGTTCCGGCCACTGCAAGGACCTTGAACGAGAGCTGCCCTCCGAAGCGCTCCAGGACCACTTGCACGCGGTCCAGGCTCATATCGATCGAGCGGAAGTGGACGGTCTGGATGTACTCCAGCCAGTCTTCGAGGGAGCGCGAGGCAGACAAGGGACTACGCCGGGTGAGGCGGTGGCCGACGCAATGGCCTGCGACGCACTTGGCGCCATGGGGCGTGCACGGCGCCACGGATCGGGGTTCCATGCCAAAGCAAACCGCGGCGGCATGGGCGTCCGGGCGCCGGATGCCATCGCCCGGCATCCACCAGGGACGTTAACGACCCCAAGTCGCTGGCGGCGGACATACCGGCACGGCGGTCAGGAGCCGATCTGGACGTCGGTGATGTCCGCTTCGGGATCCTCGACCTCCGCGAGCGGCACCGGCCGCGGTTCCATCAGCAGCGACAGGACCGCGTGCACGCGATCGCGCAGGCGCCGGCGGTCGACGATCATGTCCAGCGCGCCGTGCTCGAGAAGAAACTCCGATCGCTGAAAGCCTTCCGGCAGTGTCTCGCGCACGGTCTGCTCGATGACCCTCGGCCCCGCGAACCCGATCAGGGCTCCCGGCTCGGCCATGATCACGTCCCCCAGCATTGCCAGGCTCGCCGAGACGCCGCCCATGGTGGGGTCGGTCAGAACCGATACGTACGGCAGGCGCTCCTCGCTGAGTCGGGTCAACGCGGCGCTGGTCTTTGCCATCTGCATCAACGAGAAGAGGGCTTCCTGCATCCTCGCTCCGCCGCTCGCACTGAAGCAGACCAGGGCGCGTCGGTCCTCGATACAGGCCTCCACCGCCCGGGCAAAGCGCTCGCCGACCACCGACCCCATGGAGCCGCCCATGAACTCGAACTCGAAAGCGGCGCACACCACGGGCAGCCCCTTGACATCCCCCGCTCGAACCACCAGGGCGTCGCTTTGCCCGGTCGCTTTCTGGGCTTCATTCAGGCGGTCGCGATAACGACGGGTATCCTTGAACCTCAATATGTCGATGGGTCTGAGATCGGCGCCCAGGGGCTCTCCATCGATGGTATCCAGGAAGGTCTGAAGGCGGCGCTCCGCGCCGATGCGCATGTGAAAGGCGCACTTCGGGCAGACATCGAGGTTGCGTTCCACTTCGGCCCGATACAACACGGCATCGCACGACTCGCATTTCGTCCACAACCCCTCGGGAACACCGCGCTTGTTCGAGGCCTTGACCTTGGGCGGGAGGATTCGCTCGAACCAGCTCATGCACTCGCCTCTTCGGCGCCGCGGGCCGTAGCGATGGCGCCGCTGAGGTCGGAGACGAACTCGAACGCCGCCTGCTTGAAGTCACCGCCGGCCTTGCTCGACCAGTACAGCCTGTCCACCAGCGCCGAGCCGACGATGACGGCGTCGGCAAACCGGGCGATGGCGGCGGCGGAGGCGGCATCCTTGATTCCGAAGCCCACCCCGACGGGCACGCGCGACCGTGACTTGATGACGGCGACGTGGGCCTTCGCGTTCGACCCGTCGAGGCTCGCGGCGCCCGTGACTCCGGTCAACGAGACGTAGTACACAAAGCCGCGCGCCGCCTTGCAGATGAGGTCGATGCGCTCCGGTGCCGTGGTCGGGGCGAGCAGGAATATCAAGTCCAGCCCGTGCTCGTCGGCGAGGGTCTTCAGCTCCCCGGCCTCCTCGGGAGGCAGATCCACCACGATCTCGCCGTCCACACCCGCCTCTACCGCCGCCCGCACCCAGCGTGCGTAGCCGAAGGCTTCGATCAGGTTCAGGTAGCCCATCACGATCACCGGCGTACGCTGGTTGCTGAGCCGGAAGTCACGAACCATGTTCAGCACGTCGGTTGGTTTCACCCCATTGGCCAGCGCCCGCTCGCTCGCCCGCTGAATGACGGGCCCGTCCGCCATGGGGTCGGAGAAGGGTATCCCCAGCTCGATCAGGTCGGCGCCACCCTCCACCAGTCGATGCATGAGCGCGACCGTCTGGGAGGGATCGGGATCGCCGGCGGTGATGAAAGGGATCAGGGCCGCGCGCCGGCCCCTGAGGTCCTTGAAAGTCTCCTCTATTCTGCCCATCGCTCGCGCTGATCCTCAGCGGTGTCCAGGCGACACGGGCCGCTTGACGGCAATTCGTTCCACCACTTCACACATACTGCGTTCTCCCAACTATTGAAGTCCGCCCGAGACGAGTGCGGGCCGGCCTGAGACGAGACGCCTCATCCCCCGCCAGGGGGAGATGAGGACCCTTCGCCGACCTGAAACAAAATCGGCTGGCTGACTGTTTCTTCATGAATGATCCGGGGGCCGAGGGCTGGTGACGGGGTACACTAGACCTCGATGCCTTCGAGTCGGGCCACGGTGTCGATGTCCTTATCCCCCCGGCCCGACAGGTTGACGACCACGATACGGTCCTTGTCCAACTTGGCGGCCAGCCGACCCGCGTAGGCCACTGCGTGGGCGGACTCGAGGGCCGGCATGATGCCTTCCTTGCGCGTCAGGAGATGAAACGCCCGGAGCGCGTCGGTATCGGTGGCGGAGACGTAGGTGGCGCGACCATGATCCTTGAGCCAGGCGTGCTCCGGTCCCACACCGGGGTAATCCAGGCCGGCGGATACCGAATGTGTGTCCATGATCTGTCCCTGCGCGTCCTCCATCAGGTAACTGCGCTGGCCGTGAAGCACCCCCACCCGACCCCGGCACAGCGGCGCCGCGTGCCGGCCGGTGGCGAGTCCCTCTCCGGCCGCCTCGACGCCGTACAGGGCCACGCCTTCATCCTGGATGAAGGGATGGAAGATGCCAATGGCGTTCGAGCCGCCACCCACGCAGGCCACCACCGCATCCGGCAGGCGCCCCTCCGCCTCGATGATCTGCCGCCGCGTTTCGCGGCCGATCACCGATTGAAAATCGCGCACCATGGCGGGGTAAGGATGGGGTCCGGCGACCGTGCCGATGATGTAAAAGGTCGTGGCCACGTTCGTGACCCAGTCGCGCATGGCCTCGTTGAGGGCGTCCTTCAGCGTGCGCGAGCCCGACTCGACCGGCACTACTTCGGCGCCGAGCAGCCGCATGCGGTAGACGTTCACCGTCTGGCGCTTGATGTCGTCGCTGCCCATGTACACGACACACTGCATCCCGAGCCTCGCGCACACCGTGGCAGTGGCGACGCCGTGCTGGCCGGCGCCCGTCTCGGCGATGATCCGCCGCTTGCCCAGCCGCTGGGCGAGCAGCGCCTGGCCGACGGTGTTGTTGACCTTGTGGGCACCGGTGTGATTGAGGTCTTCGCGCTTGAGGTAGATCCTGGCGCCGCCGTGGTGGCGTGTCAGTCGCTCGGCGAAGTACAGCGGAGACGGCCGGCCGACAAAGGTCTTGAAATCGCGTTCCATCTCGGCGAGGAATTCCGGGTCCCTGAGGTAGCGATGATAGGCGTCCTCGAGCTCGCGGAGCGGCCGCATCAGGGTCTCGGCGACGAACGACCCGCCGTAGGGACCGAAGTGGCCTCGCTCGTCGGGCAGCGAATAGTCCTTCAAAGGAAGCACTGCATTCATGTGTCTGTACGCCTCGCTTGTCTCAGCTCGGAATCGATCTCCATGACCGTCCTGAGAAACTCGATGATCTTGCCGGGGTCCTTCACGCCCGGCAAACCCTCCACGCCGCTGCTGACGTCCACGCCGTAGGGCCGCACCCGGCGAATGGCATTCGCCACGTTGCCGGCGTTGAGCCCACCCGCGAGAAACAGCGGCACCGGCAGGGCCGCCGGTATCCGCGACCAGTCGAAGGTGTTCCCCGTGCCACCCGCCAGATCCTCGGCAAAGGCATCCAGCAGCAGGCCTTTTGCGCCCGCGTAGCGATCGGCGCTGGCGGCGATATCCGTATCCGGACGGATTCTCACGGCCTTGAGGAACGGCAGGCCCGCCGCAGCGCAGAACCGGGGGTCCTCGTCACCGTGGAACTGAAAATAACGGATGCCGCTGGCACGTGCGATATTGTCCAACTCTGCCGCCTCCAGGTCCACCACCACCCCCACCGTATCGACGAAAGCCGGCAGCTCGCTGATGATCTCTGCGGCACGGTCGGGAGAGATGTAACGGACGCTCGGCTTGTGGAAGACGAAGCCCAGTGCGTCGGCGCCGCCCGCGACTGCAGCGCGCGCGTCGCCGGCATTCTTGATGCCACAGATCTTGACCCGTGTTCTCAACCGATTCATCCACACACACAAAAGCGTTTGTTGGAAGGACGTTGCACGATAGGGAGCGCCCGCGCGCGACGGACCCGCGAACGGGACCGCCCCCCGCACCGCCCGTCAGGCGAAGTGCGGGCGTCCGCGAGAGCCGGTAGTCTACCAAAACCGCACCGGGTCCACGGGCGCCGGAATCCGGAGCCCGGAGGGATACGAGACCCCCGTCAGATACAAGCCGGCGGCCGGGGCGCACATTCCGGCCCTCGTTCTATCGCCGCTCGCCAGCACCTCGTGGATCCATTGCACCGGCCGCTCCCCGCGTCCGATCACCAGCAGCGTGCCCATGATGTTGCGAACCATGTGCTGGAGAAATGCATCGGCCGAGATATCCAGCCAGATCCAGGGACCGGACCGCTCCATTCGACACCGGGTTACCGTTCTGAGCGCCGAGCGCGCCTGGCAGCCCGCAGCTCGGAACGCGCTGAAGTCGTGTCCGCCCACGAGGGCGCCGGCAGCTTCCTGCATCGGTGGCAGGCTGAGATCCTGATAGACCCAGGTGCAAAGGCCGTTGAGAATCGCCGGGCGGCTGGGGGACAGGTATACGACGTAGCGGTACGATCGCTCGATCGCCCTGAAGCGCGCGTGAAAGTCGTCCGGTACCTGCTTCACCCACAGCAGGCGCACATCGCCGGGAAGATTGGAGTTGGTCCCCCGCAGCCATGAATGGGCCGGGCGCCGGGCGCGGGTATCGAAATGAACGACCTGCCCGGTGGCATGGACTCCCGCGTCGGTGCGTCCGGCGGTCACCACCCTCACGGGATGATCCGCCACTTGCGCGAGCGCCTGCTCGACGCAGTCCTGGACGGTGCGAACACCGTTTTGGGACTGCCAGCCCTTGAAGGCCGTGCCCCGGTACTCGACCCCGGCAGCGATGCGCACGTTCGTCGCTCCGGCGGAGCGATGCCCGTTTTCGGGGCGTCCCGGCGAGACGTTAAGGTGCGCTAGAGCTGTGCCGCCAGCTCCGCCGCCTGATCCCGCTGCGCCGGGTTGCCTTCTCGCATCACTTCATCGATGATGCTGCGCGCCCCGACCTTGTCACCCATGTCCAGGTACGCCCGGGCAAGGTCCAGCTTCGTATCCGCTTCGTTGTATTGCGGCGCCGCGCTCGAGTGCACGTCCTCCGGGGGCGTGTAAGCCACGGTGTCGTCTTCGCGGGACGGAGTAGCGTCCGTGGACGGTCCGGCCCAGGTCTCTTCCGGCGGAATGTTGTCCGACTCGAACTCCATCAAGCCTTCACCGTTGCCCGATGAGCGCCCGCCCCCGGCACTTTGCCGCGTCGGTTTGGACCCTTCGCGGGTATCCCCGGCGGAGAGCTGCTGTATGCTGCTCTCGTCGAGATTCAAGTCGAACTCGATCTCCGAGTTGTCGCTGGTAGGGAAGTTCAACGTGGACGTATCCGCATCCGCCTTGTCCCAGGCAACCTCTCTCGGCAGGGTCTGCGCGCCATCTGTGTTCACGCCGGACCCGGCGGTGTTCAGCGTGTCAGGCGCCACGACTTTCCTCTCGCCGGCCAGGCGCTCGAGCTCCTGATCCAGGTCGGTCTGCTGGTCCGGCGTCGGGAACGGCTGCGTCGACGGATCCACGTTCCCGGACGTGCGCTCCAGGAAGTCGTCGCCGAAATCGAGCACGTCTTCATCGTGATGCGCGGCGGGGGAAGCGGCGGGGGCCTCATCCAGTCCGAGGTCCAGATCCGCCGCCTCGAGCTCGCGCGGCTGCGTTGGAGTCGCCCCCCGGGCCGGGGTGGACGCCGTATCACTCGCACCTTCCGATCCGGTCAGACCGAGCGCCGTCGCTCCTGCGACGTTCGCCGGACGGGGTGCCCGCGGCGCGGCAGCGGCCGCCGGCTGCGTCGCACGAGCTCCGCCGGTTGTGCCGGCTGCACCGGGTGCGCCGGACTCCTGGAACAAGGGATTACCGGGATTGACTTCGCGTCCCATCGCGGTCACTTTGCTCCACACCTCCGCGTCGCCCTGGTCTCCTGCCGGATACAGCTCCTCCGCGATGGTCTCGAATGACTTGACATCGTTACGCTGCTTATAGATCTCGAGCAGCTTGAGCTTGATCTCGGAGCGGTCCGGATCGCGCCGCGCGGCCTCTTTCAGCACGTCCTCCGCCTGCTCGTCCCGGCCATAGGCGAGGTAGACTTCGGCCTCCGCCAGCGGGTCGACCTCGTCCGCCTGCATGGTACCCATCCCCGCGGTGCCGAAATCGCTGAGGAACGAGGTATCCGACGCCGACGTACCGGCCGTGTCGGTAGTCTCGGAATAGCTGTCGAGCGCGCTCCCGGACAGAATGCTTTCCTCGAACTCTGCGATGGACTGGCGGCGCCGCAGGAACATCAACAGTCCCAGCACCAGCACCAATACGCCGGCGCCCGCACCGACCATCCACATCCAGCTCGAGAACAGCATGTCGGGAATCCGGTTCCACAACGATGTCAGCACCGAGCTGTCCACCACCTCGCGCACTCGTGTCGCAGCCTTCTTCGGTTTCGAGCTCTGCTTCGCCGCAGCCTGAGTTGTGGCCACGGAGGTAATCGCCGCCTCCTGCTCGTTCTTCCTGGCATTTTGCCCGGCCCCCTGCTTGGAGACGGCCGGCTGCTTGTTGACCTTGGGCTTGCTCGGGGGCGCGGCGGCACCCTGATCGGCATCCTCCGCGGAGGTGGATTCGTCTGCGACGGTCGCAGGCTTCACCGGCGTCACGGGCTGACTCGCGACCTGCTCGGCGGTAGCGTCGGAGTCGCTGCCCGCCTCCCTGTTGGAGGCCTGCGCCTGCGCTGCAGCCAACTCCTTGTCCTGAATGCTCACCAGACGCTGCGCGTTCTTCACCTGGCTCTCGAGCAGGCGAACCCGCTCGGCGAGATCCTTGTTCTCGAGATTCTTGGAATCCAGGGCCTCTTGAAGCGTGTTGATCTTGCCCCGCAGCGCCGTGAGCTCGCCGGAGTGGCCCGAGCCCGCGCCGGCGCTCTGAGATTTCTGCGATTTGTCCACGGTGGCCTGGACGATTCTGAGCACGTCCTGGCCCTTCTGACCGGACTCGCCGCTGGTCGCCGCCGCCTGCTCGCTGGCCGAGGCCTTCTTGGAGGCGCCGGCGGCCTTGGCCATTCCGCCGCCGGTCGCCTGCGGCTTCGCGGCGGCGGCAGCGCTTGCCGTCTCGGTGGAACCCGTCTCCCCGCTCGCCATCTCCCCGGTGGTCTGTGATTCACCCTCCGCGCTGGCGATGCGGGTCTTGTAGGCCTGCCACTCGTCGAGCTGAGCCGTGTAGGCGGCGCTCGCTTCCTTGGCGGAAACCTCGGCGACGGCGGAGATGTCCTTCAGGCTCAGCGTCTGGCCGGTCTTGAGGAGGTTGATGTTGTTATCGATGAAGGCGTCCGGATTCTGCCGCAGCAACGCGATCATGACTTGAAAGACGTTCACTCGCAGCGATCCCGTATCGAGCTTGGAGGCGATGCCCCACAAGGTATCGCCTTTTTGGGTCGGCCCGTACTCGGCCGAGCGTCCCGAGGCGCTGCTCGAGCCCGTCACAGCCTCGCCCTCTCCGGTCATCTCACCCGTGGTCCCGGTCGCCGTGCCGGCGCCCGAAGTGGCGGTCGATACCTCCGTGGAAGGCGTCTTGGACTTCGTCGCGGGCGCCGTCGCCGGGGACTCGACCGCCGCCGGCTGCCCCGCGGCATACATGGGAGGATCGATCAGACCCGTGTACTCCCGAATCAGCTTGCCCCCACTCCACTCGGCGGAGACGAGAAAGTGGAGGAAAGGCTCCCTGATCGGCTGGTCGGTGGTCACCTCGATCACGGGGTTCTTGCCCTCGGTGGAGATCGTGAACTTGAGCTGCTTCAGGAACTCGGATCTCGGCACATCGGCCCGCTGGAAGTCCTGCCGGCTGCCGAGCGTGACCTTGAGGGTCTTGAGCGTGGCGGCGTCCGCGGAGCTGAGCTGTATCTCCGCCTTCAGCGGCTCGTCAAGGGTCGACCTGACCTGAAACCCCCCCAGGCTCAACGCATGGGCCGGAAGCGCCAGAACCATCGCCACCCCGCCCACGATCAGACCTAGCGTCCTCGAACAGGATACGTTCATCGTCGCATTTCTAGCGTTCATCGGAGATCGTCCTATCTAAGGCTCGTTTGTATTACCCGGGGTCATGCCAGGGTACTTAGAATCATTATCACAAAGGTCCTGTAAGTATCGATCACAAATAGGTTTTTATCAACTCTTCGGCGATCTGAATGCTGTTGAGGGCCGCACCTTTTCGAACGTTGTCGGCCACTACCCACAGATTTAAGCCGTTCTCGAGGGATATATCCTCGCGGATCCGACCAACGAACACGGCGTCGTGACGAGCGCCCTCGGTGGCCGCCGTCGGATATCCGCCATCGCGCTGCTCGTCCAGCACCACCACCCCGGGGGCGGCTTGCAGGATCTCCCTGGCGTCCGCTGCGCTGAGCTTGTCGCGGGTCTCGATGTGCAGGGCTTCGGAATGGCCGTAGAAGACCGGAACCCGCACGGCCGTGGGGTTCACGCGGATGTGCTGGTCCTCCATGATTTTTCGGGTTTCCCAGGCCATCTTCATCTCTTCCTTGGTATAGCCGTTTTCCATGAATACGTCTATGTGGGGCAGCACATTGAAGGCGATCTGCTTGGGATAGACCCGGGGTGTGATGGCACGGCCGTTCAACAGCCGCGCCGACTGGTCCGCCAGCTCCTCGATGGCCGATTTGCCGGTGCCCGAGACCGCCTGGTAGGTGCACACGTTGATCCGCTCGATACCCACGGCATCGTAGAGGGGCTTCAGGGCCACCACCATCTGGATCGTGGAACAGTTGGGGTTGGCGATGATCCCGCGGTTGACATGGTCTGCGATGGCGTGCGCGTTGACTTCCGGCACGACCAGGGGAATGTCGTCGTCGTAGCGAAAATGGGAGGTATTGTCTATGACGATGCATCCTGCCTCGGCCGCCCGCGGAGCATGGACCGCCGATACCGAGCCGCCCGCCGAGAAGAGCCCGATCTGGACATCCTTGAAGTCGAAGTCGTCGAGATTCTGCACCCGGCAGCGGCGACCGCCCAACATCACGGTTTTCCCGACCGACCGCTCGCTGGCCAATGCATGGACTTCGCCCACGGGGAAGTCGCGCTGCGCCAGAATCTCCAGCATCGCTTCCCCGACGGCGCCGGTGGCGCCCGCTATCGCTACGTTGTAAGTCTTTGCCATCTCTGTCAACCGGTTGGGGAATCCAGGGGGCAGGTCTTCAGGAGCGAATGCTCGAGCGACGCCGGCCGGGACGCGCTCCGGGAGCTCGCATCGCAACGATCCCCGCCGGGACGGATCCACTTCCTGGAAACGCCGCCCCGCAAGCCTGGCGGCCGGGATGCCGCTTTCAGATAGTTTCTCTTCAAAGACAGATAGTTACTGCTATAACTTCAACAACTATCAAAAGACGATTCTAACACGCCAGCGCACAGACAACCGCGTCGCCCATCTCGCGGGTACCGACCCGAGTGCCTTCGCCGCGATAGATGTCCGGCGTCCGGTATCCTTGCTCGATGACGTCCGCCACGGCGGACTCGACCCGATCCGCCAGGGAAGGCTCCCCGAGGGAATATCGCAGCATCATCCCCAGCGACAGGATCGTCGCCAGCGGGTTGGCTTTGTCCTGGCCGGCGATGTCGGGCGCGGAGCCATGCACCGGTTCGAACAACCCCTTGCCGCGCTCATCCAGCGACGCCGATGGCAGCATGCCTATGGAGCCGGTCAACTGCGCAGCGACGTCGGACAGGATATCGCCGAACATGTTGCCGGTAACGATCACGTCGAACTGTTTCGGCTCGCGTACGAGCTGCATGGCGGCGTTGTCGACGTACATGTGCGTGAGCTCGCAATCGGGATGGTCGCGGGACACGCGTTCGAGGGTTTGCCGCCAGAGCTGGGAGCTCTCCAGCACGTTGGCCTTGTCCACCGAGCACAACCTCCGCCCGCGCTTGCCCGCCACTTCGAAGGCGTTGCGCGCGATGCGCTCGATCTCCGATTCGCGGTACACGAGGGTGTTGAAGCCGACCTTCTCTCCGTTTTCTTCCCGGATACCACGCGGCTCACCGAAGTAGATGCCGCCGGTGAGCTCCCTCACGATCATGAGGTCGAGACCGGCGACCCTGTCCTCTTTGAGCGACGACGCCGAGCTGAGCTGGCGGTAGGTGATCGCCGGTCGCAGGTTGGCGAACAGCCCGAGCCTGGAGCGCAGAGCCAGCAGGCCCCGCTCCGGACGCTTGTCGTGGGGCAGGCTGTCCCACTTCGCACCGCCCACGGCACCGAGCAGTATGGCGTCGGCCTTCCGGCATTTCTCCAGGGTGTCGTCCGGTAAAGGCTCGCCGGTCGCGTCGCAGGCGCTGCCCCCCACCAGGGCGTGCTCCACCGAGGCGTCGAGGCCGTGCTTCGCATTCAAGGCGTCGATGACCTTCGCGGCCTCGCTCACGACTTCCACGCCGATACCGTCGCCCGGCAACAATACGATCGACTTGCTCATTGCTCCAAATCAAGTATCCGGATCAGTACTTCGGGTGCGCTGAAAGCCCGGGACCCGGTCCGGCGCCCGCTCAACCCGCCGATTGGGGAAACAGCCACGGACTGCGGCGGCGGGCCTGCTCTTCATAGCGGCGTATCTCGTCCGCCATGCCCAGGGTGAGGGCGATATCGTCCAGGCCATTCAGCAGCCGGTGCTTGCTCTCGGGATCGATCTCGAACCCGAAAGAGCGGCCGTCACCGGCCGTCACCGTTTGCGCCTGAAGATCGATGGTCAGGCTGAAGCCCGCCGTCTCGCACCCCTTGAACAGCTCGTCGACCTCGGCCTTGCCCAATACCACCGGCAACAGGCCGTTCTTGAGACAGTTGTTGTAGAAGATATCGGCGAAGCTCGGGGCGATGACGGCGCGGATGCCGTAGTCCCCGAGCGCCCAGGGCGCATGCTCCCGCGAGGAACCGCACCCGAAGTTCTCGCGCGCCAGCAGTATTTCCGCGCCCGCGTAGCGGGGTTGGTTCATGATGAAATCCGGGTTGAGGCGCCGCTTGCCGTGATCCTGCCCCGGCTCACCGGGATCGAGGTAACGCCAGTCGTCGAAGAGGTTGACGCCGAAGCCGGTACGCTTGATGGACTTCAGATACTGCTTGGGAATGATCTGATCGGTATCCACGTTCGCGCGGTCGATGGGCACTACCAGCCCGGTGAAGGTTTCGAAAGCGCGCATCACTGCAGACTCCTGGCATCCACCAGCCTGCCGGCGATCGCCGAGGCGGCGGCCGTCTCCGGGGAGACGAGATGAGTGCGCCCGCCGCGGCCCTGGCGCCCCTCGAAGTTGCGGTTGGAGGTGGAGGCGCAGCGCTCGCCGGGCTCCAGCCTGTCCGCGTTCATCGCCAGGCACATGGAGCAGCCGGGCTCGCGCCACTCGAAGCCCGCCGACAGAAACACTTCATGCAGCCCCTCCTTCTCGGCCTGCTTCTTCACCAGGCCCGACCCGGGAACCACCATGGCCAGCGAGATATTCCCGGCGACCTTGCGGCCCTTGACCACGCTGGCCGCGGCCCGCAGGTCCTCGATGCGCGAGTTGGTGCACGAGCCGATGAAGATCTTGTCCAGGGTGATGTCGCAGATGCGTGTTCCGGGCGTAAGACCCATGTACTCGAGGGCCCGCCGATAACCCTCCCGTCGCCGGGGGTCGTCGACCGACTGCGGATCCGGTACCTGTCCGGAAAGCGGCGCCGTCATCTCCGGGGAGGTGCCCCAGGTGACAAAGGGCTCGAGCTCCGCGGCGTCGATATCGACTTCCTTGTCGAAGTGCGCATCGTCGTCGCTCGACAGGTCCGCCCAGGCGGACACCGCTTGCTCCCACATCTCCCCCTTGGGTGCAAACGGACGGCCGCGAAGGTAGTCGATGGTCTTGTCGTCACAGGCCACCATGCCGGCGCGGGCGCCCGCCTCAATGGACATGTTGCACAGGGACATCCGGCCCTCGACGGACATGTCCCGGATCCCCTGGCCAGCGTACTCGATGGTGTGGCCGGTGCCGCCGGCGGTGCCGATGCGGCCTATGATGGTGAGTATGACGTCCTTGGCGGTGACGCCGGGGGGTAAGGCACCGTTGACATTGATGCGCATGGCCCTGGATTTCTTCTGCCACAGGCATTGTGTCGCCAGGACGTGCTCCACCTCCGACGTGCCGATGCCGAAGGCGAGTGTGGCGAGAGCACCGTTGGTGTCCGTGTGCGAGTCCCCGCAGACGACAGTCATGCCGGGCAGGGTGAGCCCCTGCTCGGGGCCGATGACGTGAACGATGCCCTGGCGGGCGTCGTTCATATCGAATTCCTCGATCCCGTAGCGGACGCAGTTCTCGTCCAGGGTATCGACCTGGAGCTTGGAAACCGGGTCCGCGATGCCGTTGGCGCGATCGGTGGTGGGCACGTTGTGATCGGCGACTGCGATGTTCGCATCGCGGCGCCAGGGCTCCCTGCCGGCGAGAGCCAGACCTTCGAAGGCCTGGGGGGAGGTGACTTCGTGCACCAGATGCCGGTCGATGTAGATCAGGCAGTTGCCATCCTGGTCTTCATGAACGACGTGGGCATCCCAGAGTTTGTCATAGAGGGTCTTACCGGCCATAGTTGATCTTTCTGAAATGGGGCGACAATGGTGCGGGAATGCACCGGATGACTCAATACTTATCGTATCATACGCCCGTGAAACCGAGCTTCAACTTGTTCGATGACCAGCAGCGAAGCATTTGACGACTGCCGTGGCATAGAGTACCGGGAGCTGATGACCCGGCTCGCCGAGCTCGTCGGCCGCCACCAGCTTCCAATCAAGCCCGACGCGGCCGACATCAACGAAATCCTGGACGGCGACCCCGTCCACTACGAGTTGGTGCGGGACGTGGTGCGGTCCATCTATCGCTCCAGCCGTTGCGGCCACCTGGACGCGAAGGTCCGCGCGGAAGCCGTGTTCAACTCCCTCGGCGACATCCGCGGCCGCCTGGTGGCCGACAGGGAGACCGACGTCGACCAGATCAACCTCCTCGAGGAGCTCGGCTGGGCGTCGCGCCTGGTCTTCTCCACTACCCCGCCCGACCCTGCCGACCAGAAATCCGACCGCGACACCGAGGACGACCAGCCGGTTGTCCTTCAATACCGTCCTCACTAGCAGGCTATTCAAAGACATCCCGCCAGCGCTCAAGGCGAGGCCGGGACCGCTTGCACTGTTTTTCGAAGGTGAGCGCACGCTGGCCGGACCACGGAAAGCCCGGACCACGGAAAGCATGGGCTGGGGGTGGTCTTTGTCGAGACGCCGCAAGTACTTCCATGTAGGCTCGCTCTCGGCTCCTGCCTCGAGACGGTCGACAAAGACCACCCCCAGCCCATGCCGAGACGCCGCTCCCTGCGTTTGGGGAAAGTGCTGACACCGGTGGCTCGCGAATCGGCTCGGCTAAGCGGTTTCGCGGACCCTGGGGCGCACGTAGAGCCAGGTCACGGCCGTTGCCAGGAAGGCGGCGGCCGCGGCGGCCAGGTATATCGAGGCCGGGCCGGAGTGGACCCACAGGTAGCCGCTGTACCAGCTTCCGAGGGCACCGCCGACGCCGAAGCTCATGCTCGAATACAGCGCCTGTCCACGATGCTGGTGCTCCGCGCGGAAAAGGCGGTGGATGACCTGTATGGCGGAGGCGTGATACACGCCGAAGGTGACGGCGTGCAGGAGCTGCGAGAACACGATGATCCACAGGAACCGTGGATACGTCGCAACCAGGATCCAGCGCAGGACCGCGGCCGCGAAGCTGAGCTGCAACATCGAAGTGAATCGGAAACGACGAAACAGACGATGCATATTGAGGAACACCAGGATCTCGGCCACCACCCCAAGTGCCCACAGACCGCCGATCACGGAATTCTCGTAGCCGTACCGCCCCAGATACAGTGTAAAGAAGGCGTAGAACGGCGCGTGGGAAGCCTGCATCAGCATGCAGCAGAATAGAAAGGCCATCACCTGAGGCTTCAGGGCCGGATGGCCGGCCGCCGGCTCCTTCCGCAGCGACAGCGGCGGGCGCTCCGGCACGCTCAGGACCGAGACCCACATCCCCGCCAGGCACACGCATATCGCGCCCAGCACCGTCGCCGGACCACAGGCGTCGATCACCCAGCCCATGCTCCAGACCAGGACGATGAACCCCACCGAGCCCCAGAGGCGCACCACGCCGTAGCGGTGCCAGTGCTCGCCCAGAAAGTTCAAAGTGGTCGCTTCCATGTTGGGGAGGGTGGCATTCCAGAAGAAGCTGAAGCCGATCATCGCCAGTGCGAGCCACGCCAGGCTCGCGGTCCAGAACAGGCTGCAGAAGATCGCCAGGGCCAGCGCCGAAGCGAGGGGAACCAGAGAGCCGCCGGGCGCTGCCGAATCGGCGAGCCAGCCCCAGATGTTCGGCGCGACGATTTTGGTGGCGAGCGGAATCGCCATCAAAAGACCGATGGATTCGGGACCGAATCCCAGCGACTTGAGGTACAGGCCCCAGTACGGGACCAGCACGCCCAGCACCGCGAAATAGAAGAAGTAGAACGACGACAGGCGCCAGTAAGGGATGGGGCCCTGCATCACCGGCGGCTCAGGTACCAGGCGGGCAGGAAATCAGTCGGCGGGGGAAATTCAGTGCGCCTCCGCCCTGCTGACCGACTCCGGCGACGGGCGCCAAAGCGAGGAGAAGATTCCCGCCGCGAGAGTCAGGAGTACGTGCCGGGTATTGAAACCACCTTCACCCCGGCCCTCTCCCGGCAGCGCGCGAGGGAGCACGCTTCGAATGAACGTGGCGAGCCTCATGCCCCGCCGGGGATCAACGGTACACTCGATTCGACGTCGGCGTTCTGGGCGCGGTGACGCAGGGCGTGGTCCATCAGCACCAGCGCCAGCATGGCCTCGGCGATGGGAGTGGCCCGCACACCGACGCAGGGATCGTGGCGGCCGGTGGTCACCACCTCCGCCGGCCGGCCTTCGCGATCGATGGAGCGGCCGGGCACGCGAATGCTCGAGGTGGGCTTCAAGGCGATACTGACTCTGATCTGCTGCCCCGTGGAAATTCCGCCCAGAATGCCGCCGGCGTGGTTCGACAGGAAGCCATCCGGGGTCATCTCGTCGCGGTGCTCGCTGCCCTTCTGCTCGACGCTGGCGAACCCGTCGCCGATCTCCACGCCCTTGACGGCATTGATGCTCAGCATGGCACGGCCGATCTCCGCGTCCAGGCGGTCGAACACCGGCTCGCCGAACCCGGGCGGCACGCCCTGGGCGATGACGTCGATGCGCGCACCCACGGAGTCACCGTCGCGGCGGAGCTGTTCGATCCGCTTCTCCAGGGCGGGCACTTTCGAGGCATCCGGGCAGAAGAACGGATTCCTGTCGATCTCGTCCCAGTTCACGCGCTCGATCCTGATGTCGCCCATGGCGGCGAGGTAGCCTCGAATACGGATGCCGAGGCGCTCGGCCAGATACTTGCGGGCGATCGCTCCGGCGGCGACGCGCATCGCCGTCTCGCGCGCCGAAGCACGCCCGCCGCCGCGGTAATCGCGAACGCCGTACTTGCGCTCATACACATAGTCGGCGTGGCCCGGCCGAAAAGTGTTCATGATCTTCGAGTAGTCCGCCGAGCGCTGGTCCTCGTTGTGTATCAGCAAGCCGATGGGCGTTCCCGTAGTCACGCCCTCGAACACGCCGGACAGGATGGCCACCCGGTCCGGCTCGCGGCGCTGGGTGGTGTACTTCGAGGTGCCGGGACGGCGGCGGTCCAGATCAGGCTGGATGTCGGCCTCCGACAGCGCCATGCCGGGCGGGCAACCGTCCACCACGCAGCCCATGGCGGGGCCGTGGCTCTCACCGAACGTGCTTACCGTGAACAGAACCCCAAAGCTGTTGCCGGCCACCGCTCAGTCCGGGCGCCGGCGGTGTGCGCCGGGTCGAAGATCCTCGAGCTCGCTCATCTTGTCGGGCACCTCACTGGCCTCATGTACGGTGGCGGTGCGGGCTAGCTGTTCTCGACCACGATGGACGGAAACTTCGCGCTGTAGTCCTTCTTCCGGGACGCGATGGCCGCCGCCACCCGGCGGGCGATGGCCTT
>JBAUWJ010000249.1:0-1718 GCA_049583715.1 Arenicellales bacterium | reverse complement strand
TTTCATCCGTACGGGAGCACGCGGCCCAACGACCTGCCGCCGTTTGTCAGTGGAAAGCGAATTATGGCCGCAAAACCTCCGTCATGTCGCGCCCGACGGCGGCACGATGAAGATGCTCACTGGATAGCCTCGGTCGCTGGCCGACCTGTCCGCGTGGCGCACCTCAATGGACTTGACCAGGCGCGGCGCGGGCTCGAATGTCTTGATGCCGTTCATGCATTGGGGAATCCGCGTGTCGCAGATGAACAGCGCACCGTACCTGCGAATGTCTTCCGGTCGGATCCATGGCGTCAATCGATAGCTGAGGCGCTGCAGAACCTGCGGCGGGCGCCGGGCATAGAAGGCGACGGCGTCGGCGTAGTTCCGAAACCCGCCCACGATGCGCGGCGGCGAGCCGTAGCGGGCTTCCCAGGTCTGCACGGCGATCCTCGAGGCTTCGATCATGGGCAGGCCGGTCCTCGCGGGAAGCAGCAGCGCCGCCGCGATGAAACCGGTCCAGAAGACGGCCAGGATGCGGAAGAAAAGGCGCGTACCGCCCGCCACGTCCCACTCCGGCAGCAGGCGGACGGCGAGAATGGTCCAGCCGAAGCCGGCGGGAATCAGCCAGTTGGTGTGCGGGACGGCCCAGGTCGCGAGGCAATAGAGCGCCGTCAGCGCGCACGGCGCGGTGCACACCCACAGCAGAAGCCGGCCGTCGCGGGAGGCCGTGAGACTTCTCCATCTCCCGGTGAAAGTGCTGCGCGGCGCGGCCGGATGCCGCCTGGAAAGGAGAAATATCAAGCCGATGGGAATGATGATGAAGAACGGCAGCGCCAGCAGGAAGCCGATGAGCTTCTCCGCGAACCAGTACGAGACGCCGCTGTTTATGGCCACCCGCTCCGAGATGTACTCGAAGCTGACGAAATCGTGGTGTGCAAGCCAGTAGACGTGGGGGGCCACGCAGGCCGCCAGGACGGCCAGGGCGACGTAGAACAGGGACGAGCGAAACAGCCGGCGCACCGCCGAATCCGTCAGCGCATGCCCGAGCAATGCCGCAAGGAGGAAAATGGAATAGTACTTGGTCAGCAGCGCCAGGGCCGCCGCGATACCGAGGAGCGCGGCATCACTTCGGCGCTCCGTCTCCAGGACCCGCAGGTAGCAGTACACCACCAGCGGCCAGAGGGGCAGCAAGGCGACGTTGGCGTTGTACTTGTAGGCTTCCGTGAAGTAGAAAGGCACCAGCGTCAACATCAAAACCGCCGCCGGCACCTTGCGTGGCTCGAGGTAACGCCGCGCCACGGCGCCGATGACTGCGAAGGCGAGGCAGGCGTTCATGGCGGACAGGAGGAAGTACGCCCAGTGCTGCCTGGGGAAGATCGAGAACCAGAGCGCCGTCGCCCAGGCGAACAGCGGCGGGTGCTTGAAATAGCCCGCCTGCCAGGCGATGCCCCAGGCGTAGTTCTCGAGCATGTCCGCGTTCAACGCCTGGCCGTCCTGCCGAAGCCAATGGAAGAGCGTGAACATCGGCACGAACAGTACGAGCCAGATCCACCCGGGCGGGAGATATTTCGTCCCGGCTTGTGTCGTCAATGAAAACTCCCGCGGCGGAATCGAGCGCCGAATCTTACCTCAAGCTTTCCGTTTCGGGGCCGGGGCTGCACGCTGATATCGCGCCCCCGGTGCAGCGGCGTGGCAACAATTCCCTGTCGGAATGAATTCCGACCCGCATGGATGTGGGG
>JBAUWJ010000248.1:0-13227 GCA_049583715.1 Arenicellales bacterium | reverse complement strand
CCCACGGAGCCCGGGAGACCATCCGGAGCTTCCTGGCGTTGGCGGAGATCGACCCGGCCGCCATACAATGCCTGTCATGCAATTGGTGCTGTTCCGACACGGCATCGCCGAAGAGCGCGAAGCATTTTCCAGGACCGGCTTGCCGGACTCCCAGCGGCCGCTGACCGCCCGGGGCCTGCGCCGCACGCGGGCGGCGGCGGAAGGGCTGCGCGCATTGATTCCCGAGCTGGACGCGGTGGGAAGCAGCCCTTACGTGCGGGCGCGCCAGACCGCGGACCTGATCGCGCAATGCTACGGCGTGCCCTCCGTGGATATCGTGGAAGGCCTGCGGCCGGAGGGCGCTCCGCTCGAAATCTGCCGCTGGATGGAGAGTCGGGCACCGGTGGAAGCGATCGCTCTGGTCGGGCACGAGCCGGATCTGTCCGAGCTGTTGGCCTGGCTCGCGGCAGGTCGGCAGGAGAGCTTCGCGCGCTTCAAGAAAGCCGGTGCCTGCCTGATCGAGCTTCCGTGGCCGCCGGCGTGCGGCCACGGCGAGCTGCAGTGGCTGTTGACGCCGGGAGTCCTGCGGTGCCTGGCGCGCTCTGAATGGGTCAATGTCAGTGACGGGATACACCAGGATGGGTATAGCGCGTAGAACACAGTGCGGCGCGACCGCACCGGGCGTGGTATTCTCCGGGCTTCCCCTTGGAGTGCGCGCCTTGAATCGGCGAGGTGTCGATTCCCGCAGCTCGGGCTTGAAACCGATTTGAGCCGGCAAACCATCTGCCGTACAGATACGACGAGTTCCGGACATGAGATACAACACAGACGACCTGCGCATCGTAGAGACCAAAGAGCTGCTTGCCCCGGCACAGGTCATCGAGCGCTTTCCCATCAGCGAGCGGGCATCCGAGCTCGTGCACGGCACGCGCCGGACGATCCACGGCATATTGAACGACGAGGACGACCGCCTGCTGGTGATCGTGGGGCCGTGCTCCATCCATGACGTGGGGGCGGCGGAGGAATATGCGGCACATCTGAAGGGGCTCCGAACCGGGCTTCAATCGGAGCTCGAGATCCTGATGCGGGTCTATTTCGAGAAGCCACGCACCACGGTGGGCTGGAAGGGCCTCATCAACGATCCCGACCTGGATGAATCCTTTCACATCAACAAGGGGCTTTCGCTGGCCCGCGAGCTCCTGGTCAAGCTGAACGAGCTGGGTGTTCCGGCCGGCACCGAGTACCTGGACTTGATTTCACCTCAGTACATTGCCGATCTCGTGAGCTGGGGCGCCATCGGAGCGCGCACCACGGAGAGCCAGGGCCATCGCGAGCTGGCGTCGGGCCTGTCCTGCCCGGTGGGATTCAAGAACGGTACCGAGGGCAACCTCAAGATTGCGGTCGATGCGGTCAACGCGGCGAGCCGTCCGCACCATTTCCTGTCCGTCACCAAGCAGGGGCACACCGCCATCTTCTCAACGTCCGGAAACGGGGACTGCCACGTGATCCTGCGCGGCGGGAAGCAGCCGAACTACGATGCCGGCAACGTGCAGCAGGCCGCCGAGATGCTGGAGCAATCCGGCGTCAGCCCGACCCGGATCATGATCGACTTCAGTCACGCCAACAGCCGCAAGCAGCCGCGCAGGCAGATCGAGGTGGCTGCGGATGTCATGAGACAGATCGCCGGCGGCGAGAGCCGCATCATGGGGGTGATGATCGAGAGCCACCTGGTCGAAGGCCGGCAGGACGTGGCCCCGGGGCGCGGGCTCGTTCACGGCCAGAGCATCACCGACGCCTGCCTTGGGTGGGACGACACCGCCGAGCTCCTGAAGCGGCTCGCGAAGTCCGTCAAGGACAGGCGCGCCCGTCAGGCAGCCGCATAAGCACTCGGAAAGTGCGGCTCGATCGGGACATCCGGAGCCCCGGCCCGCGTGGTCCTCGCTGTCCCCGCACTGACAACGTATGCGGGCAATTCAACGTTGGTGGCCTGCAGCGGAGCAATCGGCGTCGATTGCCCCATGACGGATGTGTCGCTTTGCTTTTATCGATTTGGTCTGGAAACGAGAATGATCAGTCCCCACGGCTCCGATAAGCTGAATCCCTTATTCGTGGAAGACGACGACAGGCGCGGTGCCCTGGCCCGCGAGGCGGAAAAGCTGCCGTCGCTTCTCCTCACCTCGGGTGCCGCCGCCAACGCCGTGATGCTGGGCGCCGGCTACTTCAGTCCGCTGCCCGGGTACATGAGCAAGGCCGACGCACTGGCGGTCTGCGAGGCGATGCAGACCACGAGCGGCCTGTTCTGGCCCGTACCCATCTTGAACGTCACCCGTGACGCGTCAGGCGTTACGCCGGGCTCGCGCCTCGCCCTGCGCGATCCGAACGCGAAAGACAACCCGGTGCTGGCGGTGATGGATGTGGAGGCCGTAGAGGCCTTCACGGACGAGGAGCTGGAGTTCATGGCCGGCCGGATCTTCGGGACCACCGACCGGGCGCACCCGGGTGTGGCCGTGTTCATGGAATCGGGACGCACTTGTTTGTCGGGACCGGTGCGGGTCCTCGGCTACAGCTACTTCCGGAGCGAGTTCCCCAACACATTCCGCACGGCGGTGGAGATCAGGAACGAGATTGCCGAAAGAGGCTGGCGCACCGTCGTCGCGTTTCAGACGCGCAACCCCATGCACCGTGCGCACGAGGAGCTGTGCAAGATGGCGATGAAGGACGTGGGTGCCGATGGCTGCGTGGTGCACATGTTGCTCGGGAAGCTGAAACCCGGGGATATTCCCGCCCCGGTGCGCGACGCCGCGATTCGCAAGATGGCCGAGGTTTATTTCCCGCCGAACAGCGTCATGATCACCGGCTACGGCTTCGATATGCTGTACGCCGGTCCTCGGGAGGCCGTTCTGCACGCCATCTTTCGTCAGAACATGGGGGCCACGCACTTGATCGTCGGCAGGGACCACGCGGGCGTGGGGGACTACTACGGACCGTTCGAGGCCCAGGAGATCTTCGAGCGGGAGGTACCCGGGGGTGCTCTCGACATCGATATCTACAAGGCGGACCACACCGCCTATTCGAAGAAGCTCAAACGCGTTGTCATGATGCGCGATGCCCCCGATCACTCCCCGGAGGACTTCGTGCTTCTGTCGGGGACCCGGGTCAGGGAAATGCTGGGTGCCGGTATCGCTCCTCCCGTCGAGTTCTCGCGTCCGGAGGTGGCGGAGATCCTGATGCGCTACTACCAGTCCCGTTCGAACGGCTAACAGCCCGCTCGCCTTCGACTCCCTGTCCTTATCCAGGGAAGCTCTGATTAATGGTTTACGTTGTCATTGCGAGCGCAGCGAAGCAATCCAGGATGCCTGGCCATTCCACACTTTCTGGATTGCTTCGTCGCGCTCGCAATGACAGCATTAATCAGAGCTTCTCTAGAACGAGAAGTCGCCGGATCCGAACCTGCCGCGCCGGCGCACGCCTACTTTTGGGAGAATGATGCCCACCAGGATGCCGAGTATGAGGACGCCGGCGCCGGCCATGAACCACTTCTTGTCTGAATGGTTCTCGAGCTCCGTGTTCCTGACCTTGAGCTTGTCCAGCTCGCTGGCGAGCTTGTTCGCTCGCTGAAGGGCCTCGTCGCGCTGGTCCATGAGACCGACCACGTTCGATGCATTCTCCTTGACGGCGTCCATGCGCTGCGAGAGCTGCACGTTCTCGAACTCCAGCGAGTCGTACTTGAGCTTCAGAGACTGATACTGCGCCTGGAGGTCGGTAAGCTGTTTCTGGGCGTCGTCCGCCGGCTTGGCCTGGAGCGCCTCGAGCTTCTTCTTCATCGCGGCGAGCTTGACCTCGGCTGGCGGCTCGTCGATCAGGTAGCGGGTCAGGGAGTAGCCCTCGGTGCCGTCCGGGGTCTTGATCTTTGAATAGCCGGTGTCCTTGTTTTCGCTCAACACTTCCACCTTCGTCCCGGTAGGCAGGGCCTTCAGCACGCGGTAGCTCGAACCCTGCCCCGTGCGCACGGTGATCGTGAGCTGGTCGGTGACGTAGCGGGTGTCGGCCTTGGCGTCGGTCTGTGCCTCAGCCCGGACGGCTCCGGCGACGGCGGCGAGCACGATGATCGATCGGAGGATAGCGGACGGTTTCAATGCAGACATCCGAGGCCTGGTGGGCGCCGTTTTCAGAGGGCGGCAATTGTTCCAGATGCGTCGACATGGTGGCAAGTGGAATTCAGGATCGCCGATACGGCAGGTGACGGATGACTTTCGAGGCCTCGACGAGACAGTGACGGCGCTGCGGCACGATCTCCGCCGTTGTCTCCACCGGAATCCGGTCGATGCCTTACAATACGCTCAACTGAACCGGTTCCATGCCCGTTCCTCCGGAGCTGCACGCAGAAAGACATGGCAACATTCGACCCGAGCAAGACCCGCGACCTGCACGTCCAGTCCCTGACCCCGCTGATTCCGCCGGACGTCCTGAGGTCGGAGCTGCCCCTCACGGAGGCGGCCCAGCGCACCATTCTCGACAGCCGGAGGACCATCCCCGCCATCCTGGACGGCCGGGACGCGCGGCTGCTGGTGGTGGTGGGACCGTGCTCGATCCACGACACGGAAGCGGCGCTGGACTACGCGCGCCGCTTGAGCGCACTGCGTGCGCGACTGAACGGGTCCCTCTACATCGTCATGCGCACGTACTTCGAGAAGCCTCGCACCACCGTCGGCTGGAAGGGCCTGATCAACGATCCGCACCTGGACGGATCCTTCGACATGGAGACGGGGTTGCGGCGCGCGCGCGGCCTGTTGATCGACGTGGCGGGCATGGGCCTGCCCACCGCGACGGAGATCCTGGATCCGATCACGCCCCAGTACATCGACGACGCGCTGGACTGGGCCGCTATCGGCGCGCGCACCACCGAGAGCCAGACGCACCGCCAGATGGCCAGCGGCCTGTCGGTGCCGGTGGGTTACAAGAACTCCACCACCGGCTCCCTCGAAGTCGCCATCAACGCCATGCGCTCGGCCCGCGAGCCCCATGCCTTCCTCGGGATCGACGGCAACGGCTGCACCTGCGTGGTGCGCACCACCGGCAACCCGTGGGGGCACATCATTCTGCGCGGCGGCAAGGGCAAGCCGAATTATGATCCGGACAATGTCGCCGAGGCAGTGGGGACCCTGAGGCGGGCGGGCCTGCCGACCGGCCTGATGGTGGATTGCAGCCACGCGAACTCCGGGAAGAAGCACGAGCGCCAGGAAGTGGTCTGGAACTCGGTGATCGAGCAGAAGGCGCGGGGCAATCGCGACCTGATCGGGGTGATGCTGGAATCCAACCTGGAGGAGGGCAATCAGGAGCTTGGAGACGATCCCTCGAGGCTTCGTTACGGCGTATCCATTACCGATGCCTGCATCGGTTGGGACAAGACCGAGCAATTGCTTACCGAGGCCGCCGAACGTCTCGGCGACGCCGTGTAGAGATTCCTCTTGTCCATGAACATGTCGACACGGCCACACCGGGAGGGTTTCGTGGGAAAATCCGGCAACGTCGCTGCCGTAATCCTGATGCTGCTGATGACGGCCTGCGGCGGAGGATCGAGCACCGGCGGTGGGTCGAGCACCAGCGGCAGTTACGCCCTTTACGCGGGCAATTACACCGGCAGGGAGACACTGGTGCTGACCGTGGCCGGCACCAGGGTGTCCGACAGCTACGGTTTGAAGGTGGCCATTGATCCGGACGGTACCGTGGTCGTCACCGACTCGAGAGGACACACTTACAAGGGCTCGCTCTCGGGAACGTCTTTCACGGCCACCGGAACCTTCGATGGGTTCACCGATGCTGCCTTGCCCGGCGTTGTCTGCACCGCCGATCTCAGTTACCAGGGCACGACGAATGGCGAGACCACCAGCGGCCCGTTTTCCGGCACTGTTGCCTGCCAGGGGCAGGGAATCAATGCCAGTGCCGCGGTTTCCGGCACTTTTTCGACATCGGTGAGTTCATGAGGGAGCCGACCCGCAGGTGCGATGTTCCGGTCCGTCGCGGCGGAACCTGCCGCCCACTATAATCCTGCTGTTTGCACCGACCAACTCTGTTTATGTTCTCGGACCTGCGCGTCGAACAAACCCTTCCCGGGGTGCTGAGAAAGCGAGTCGAACGGTTCGCGGATAAGCCATGGGTTGTCTGCGGAAGCGGCTCGTACAGCTATCGTGACGTTGACGAGCAATCGGCCCGACTCGCCGCCGGCCTTGCCCGCAGCGGCATAGGCCGCGGGGACACCGTTCTCCTCTTGCTGCCCGATGGCATCGAGATCATCTACGCCTGGTGCGCCCTGGCCAGGCTCGGCGCGATCGAGGTGCCCGTCAATACCCACCTGCGGGGCAATGTGCTGACCCACCTGATCAACGACTCGAGGGCCCGGGTCTGCATCGTCCATGTGGATCTCATGGAACGCCTCCTTGACGGGGACTCTTATCCCCACCTGAAGACGCTGATCGAGGTGGGCGGGTCACCCGGCGGCGACGCGCGCGGCACCGGTGCCCGCTTCGGGCGGATCCCCTTCGATAGCTGCTTCGAGGAGCGGGCGGTGGCAACGGAGCATGAGCCGCGTTTCAACGACGTCGGCGCGGTGATGTACACCTCCGGGACGACGGGCCCGTCCAAGGGCGTGATGATCACGCACGCACATTCGTATGAGTACGCCCTCGCCGTCGCGGAGCTGTTGGCGCTGAAAGATACGGACGTCTACTACAATCCGCTTCCCCTGTTCCACATCGCCGGCCAGTGGGCGGCGGTGTACGCAAGCTGTATCCGGGGCGCAACCGTGGTCCTGGCGCAGGGCTTCAGCGCAAGCCGGTTCTGGGAGGACGTGCGCAGGACCGGCGCGACCACGACATTCTTGCTGGGCGCGATGGCGAACTGGCTGTCCCAGGCCGCGGTGCAGGAAAGCGACGGCGACAACCCCATGGAGCGCATGCTGGTCGTGCCCCTGCTGCCGGATATCGAAACCTTCAAGAATCGGTTCAAGGTCCTGGTGTCGACGACCTGGGGCTCGACCGAGATCAACTGCCCGACCCGCTCCGGTTTCGACCTGGTCGACAGCCGCACCTGCGGATTCGTGACCGCGGACCGCTACGAGGTGCGCATCGTCGACGAGGATGACTTGGAAGTCCCACCCGGCGTTCCCGGCGAGGCGCTGGTTCGGGCCAGGGAGCCGTGGATACTCATGGCGGGCTATTGGAACAATGCCGAGGCCACCGCCCGTGCCTGGCGCAACCAGTGGGTGCACAGCGGCGACATGTTGATGAAGGACGAGCGCGGCAACCTCTACTTCATGGACCGAGTCAAGGACGCCATCCGCCGCAGCGGGGAGAACATCTCTTCGATGGAGGTGGAGAACGAAATCAACGCCTATCCCCCGGTCCTGGAATGCGCGGTGGTGCCGGTCGAGTCCGAGCACACCGAGCAGGAGGTGAAGGCATTCGTCGTGCTCAAGGAGGGCGAAAATTTCGACTTTGGAGACTTCATTCGCTTCCTGGAGCCGCGCATGGCCTACTTCATGGTTCCGCGCTACGTGGAGATCGTGGAAGCCCTGCCCAAGACCCAGACGGGCAAGATCCAGAAGTTCGACCTGCGCGCGCGAGGCAACGGCGAGGCCACCTGGGACCGGGTCGCCGCCGGCGTCGAGCTGTCGAGATCCTGAGCTCCCCGCAGGCCGCGGCGGGAGCTCAGAGGCCGGTCCCGCCCGCCTTCCCAACGCCACCACAAATCGGAGCAGATCATGACTGACCGCATCATCGTCCGCCGGGATGGCCACATCGCCTGGCTCGTGTTCAATCGCCCGGATCGACTCAATGCGATGACCATCGAGACCTGGGCGCTCATGGGCCGCAGGCTCACGGAGTTGAACGAGGACCGGGAGGTCCGCTGCCTGGTGATCGCCGGTGAGGGGCGGTCGTTCCTGGCAGGACACGATGTCGCGGAGATCCGGGAGCATAATCGGGACATCGAGTCCGGCAGGCTGAAACCGGCACAGCTCAGGGAATGGCAGAAGCACCTTCAAGACAGCACGCGGCTGATTCGCGCCGCCCGTTTCCCGGTCATCGCGGCCGTGCAGGGATATGCCGTCGGCGCGGGCTGCGAGCTCGTATTCGCCTGTGATCTCGTGGTGGCCGCGAAGGACGCCCGATTCGGTTTTCCAGAGGTCAACATCGGCGTGACCATCACCAACGGTGGTACGTACTACATGCCCCGCAAGGTCGGGCTTGCCCGGGCCCGCGAGCTGGCCTACACCGGTGAGCTCATCGATGCGCAGGAGGCGCACCGCATCGGCCTCGTGAACCGCATTGTGGAAGCCGGCGAGGAGCGTACGGAGGCCTTGACGCTGGCGCGGCGGATCGCCTCACGCGCCCCGGTGGCCGTGCAGCTTCACAAGGTGATGCTCGACGCGGCGCTGGAATCCTCGCTGGAAGCCGCGCTCAACTTCGAGACGGAGGCCCTGGTGCAGACGGCGATGACCCGCGACAACCTCGAGGGCACCAACGCCTTCTTCGAGAAACGCGAGCCGAGATTCAAGGGAGAGTGAGCGCGCTCAATGCGTGCTCAGTCGACCTCGTCCTGGAGCGTGAATCGATGCTCGAGCCTGGAGGCCTGGTTCAGTGCACCGCGCTCCTGGAGGTTCTCCCGCATCCTGGCCAACAGGTCGGAGAACCGGCCGGTGCCCTGGATCAAGGACAACAGATTGAGCACGCGAAACGGTTGCGTGGCCTTCCCGGAAGGCTCGAGGCCCTGACTCGGCCGGAAATAGAGCACGGGAAAGAACGTGTGCGTTCCGAACGATCCGACATGGTTGAGCAGGTCCTCGAATCCCCGGTGCAGGCCTCGTTCCAGGGCGATGTCACGGATCTTCCGGTCCCCTTCCGCCAGGCTCATCCGGCCGAGCTTGATGTCCCGGTCGAAGGCATCCTTGAGCTCCTTGGCGATGTGCTCGTGGAGAATGAGGGTAGCGGTGTTCCAGAGGTGCTCGTCATCGACGGGGAGCAGATAGCCGAGCTCCTTGTCCTCACCGGGTGGGAAGCTCTCCGAGGAACGACGAAGCTCCGAGTTGAAGCTCTCAATCTTGTCCGGATCCGGTGAACCGGGCGTCGGGTCCGCATTGTCGAAGGACTCGCGCACCAGTCTCTGGCCGTCCTCGGAAAAATAGCCCAGTTCTCCCTGGGGGTTGAGTACGTAGAAACCCTCGATACCCTTGTAGGCGCCGCTGACTCGGCCTGCCACTTGTGAACCGTTGCTTCCCATCTCGAGAACTCCTTAAAGTCTCCGATGCTCATTCGTATCGAGTATCCCCGGTCTGCATGCCACGAGACGGCGCCCAAGACAGCGGGCGCAGGCAGTGAGATCATCGACAAGAGCCATTTTATGCAATTCTATCAATAGGATACAAGATATTTTGCATGCGGTTTCCATTCCCCGAAGCCAGACCCCGTGCGTTATAATCTCCGTTCAAGCCGCGTCCGCCCGCATCGCCATGAGCCCTCGATCACCATCCGTAACAGCCATCTCCTGGGGACGAATGGAGGTCGAGGGTCTGGTGCCGGGCAAGGATTTCAAGCTGTGGCCCGGCGGAGGCCGACCGTGGGACTGGTCCGAGACCGGCACCCACCACCGCCCGGGCATTCAACCGGCAGACGTGGAGGAGTTGCTGGACCACGGCGCACGGGTGATCGTGCTGTCCCGCGGCATGCTGAAAATGCTGCATACCATGCCGCAGACACGCGCCCTGCTGGAGCAGGCCGGGGTGGAGGTCTACCTCGAGGAGACCATCCGGGCGGTGGAGCACTACAACCGGCTGGCCGCGGGCCGACCCGTGGGTGGCTTGTTCCATTCCACCTGTTGATCGATACGGCACCCCGGGTGCCTTGAAGCTCTTACCGGGCTCTTCACCATGACTTCGATTCGGACATGAAACGCGAAATAGGCAACACTGGAATATCGGTTTTCCCCGTGGGCCTGGGTGCCATGCCCCTGTCCCTGGAGGACCGCCCGGACGAGAAAAGCGCCATCGCCGTGCTGCACGCGGCTTTCGAATCCGGGATTCAGCTCGTGGATACGGCGAACGTCTATTGCATCGACGATCGCGATATCGGGCACAACGAGAGGCTCATCCGCAAAGCACTGAGCCAGCGTCCGGGATCGGAGGTCTGCATCGCCACCAAGGGTGGGCTGAAGCGCCCGGGCGGCCGCTGGGTGACGGACGGCCGGCCGGAGCACTTGAGGCGGTCCTGCGAGCAGAGCCTGAGGGATCTGGGCGTGGAAACCATCTTCCTCTACCAGCTTCACGCCCCGGATCCCGAGGTGCAGCTCGAGGAATCCGTCGGCGCGCTGGTACGTTTGCAGGAAGACGGCAAGATCCGGCACATCGGGATCTCCAACGTTTCCAGAGAACAGGCGCGAAGGGCTCTGGCGGTGACGCGCATCGAGACGATTCAAAACCGCGCCAACCCGTTTTGCAAGAGAGATTACTTTTCCGCGGGTGTCCTGGAGCTGTGCGGCGAGAACAAGTTGTCGTACTTGCCATACAGCACGGTCGGTGGGCACCGCGGCCACCGCCATACTGCCGAGAACGAGGTGTTGTCGAAGATCGCCGAAGAGCACGGCACCAGTCCCTATCAGGTCGTCCTTGCGTGGCACCTGGCGCAGAGCCCGCCGCAGGTGCTCCCGATCCCCGGGGCGTCCCGGATCGAGAGCGTCCGCTCCAGCGTCCAGGCCGTCGACCTCGAGCTCAACGGCTGGGAGTTCCAGGCGATCAACCAGCTCGAGGATGCGTAGTCCTCAACACTGCCAGGAGAAGGGAAGAGGATAGATGGAAACGACAAATCAAATCCTGAATTCATGGATATCCAATTGGATCAGACCGTCTGCGCGCCGAGGCCGCACCGATCACCGCTGCGCCGGCAGGAAGACGGTGCGTAATTCGGTGGATATATCCGGTCTCCTGTTTACGCCGAGGCCAGCGTTTGCTTTCAGATGACCGCTCTTGAGCGTCGAGCACGCCTTTACGATACTGACCATGGATCAGCACGCTTTCAAATGACCATTCGAACATATAAAGGTTCTGTCCTGACCCTGTGCCCTCGGATTCTGTCTTATGGCAGGATAAGCGTTCGGAGGCAGCCGTCTGTCCTCGACTCGATTCGATCTGATGGGAGGAGCACCGAGTCGATGACAATACCCGAGAGGAAGGCTTGTGGAACCAACCAGCCTTGAAGTCTCGCAACGGGTTCGAATCCCATTGTCAGAGATCCAGCTCACGGCGATACGGGCCCAGGGTCCGGGAGGACAGCACGTCAACAAGGCCGCCACGGCCATCCAGCTTCGTTTCGACATCCGGCACTCGTCCCTGCCGGATTTCTACAAGACCCGCCTTTTGCGCCGCTCCGATCGGCGCATCAGTCAGGACGGCGTCGTCGTCATCAAGGCGCAGAGCTTCAGGAACCAGGAGAAGAACCGCGAGGCGGCGTTGGAGCGTCTATGTGAGCTGGTGCAGGATGCCGGGCGTGTCCGGAAGAAGCGGATCCCGACGCATCCCAGCCGGACTGCTCGGGAGAAGCGCCTGGAGGGCAAAACCAGGCGGGCTCGGGCCAAGGCTTTGCGCAGGAAGGTCGAGCCTTCGAGGGAGTGAGGCTGGGTTGAGTCATTGAGGCCACACCATCGCGTCTCTTTCTCACCCCGGGTAGAGGCACGGCCCTGGCAGCCTGTCGGACTTAGGATGGATCTACTGCGTCGGGGGAAATCGGCCCATTGTCCCGAACTTTCTCGTTGAATAGTCACCACTATTCGCCCAGAAAAGATCGAAAAAATGGTCTCGCCATTGTGTGAAGCAGGCCGCCTGCCTCGCTACGATCCCCTAAGTCCGATGTGCGGGATTGCTTTCCGATCATGTGCTGATGAGAAACCAGTATCGGTGTCTACGCTGCGAGCTCCACGGTGAAGTTGTCGAGGGACAGAGTAGTTCCATCGTAGTTGATGGACCCCGTGGCATGGTAGTCGACGCCACCGCAGCTGAAGTTGAACGCAAAGGGGTGGGTAAATGGCGTCGTGACTTCACTGCAAGGGGAGAGGGTGAGCGGTGGCACGAAGTCATTATGACTGCCGTCGACTATACGGACCACAAACGTCTGGCCGGTATCAAGGATCTTGTAGCGGATTCCAAAACACGCGGGAGGCGGGAACTTCACCAAATGGTCGTAAATGTCTACTGAGTCTGAAATCAGGCAAGTACTGGAGTCGTAGGATAGCGTGTAGACGCCGAAATAGCTCACATCGTTGGCCCCGCATACCAGGGAAAAGACCTTGGTGGTGGTCAATGGCGTATTCGTGCAGGATGCACTCGCGTGGGCGGGAAGGAGGACTGATTCCACGACCGGGGTAGACCAGCTATATGGCACGGACGCACGTGCTATGCCGGCACCGCCGAGAACCATAGCCGACAGGAGTCGGCGTCTTGCGCTGGAAGTGGCTCGATCAGGGTCGGACGGGGCCGTACCGGGATTGAGAGCGTGGGATATAGAGGAACGCCTTTTCTTCTTCATGGTGCCTCCTGGCGGTTATCTGTTTTGTAATAGAGGAGTCGACCACCGGCCGGGTGGGAAGTTCCGCTCCCACTTCAGGACCATGGCCGATGCCCGGGAAAGGGCGGCCCTCTGTGTGCGACCGTGCTTGACGAATGGCGACAGATGCGGCCTGCTGAAAAATCGCCACCCGAGCCGTGGGCTCGACGGGCAGAGCAAGGGTGACTTAGCTGCTGGTCTTCTGCAGGGATCATCGTGACGTCGTTGTACTTCCTGCTGAAAGACACAACGACCACGCCCCATCCAAGTGGCTACCGATCCCGGATGACCCCATCGCTCCCGCAGATGGGCGGGGCTGAGGGGAGCGGGGCCTGGGTAACCTGAAGCGCGTGATAGCGGAGGACTCGGATCCGCCCCGGGTGATTCCTTCGGGTCTCCACGTCGCCGGTTGTCTCCGGTGCCACGGCGGACGCCTGGTCTCTTGCTCAAGATCGTCCGCCACTGCGAGCCTGGCGTCCTCGGCTGCCGTCTCGAAATAAAGAGGCCGCCTTGGGTTGGCCCTAACTATTGAATTGGTGGAGGCGGCGGGACTCGAACCCGCGTCCGCGAGCCCTCCGCTCATTGGTTCTACATGCTTAGTTTGTCGTTGAGTTAACCGGTTACGCCCCGACAAACAAGCGCGTCAACCGGCGAGTCCGCT